>JAAZMK010000174.1 GCA_012798865.1 Clostridiaceae bacterium | reverse complement strand
TCGGGTTTCATGGACAAGCTTGCCGTTCAGATGAATGGAAAGCTTACCGACAACAAGCCTTGTCGCGTCATTCATTTCAAAATGAATGTTTCTGAGTTGAAAGCCGCCGCGAGAGCATATCATGCGTCGATAACAGTCTATCTTCTGGGCTTGATGTTCTTGGCGGGGAAAGCCGCAACCGATCATTTGCATGGCGAAGCCAGTATTCAAGTGCCTGTCAACATGAGACAATACTACCCCTCGAAGACGTTGCGCAATTTTTCTATGTACTGCGGTATACGTTTGCCGATAGAAGAGACGACGGATTTACAGTCCATTATTGTCAAAATAGGCGAGCAGCTGGAGAAGAAAGCTTCCAAAGAATCGATGAGTGCAATGCTTATGTCGACCGTGAGATTGGTGAACATTATGATGTCCATTCCCTTGTTCCTCAAGCAACCCGTCGCCAAAATGGTCTACGGATTTTTGGGCGACAAGATATTCACAAATACGCTCTCAAATCTCGGCGTGGTTGAGATGACACCCGCCATGGCGGAACATATCGAAAGCATGGATTCACTCACCGGTCAGCCGATCTCCAATCGCGCCTCCTGCTCCGTCGTGACAATAAACGACACGGTGACTTTCACCATCTTGAAAGCAACCTTGGATCCCACATTTGAAGAGACGATGTACGAGTTGTTCTTGGCTGACGACATTAGCATAGAGGTGGAAGGGAGTGATTTTTATGAAGCCTAAGATCACGTATCCGCCCGTAGAAAAACGCAAACTGCAACGAAAACACTTTCTTCGCATTATTCGGTGGCCAGTTCTCTTCGCGATCGTCGTGAGCCCTATCGTCAACCTAGCTCTCGGCGGTAAAGCTTGGAGCCTAGTTGTTGTATTGTCCATCTACATGGCGTGGTCGCTTGTCATCTCTCCCGATTTGGTCGAGTACAACCGCATAAGTCAACCAATCAAAACGATTTCCTTCTCGTGTTCTTTGTTGGCATTGATTGACATCTTTCTCGCTCCCGGTTGGGCGCTCACCGTCGTTCCGATTGTTTGTTTCGGCGGGCTTGTAGTCTCGGGCATTCTGTTCTTCACAGATATTGAGAGGCAAAAGCATAATTTGCTGCCGATGCTGCTACTGATTGTCTTAGCAATCATCGCCTCAATCATCGGGCTGTCTATCATGCGCGAAACGACCGGATGGCAGTTTATAGCCATGGGCGCCACGGCAGTCACGCTGCTTGTAGCCTGCATCATTACGCTCCGAAGCGACTTTATACGGGAGTTAAAGCGGAGATTTCATATTAAGTGACACGCAACAAAAACCATCTGCGATTTTACGGTTAAAATAGAGTAAATACGTCGCTCTGTGTTTTAATAAAGGGAGCGAAGTGCACGACCAAAATCACGCTCGCTGGATATCGCTTGAGCGGAAAGTGCTTTTCTGCTGAAGCACACAGAACCTACAAGATATAATACTCGATCAGAATATAGAAAAACGAGGTGTAGACGATGGCGGCTTATTCTTTACGACCCGATGAAACTATTCTCTACGAGCGCGACGTGACGATTCAGGGTCAAGAAAGGTCCTCTCGTCTCATGCTGACTAATCTGAATATCGTAATTACCGAATACGTAAAAAGCAGTCTTTTTGCAAAGGAAGAAGAAACGCACACAGTCTATTCCGTTCAGGATATTAAAATATATGAGGACTTGCCGCAGGTTCTTCAGAAGGGAAAACACATTAGAATTCTCTTTCTTTACCAAGAGATTAGTCTTGATTTTAATTCTTTAATCGAGGCAAACAAGTTCAGAATGACTCTTTTCAAGCTTGTCACCGGTAAAACGGCGCCGGCAAGAAGCGCCAAGAAGGTAAAAAATGCAATCGAAATCATCGACGATACCTTAGGGATTGATACGGTCGGCACGACAAAGGCTGTTCTTGAAGGCGGCGTGATCGGCACGCTCGTCAGCGTAACCGGCAAGAAGAAAACCGGTTCCAAGCGTTCTCGCTCTCGCAGCAAGAGCGGCAAGGCAATCGATGCCCTTGCCGCTGTGGCAGGCGGCGTGGTGATGCAGAATATAACGAATGAATCAGAGCAGCCGGCATTACCGGAGAAAACAGCACTTTCTCATGACGAACAAATAGTAACCCTTAAGCAGTTCAAAGAGCTGTTCGACGCGGGTATCATCACTGAGGAAGAGTTTGAGGAGAAAAAGAAAGAAATTTTGGGGAAGTAAGGTGGATTCATCTGTCGTGATCCGATGAAAAGGGGATCGTATGCTCGGGGCAATCATCGGCGATATCGTCGGTTCCAGATTTGAGTTTAATAATCACAAGTCCAAAGAATTTGAGTTCATGACACAACAGTGCGAGGTCACGGATGACAGCATCATGACGCTTGCCATCGCTGATGCCATCATGGCATGTCAAGGTGACTTCACGGAACTTGGGCAAAAGGTCGTTTCCAGTATGCAGCGTTTGGG
>JAAZMK010000032.1 GCA_012798865.1 Clostridiaceae bacterium | reverse complement strand
TTGCGGAGAGCGTTATGCGCCATTCGGGCATCGATGACCCGGATACCATCGAGGAAGCATTTCGCATCTATACAAGAATATTTGACGAGCATTGTACCGATGAGCTGGAGCCTTATGACGGAGTGCCTGAGATGCTCGAACGTCTTCTAGCGATGGGTGTCGATGTCGCCGTCGTGACGAATAAGAATATGTCAATGGCGCCGCGTGTTCTGGCGACATCTTTTTCTTTGGATCTCTTTTCAGAGATTCGCGGTTTTAGTCCCGACTTTCCGCTCAAGCCGGACGCGTCCCAAACGATTGATGTGTTGGAGAAACTCGGGGCTTCGCCCGAAAGGTCTTTCTTCATCGGCGACAGCGACATCGATGTGATGACAGGCAGAAATGCCGGGATGCGTACAGTCGCGGTCAAATGGGGTTACCAGCCGATTGAAAAGTTGGAAGCGGTGAGTCCCGATTATCTCGCCGAAAGTCCGGAAGATTTGACGGCGTATATCGAGCGTATTCTGTCGCAACAGAGTTAAGTGTTTTCTGTTGCTTTTCTCTTTTGCAGTTCTATCTCTTCGAGTTTTCTGGCGTCAATCTTACCGATGGCTGTTTTGGGAAATTCGTCGATAAATTCAATTTCTTCCGGAACGGCATATCGCAAAAGTCGTTGTCGGATGGTTTCTTTAATCTTTTTTTCGAGGAGCTCTTTATCGGTTCCCTCACGGACACTGACAAACGCCTTGACGACTTGCATTTTATATGGATGCGGTATGCCGATCGCTGCCACTTGCAAGACTTCAGGAAGCTCTGCGATGAGCGTCTCGACTTGTGATGGATAAACGGGAACGCCCGACACTTTTATCATTCTCTTGATTCTGCTTATAAAGTGATAGAATCCGTCGGGATTGCGCAGTCCGATGTCACCGGTCTCCACCCAGTATTCTCCGTCTTCGTGCTTTCTTATGGCGTTTGCCGTTGCTTCGGGGTCGTTTAAGTAGCCCCTCATGACTGTTGGTCCCGAGACACAAATCAAGCCCGTCTCGCCGTCGGGGAGTGTTTCTCTCGTGACGGGATCGACAATTTTCATCTTCATACATGCGAGAGGAAAACCGATGCCGTTACGGTCGGAGGTTCGGTCATGCGAAAGGCTGCAAACGGTTACGGTCTCTGTCAGACCGTATCCTTCTCGCAGCTTGCATGATGAGCCATGCTCAAGCAGGAATTGATCAAAACGCGTTTTCAGCTCGGGTGTGAGTGTGTCACCGCCACAGAATAGTGCCTTGAAACAGGAGAAGTCGACGTCCTTCATCGCAGGCGAATTGAGTATGCCTTCGAAAAGTGTCGGGACACCCGCCATCAGGGTCGGTCGATGCTTTTTTATGACGGCAGCCAGTACGTCAGGAGAAAACTGCGGGACGAGTATACAACATTGACCGTTGACCAGCATCGAATGCATTCCGATACATAGTCCGAAACCGTGAAAGAGAGGAAGAATGGTGATCATCGAGTGTCCGGTGATCGCGGTGTCACCTGGCTGTTCGCCGATTGCCCATACGATTTGGTAAGCGATTACATTGAAATTGTGGTCGGACAGTTCAATGATTTTCGGATCGGCCGTTGTTCCTCCGCTATGCAGGTAGACAGAGACGCGATGCGGATCTCCGTGCTCGGAGAGGTTGACGGAGGAAGTTGAGATTCCATTTTTGATCATGTCTTTCCACAGCATCCAATGTTTGTTTTGTGGCATCGTTTTGAGAGCTTTACGACCCTTTGCCAACCATAAACCAAGTCTGCTGATCGTGTCCCCTGATCCTGCCATAGGGACGACGACAACACGTTCGAGAGAGAGCGTCTCGCGTTTTTCTTCGAGTTGCGAAGCGAGACGCGAGAGAAAAAGCTCGGGAAAAGCTAAATAACGACTGCCCGTCGACGTCATGGAATCGATCACGATTGCCGGGGGCGCAAGCGGGTGAATCATGTTACAGACGCCTCCAAGACGATTGACGGCGTAGAACAGAACAACGGTCTCGGGAATGTTCGGCATGCAAAAGGAGAAGACATCTCTCTCTTTGAAGCCGATGGCGAGGAGACCGCGGATGCACGCGTCGATACGCTCCTCTAATTCACCATACGTAATATGAGCGCCGAGAAACGAGATCGCCCGTTCGTTAGATCGAGACGCGCAAACGCTCTCAATAAACTCCGACATTGTTTTTTCAGGAATATCGAAAGTCTCGCGAAAAGACGAGTCTATAACGGTCGGATCGGGGAATTGCTTAAGCAAGGTATAAGTCCTCCATTTATAGTTATAGTGCGCACGACACGATGCATTTTGGATGCTTTCACGTTTTAACGACAGGTGCGTGAATCGTTAGTATGCGATGACGTAAATGTCGTTCAGTCATTTACTTATACTTTTTGAAGTATTATTTATCATTCTATCATTTCAGCCGGTGTTAACCTATACTTACATCTATAAATACCAAATTTGTCGAGAATGTAAGAGGAAAAGGAACAGGAGAGAGGATGGCGAAAACAAGGAAAATATACGTCTGCAGCGAGTGTGGACACGAGACGAGCGGATGGCTCGGTCGGTGTCCGACCTGTGAAGCGTGGAACTCGTTTTCGGTTGTACATGAGACGCTTGCAAAAGCGCCGAGTGTGCGTGCAGGTAGCTGGTTGCCGGGCGCCGGTGAAGGAGAGCGCGACGAAGTGATCGACTTATCAAAAGTTGAAGCTGAGGAAGCGCGCAAAATACCTACAAATATTAGCGAACTCGATCGTGTGCTCGGCGGGGGACTCGTTTTCGGGTCGCTGATTCTGCTAGGCGGTGATCCCGGTATCGGGAAATCGACCCTTGCGTTAGAGATTTTGGGTCGTATTCCCGACGAAGAGATCCTCTACGTCAGCGGTGAGGAGTCGGAAACGCAGATAAGGATGCGTTGTGATCGTCTGGAACTCAGCGACAAGGCGATTCCCCTTCTTACAACAACCAACTTCTCGACGATTGAGAGGGTTTTGCTTGAACGACGACCGTCAGTCGCGGTGATCGACTCAATCCAGACCGTTTATTCCGATGATTTGACGACGGCGCCCGGTTCCGTCTCGCAAGTGCGCGAAGCGGGGATGGGGTTGCTGCGTATCGCCAAAAGCTGTGGAATTACGATTCTGATGACGGGGCATGTAACGAAGGAGGGTGCCATAGCCGGTCCGCGCGTGTTGGAGCATATGGTAGATACCGTACTTTACTTTGAAGGAGAGAGAGACAGCTCGCTGCGCATTCTTCGCTCCGTGAAGAATAGGTTTTATGCGACGGATGAAATCGGTATTTTCGAGATGACGGAAAAAGGACTTGTGTCGGTCGATCAGGCGACGAGTCTCTTTATCGACGGTAAGCCTCGGAATGTGGCAGGTTCTGTGGTCACCGCGATTCTTGAGGGGTCACGTCCACTATTATTAGAGTTGCAGGCGCTGACCGTTTCGTCGAATTACGGTTCTCCGATCAGGATGGCACAGGGAATTGATCGCTCAAGACTGATCATGTTGATGGCGGTGGCGGAAAAGAAGACAAATCTCGACTTCAGTTCGTTGGACGCGTACATTAATGTGACGGGCGGAATGAAGATTCGGGGGACTTCCGCAGATTTAGCAATATTGGCGGCATTGTTGTCGAGTGTGCGAGACGAGCCGTTAGGACTGGAAGGCATCGTAGTCGGAGAGGTGGGACTTACGGGCGAGGTGCGCTCTGTTTCACGTATTGCCGATTATCTCGAGGAGGCGTACCGCGCCGGGTGGACACGTTTTGTCGTACCCGCCTCCGCGCGCACAAGGCTGCGCCGTTTTGAAAAAGAGCGCGACGTCCGCGTATACTACGTGAGTGAGTTGAATGAAGCATTTGATTTATTGTTTTCGAAGGAAAGTTCATGATTGGCGGAGGTTTTGGGAGGATGATAGTATACGCTCTGATACTCGCTGCCGGAAAGGGAACGCGACTCGGTAGCGCCGAAAATAAAGTTTTTCGGGCTGTCGGCGGTCGTTCTATACTTGAGCGCTCTGTTGATGTTTTCGTTAAATGTTCCAACATCGATCATATCGTGATTGTTGCCGACCAAGATGAGATAAACCGTGTTAAATGGTTGATGGGGGAGAGTTACCCCGGCGAATCAATTCATGTCGTGAAAGGCGGTGCATCGAGACAGGAATCGGCATTGTCAGGACTCCTAGCGATTGAACGCCTTTTTGAGCCACCTGCATCGTCTGTTTCCGTGCGTCGTATCGTTTTGATCCACGACGCTGCTCGCTGTTTTCTACCGCGAGAACTTGTGACGGAGTTGATCGACACGATTAGGAATCATTACGCCGGTGTTGCTCCCGCTATTGCTGTCGCCGATACGATAAGACTGACGGATGAGCGAGGTGAATCAATTGAGCAGACGCTACCGCGAAGGAGGTTGGTGGCGATGCAGACACCGCAAGGAGCTGATTTTGACGTTATGTTGAAGGCAGCTCTAGTCGCAAAAGAGGAGGGCGCCCTTGTTACGGACGACCTTGAATTGTTGATGCGTATCGGCTATCCCGTCAGGCTCGTAAAAGGTGACGATCGCAATCTGAAGATTACAACACCTGGGGATTTAATTATCGCCGAATCAATTATATCCGACGAGATGGAAATATAATATTTATGTTAAACTGTAAGGCGATAGATGAACGCGGAAAGCGACCTCATTATTAATTGATATATCAGGAGGCATTTTATGGCAAAGGCATCCGGACCGATCTCGGCGAGGCTGGTCGCAACGATTAATGCCCGTTATTATCCCGTTGAGGGTATTGCGGACTCTTATTGTTTGGACGGTAAATTCCCAAGTAAGCGGGAACTTCGTTCCGTCAATACGACACTTGATCGCGAGTCTAAAGGTTCTTTCATTGCGTTATTCGGCTATTCGTCAGATGGGCGATCACAGGCATCCGCGTGGCAGGAGCCGCTTAAGCGTTTGGCGGAGCAAGTTAATTCCGATCGAAGTGACATCGACAATGATATAAATGACCTCGCCGAAACGGCGATGGATGTTACAGGGCGTATCCGTTTAGGAGGAGACGCCGCGCGTGAACCTTATTTCTCCGGCGTTATTATCCGTGATGGAGAGATGGCTGCCGTGACGATCGGCGAAAGTTTGGCTTTTATTTATCGACATGAGGCCCTCTATCCGTTGACTGGTAGCTTGAAAGAGCTCGAGCCGACCGATCTGTATGGCGATCATATTGAAGGGTTTAATGATTTTATAGCCGGGGAAGCGGGGACAATCCGCTATTCCAATATTGCTCAGATTGAGCAGGGTGATCGGCTCGTTCTGTGTAACAGCGAGGTGTTTGATACCATAGGGCAAAGTCAGATGATGCGTCATTTGGAAGATGCGGAAGACTCCTTGGATGCTGCAGGGCTTCTTCTGACCGCTGCCGCCTCTCAGATGCCCGGCACGCCGATGCAGGTCGCAGTCGCGGACGTAATTTCGATTAAAGAGGATGAGACTGAGGCGGCGCGCTTCAGCTTAGGGCGGTTCGCGACACAGGCAATGGAACCTGTTGTGGAACCCGCTCATGAAAGTCAGGATGCAGATTTCGACAGAACACAGCGCTACAAAAAGCAGGACATGGTCGACATGATGAAAAAGCTTCCTGATGTTGAAAAACCTGCACCCTATGAGGATAATTGGAGTGAAGAGTCGCCTACCGGGTCGGAGAGTAAATCGCCATTCTTATTCGAGAAGCCGGCTGATTCAACTGCCTCGGAAGAGAGTCCGCTTTTCCCGCAGTATCCCAGTCTTGGCGAAAGGCAAGAGATCGCGTCGCGTCATCAATATGACGATGAAGACGATTATGCGGACTACGAGGAAAAGAGCGATCCTCCCTCACACCTTCCCGTATTTGCGTACAACCAGGAAGCTCAAAAGCGTCGCAAGGCTCAGACACGGTATGACGACTACGGACAATCAGATTCGTGGGATACTGGCGGTGAGCTTGATGATGATCGCGCCTATGACCCGTACGGAGATGACGTCTATGATGAGCTCGGTTATGACAGAAAACCGCGTGCGTCCACCCGCACTAGGCGAATCGCGTTCTACGCAATATTCGTTATTATTATTGTTGTCAGTATTATTGCTCTGATTAATCTGTTGAAGGGTGGCGGTTCGTCCAAACCCTCCGAAACGACAACGACAACAACGACGACCCGGTCGGTCCCGATCATAGTTGATGTAACGACCACGACTACGCCATTCGTAGAGCAGACGACAACAACGACGACGGCGGCAGCTCTCAGTGATACGATTTATATTGTGAAGACTAATGACACTCTCTGGTCGATCGCCAGCAAATTTTACGGATCCGGTGCTTTGAGCATTAAAGGTCTTGACAAACTGGCGCGTTACAACGGTATGAGCAGCTCGAGCCAGCATATCTATAAAGGACAAGAGCTTAAGCTGCCTCCTATTGAGACGTTGAGAGCGATGGATTAAGATCCCTTGAAAAAGGGATGACAATTGAGAGGCCCGGTTCTTCCGGGCTTTTCACATACAATACTGAAACTTAAGGGGGGTACCTCGTGGAAGCGTTAAGCTTAAATGAAGTTCGACAGTTATTTCTTGATTTTTTTGAGGAGCGCGGTCATCTTGTGTTGCCAAGCTTTTCACTTGTCCCGGAAGATGATCCTTCCGTACTCTTGATTAACGCGGGTATGACACCGATGAAACCGTGGTTTACGGGGGCGAAAACGCCGCCTTCCACACGTGTCGTCACATGTCAGAAGTGCATTCGCACTCCGGATATTGAAAATGTGGGCAAATCAGGTCGCCACGGCACGTTCTTTGAAATGCTTGGCAATTTTTCATTCGGCGATTACTTTAAGAAAGAGGCGATTCTCTGGGGATGGCAGTTTTCAGTTGATGTGTTGAAGCTAGATCCGGAACGTATCTACGTCTCGATTCATGTGGATGACGATGAAGCCTTTGAGTATTGGCGCGACATCGGTTTCCCTGCGGAGCGTATTTTCAGATTTGACGAAAGCAACTTCTGGGAACACGGCGTCGGTCCTTGCGGTCCTTGTTCCGAAATGTTTTATGACAGGGGCGAAGAATATGGCTGTGACGATCCGAATTGTAACGTCGGCTGCGAGTGTGATCGCTACGTCGAGTACTGGAATCTCGTTTTTACGCAGTTTGATCGATTAGAGGACGGCACGTATGTGCCGCTCGAAAATAAGAACATCGATACGGGTGCGGGTCTTGAACGCATCGCGTCCATTGTACAGAATGTTCCGACGCTGCTTGATGTCGATACTGTGCGAGCGATTGTCGAAAAAGCTTGTGAGGTAACTGGAACGGTATACGGTGAAGACGAGTCGAAAGATATCGCTATCCGTATTATCACCGACCACGTTCGCTCTTCGATGATGATGATTGCTGACGGCGTGCTTCCAGGCAACGAGGGACGCGGCTATGTATTGCGCCGACTGATCAGGCGCGCGGCTCGGCAAGGGCGCCTTCTCGGCGTGGACGAGCCGATCCTCGCTCCCGTTATGCGCGTCGCCATCGCTCAATCAAAGGGGCACTATCCGGAGCTTAAGAATGAGGATCGGATTATACGTGTATTGGAGGCTGAGGAAAAGCGCTTCAATCGAACAATCGAGCAAGGTTTGGCGTATTTGAAAGAGGCGATTGAGCATGAGCGCGCCAAAGGGTATGATGAGTTGCCGGGCGACATCTGCTTCCTTTTACACGATACGTACGGTTTTCCCATTGAGCTCACGGTCGAGATTGCCGCGGAGAATGGGATGAAGGTTGATATGGAGTCATTCTCTCACCTGATGAATGCGCAACGCGAACGCGCGCGCAGAGATTTCCTCGAAAAATCATCCACCGCATGGGGCGCCACGTCGTTGCCCAATCACATTCGCGCGCTTGAACCGACGTCTTTTTATGGTTATGACCGGCTTGATTCAGCCGCTAAGCTCCTTCACATTCTTAAATTGTCCGAAGCCGATCGCGCTTTTCTTGAAGTGAAGACAGCTTCGGAGGGAGAAGAAGTCTTTCTGATCTCTGACGGAACACCGTTCTATGCGCTCGGTGGCGGTCAGACGAGTGACCGCGGCACGATGAAACAGGGCGAGACGATCGTTGACATTTTCACCGCGGAATCTTCCGGCGACGGAATTGTGCTGCATCGAGCGAAAGTCAGGGCGGGGACATTGTATGCCGGTCATGATGTTGTATTCGATGTCGACAGAGTGACGAGGCTTTCAACGGCTCGCAACCATACGGCAACGCATTTGCTTCATGCTGCCTTGCATCGTGTGCTCGGAGACGGCGCCGATCAGAGGGGATCACTTGTTGCGCCGGATCGACTGCGCTTTGACTTTGTACATGACGGTCCCGTTACGTATGAACAATTGCGTGAAGTGGAAAGACTCGTCAACGCCAAGATTCTGGAAAATTTGCCGGTCATGACGGAAGTAATGAGCTTGGAGGACGCCAAAGCGCAAGGTGTAACGGCTTTGTTTGGCGAAAAGTACGAGGACAACGTCCGCGTTGTCTCATGTGGAGACTGGTCGCGTGAATTGTGCGGCGGGACGCATGTAAAATCGACAGGCGAACTCATTTTGTTTCGCATTTTGTCCGAAAACGGTATTGCCGCCGGCATTAGGCGTATCGAAGCTGTGACGGGCGAGGGTGCTATGCGCGAGGTATTCAAAGACGCAGAGATTGTGAAACAACTGTCGGATCGCTTGCATGTCAGTCGAGATGAAATGATGATGCGCTTTGACGCGCTTGAAACACGCGTTAAGGCTCAACAAGATGAAATAAAGCGTTTGCAACGCGAGAGGCTTAGTGGATCCGTTTCGGATCACAATGCGGTTGAAAGTGAAATCGGTCCCTTTAAGCTGTTGTCGGCTATTTTGCCGAATTGCGATGCGGAGATGCTTCGCGAAGCAGGTGATCGATTCCGTGATAAGGTCGGTAAGTCCGCCGTTATCTTACTCGCATCCCCATCTGACGATGGCGACAAGGTTCTCTGGTTGGCGATGGCAGGCGCTAAAGCGATTTCCGATGGTGCCAAATCAGGTGACCTCGTTCGCATTGCCGCAAAAATCACCGGCGGAGGTGGCGGCGGACGCCCCGACATGGCTCAAGCAGGCGGACGCGATGTCGCAAAAATTGACGATGCGGTGGAAGCTGTCCGCGCTCATTTGGCTTCTATTGTGTAAGAGAGGAAGAAATTGATGGATAATTGTATTTTTTGCAAAATTGTTCAAGGTGATATTCCGTCGAAGAAAGTATATGAAGACGAGAATGTCTTGGCGTTCAATGATCTCCACCCCGTTTCACCAGTGCATGTGTTGATCATTCCGAAGGTTCATTTCGAAAACGTTCACGCGATGTCAGCTTCCGAAGAAGGACTTGCGGCATTGAATGCTATGTTTCGGGCGTTGCCCGAGATCGTGCGCCTTGTAGGACTTGAAGAGACAGGATTCCGTCTTATCAACAACTGCGGTATAGCGGCAGGGCAATCTGTCATGCATGCGCATTTTCATCTGATTGGCGGGCGTTCTCTCGGGACGAAGATACTATAACGATAAAAATCTCGAGTAAAAATTAAAATCAAACAGTAGCGGCGACTCTCAAAACAAATAAGAGTCGCCGCCTTCTTTATCGTTCTACAGCGATATGCGTCGAATTGATGTTGCCTTATTGTCTACTGATCTTTGGCGATCATCCCGTTCGTTGCCTGCCTATTAATATCAATCGCATACAGAAGCTTTCTGATCTTGGCGGTTGGATCGAGGAGAGACGACAGCGACGCATTGTGATTCAGCGCATCTATGATCAAGGCGACAAAACGCGAGGCGTTGACGTCCTTGTACCATTTCGCTGCGAGCAGTTCCGGAG
>JAAZMK010000031.1 GCA_012798865.1 Clostridiaceae bacterium | reverse complement strand
TGTCGGAGCAGAATACACGCCATTCTCAAAGCTGCACAATCTCGTGCTCGTTATGGAACCTGTTGAGGACTTCAAACAACACGAGTATGAGGCTGCCGCAAGGCTCGCAGGGTTGAGAACAGCCGCAGCGATAGGCGAATTGGCGAGAGAACTCGTCCCGGACGAAACGGTCGTCTACGAGACTCCGACTATCGCGGAAACATTTAAGGAAGAGTGGAAAGATCTGCCGCGCGTCGGTTACGTCATGATGCTGCAAAGCCAAGGACTCTTGCACGATACTTACGTGTACGGCGTAGACGCAAAGCGCACGCTGTCCACTTTGATTAGCGCCACGGAAGTGATGGACGGCGCCATTGTCTCCGGCAACTGCGTGTCGGCGTGTGACAAGAATACGACCTACCATCACCAGAACAACCCCGTTATCCACGACCTGCTCGCCGTTCATGGCAAGAAGATCAACTTCGTCGGAACCATCATCACAAACGAAAACGTCTACCTGGATGACAAGATCCGTTCATCGGATTGGACTGCCAAAATGGCGAATTACCTGTCGCTCGATGCTGCGATCATCTCACAGGAAGGCTTTGGAAACCCCGACACAGACTTGATCATGAACTGCACGAAGCTCGAAAAACAAGGCATCAAGACAGTCATCATCACGGACGAGTACGCCGGTCAGGACGGCAAGAGCCAGTCGCTGGCAGACGCGGACGAACTCGCGAACGCCGTCGTCACGGGCGGAAACGCGAACGAAGTCGTCATTTTGCCACCGCTCGATCGCGTCATCGGCACACTCGACTATGTCGATACAGTAGCCGGCGGTCACGCCGGGTCGCTGCGACCTGACGGTTCAATCGAAGCCGAGCTCCAGATCATTACTGGATCGACGAATGAGATGGGCTTCAACCGCATGAGCGCGCGATAATAAGGAGGGTAAGAATGAGCAAATTTAAAGTTGTCCATTACATCAACCAGTTCTTCGGGCAAGTCGGCGGCGAAGAAATGGCTCACATCCCCGCGGAAAAGCGCGAAGGTCCCGCGGGACCGGGTTTGGCTTTCTCCAAAAATTTCGGGGATGAAGCGGAAATCGTCGCGACAATCGTCTGCGGAGACTCTTGGTTTAACGAAAATCTTGAGCTCGCCACGGAAATGGTGCTCGAAATGGTCAAGGAAGAATCTCCCGACCTGTTTATCGCCGGTCCCGCCTTTAACGCCGGACGTTACGGCGTCGCCTGCGGCACCATCTGCGATGCCGTACAAACAGAACTCGGCATTCCGGTCCTGACAGGCATGTACGTCGAGAATCCCGGTGCCGACATGTTCCGCACAAAGGTCTTGACCGTGTCCACAGCAAACAGCGCCGCCGGTATGAGAAAAGCCGTCCCCACGATGGCAAAACTCGCGCTCAAGCTCGTCAAAGGCGAGCGCATCGGCGCATCCGTCGAAGAGGGTTACCTCCCCGACGGTGTCCGCAGAAACTTCTTCGATAAGAAGCGCGGAAGCACACGCGCCCTTGAGATGCTCCTCAAGAAGATCGCGGGTGCTCCCTTCGAGACGGAATATCCCATGCCCACATTTGATCGCGTGCCCCCGATGCCCGCCATTAAAGACATGACGAAGGCGACCGTCGCCATCGTGACGTCGGGCGGTATTGTACCAAAAGGCAACCCCGATCGCATTGAGAGCTCTTCCGCGTCGAAATACGGAAGCTACAGCATTGAAGGCGTTGACGATCTGACAAGCAATACATTCGAAACGGCTCACGGCGGTCATGACCCTGTTTACGCCAATGAGGATGCCGACCGCGTCATTCCCGTCGACGTTCTCCGTCAGTACGAAAAAGAAGGCAAAATCGGCAAACTTCACGACTGGTTCTACTCGACCACCGGAAACGGTACCGCCGTCGCCTCAGCTAAGAAATTTGCTGCTGAAATCGCGGAGAAACTCATCTCGTACGATGTGGACGCCGTCGTTCTCACCTCGACCTGAGGAACTTGTACACGTTGCGGTGCAACAATGGTCAAGGAAATTGAAAGAGCAGGCATCCCCGTGGTGCATATCTGTACGGTTACACCGATCTCGATGACGGTCGGAGCGAACCGTATCGTCCCGGCGATCGCGATCCCGCACCCGCTGGGCAATCCGGAACTCCCCGCTGATGAAGAATACGCGCTGAGGCGCAAGCTGGTCGACAAGGCACTCGAGGCATTGTCCACCGAGGTTGACGACCAGACGATCTTTGAAGTCTAATTCAGCAGCGGCTGACCGGAAGTTTCAGGAAGGCAAAGGATTTATGGAAAAATTGTACGATCTCATTATCATCGGAGCAGGTCCTGCAGGGCTGACGGCGGGTCTTTACGCCGGACGTTCGCGACTCGACACGCTATTGATCGAAAAAGGACAGGACGGCGGTCAAATCGCCATCACCTCCGAGATTGAGAATTACCCCGGAGGTCTGTCAGGTCCCGATAACATTGAAAGCGGCGCGGAACTGATCGCGCGCATGACGGCACAAGTGGCGCATTTCGGTGTCGAACGCCTGAGCGCTAACGTTACGGAAGTCGAACTAGAAGGCAAAGTAAAGCGCGTCCATACGCGCCACGGTGTCTATCAGTCGAAAGCCGTCATCATCGCGACAGGCGCTCATCCGCGTCTGATCGGATGTCCCGGCGAAGCCGAATTCACCGGACGCGGCGTCTCGTACTGCGCGACCTGTGACGGATCTTTCTTCGAGGATTTCGAAGTATTTGTTGTCGGCGGCGGCGATACTGCCGTTGAAGAGGCGATGTACCTCACGAAATTCGCGCGTAAAGTCACGATCATCCATCGTCGCGATGAACTTCGCGCCGTCGAGTCGATTCGCGAGCGCGCCTTCGCAAATGACAAGATCGAATTTATGTGGAATTCCGTAGTCGTCGGTCTGCACGGCGACGGCATCCTTTCAGGCATGACGGTCAAAGACACGAAGACCGGCGAGGAACGTCTCGTTGAGGCGGATCCCGATGACGGGATGTTCGGCGTGTTCGTATTTATCGGATTCTTGCCGAATTCAGAGCTGTTCCTCGACAAAGTCGACACGGAATGGGACTACATCCTGACGGATGAATCGATGCGCACAAGTCTCCCAGGCGTCTACGCGGCGGGCGATGTCCGCAAAACACCTCTCCGCCAGGTCGTCACGGCTTGCGCGGACGGCGCGATTGCCGCCATGCAGGTGGAACACGATCTCGCATCGGGCGTCATCGGATAGGTCAAAGTTCAGCGGAGATGAGGAAGGCAAACGCCTGTCTCGTCTCCGCTTGACAGAAAAGGCGAAAAAGCGACTCGTGCCATACTCGCTCTTGTCGTATGTATCGGCGGCAACGATCGAAGGTGGTTCTAGTTTGTGATGCCAACCGCATGAACGAAGACGCATCCCGTCATGCCTTTTTGTTCTGTAGCGCAAGTCACCGCTCGCTTTTAGAAGATGAAATTAGATATAGAATCGGATTAGGAAGGAAATACGCATGCTAGAACTTGACAGAAACAACTTTGAAGAAATCGTCCTCAAAGGCGAAGGCACGATCCTCGTCGATTATTACGGCGACGGATGCGTCCCTTGTGCCGCGCTGAAGCCTCACGTCGAAGCGCTTGAAGAGCAATACGGAGACAAAATCCTTTTCACGGCGCTCAACACCTCGAAAGCTCGCCGCCTTGCCATCAGCCAGAGAATCCTCGGGCTGCCGGTCGTCGCCATTTACCAAAACGGCGAAAAAGTGGAAGAGCTCGTTAAGGACGACGCGACACCCGACGCCGTTGAAGACATGGTGAAAAGGTACATCTAAAAAGCGTGTATCGCGAGTGGCAAAAAGGGCATTATAACGTGCCAAATAATTGCCCATTCGTGATAGACTATATATTCGTGACAACAATGCTTGTTGCGCTATGGGGTGGGTTCCCCTTGATCACCCGAGATCAAATGAAAGGAGATGATTGAATGAGCATACTCGACGGTAAAAAGGTCATCGTCATCGGTGATCGTGACGGAATACCGGGCCCTGCCATTGCGCTTTG
>JAAZMK010000030.1 GCA_012798865.1 Clostridiaceae bacterium | reverse complement strand
TAGATATTCTTGCTCAAGAGAATGATGGTGTTAAGAGAGAGATATACGGCGGGAAACTCGCAAATGAACTACAATTGAATACGGGAAGTTTGATCCGCGAGATTGAGCGACGTCGCTCACTGTTACTTAAGCATGATGATAGTTCCAGTGAAACTGAGCCAATGAATCAAGTTGTTCAAAGGCGCAGAATGCGCATTTCAGGTCGGACAATTAGTCGTGAATTATTTTTGTTGACGCTTCTATCTTTTGATCGAACGCTCGTGAGCCTAAATACTCGTTTGAGCGAATCGGATTTGACAGGTTTTGTTTTGACTGATGATGTTAAGTCGTTGCTGTTGTCGGATGAAACTAGGCGATCGCTATCACCTGACGATTTCAGTACCGATTTTATGCAACACCTAGCAAAAGTCACCATCCGGGAAGCGAAAACGGATGATTTGACATTGGCAGGACTTGATGCGGCGATCGGAAGTACTTTGGCTAAAATGAGCGAAGGTCTTCCTGAAGAGGAAGCATCAAAGCTTGCAAAAAGTGCCGACGCCTTGCATACTTTGTTGATACGCCAACATCGGGAGGTGACCGAAGCCAATTTTGCAGTTGATGAGCTTAGTGACATCTTTCTTGATCGTCTGGCTTATCTTAGAATATCTAACTGGGCATCTTGCGCCGAACGTTGGAATAGGGAGGCAAACGAACATAATCTGTCCGGATCTGAGAAGGAAGCTGAGAGTTTATATGCGAAAGCGGCAACGTATACGATGGCCGCAGAGACTTATCGTATGTTGATACAAGGAGATTGAGGATCGTGAGCAAAAAAATAGATGACTTACAGACGATGACGTGGCGTGAAGCCGCGACTGTCACCGCGGTCAGGACACTTGACACTCGAGATGACGACATGACAATTTCAGAAGCAGAGCTTCCTGTTTTGGTATCGATGGATAATTATAAGGCGATCGATGCACCCGCGCTCGACATTTTTTCAGAAGATGAGATAGAAATTGTTGATGCGAAAGAAATCATCATGAAGCGCGTTGCAGCTGAAACGTATGCTGCTCGTGCAGAAGTCGACGACCAGAGAGAGCTCATTGATGAAGATTCCGTTGACGAGAGGGATTTTGATCCTGACGTTGAGGATGACGGCATCGATGATTCGCTCTACACTGGCGACGAGGAAGAAGTTGATGAAGACGAGATGGATGATGAATCGATTCTCGAGCGTATCCATGACAGCAATTTGGATCTGAATGCACTCTATCCGCTCGTTTGTCACGGTAAGGACAAAGACGGCGAACTTGAACAGCAAGAAGTGCTCGATTTTCTTGAACAGATTAAATGGGATGAAGAACGTCTCGATGATGTGATCGTCCTTCTCGAACGTGCGGGCATCGAAGTGATCGACGAGGATGAAATTGAGCGCGAGATGCTTGAGCGTGATCGCAGCAAGAAAGCGGAAGCTTTCAATGACGCGATGATCGTCGATGATCCCGTCCGCATGTATTTGAAGGAAATCGGCAAAGTCGAATTGTTGACGGCAGACGAGGAAAAGGAACTTGCCGCTCGCATGGAAGCAGGGGATTGGGAGGCGAAGCAGCATCTGACTGAAGCGAACCTTCGACTCGTTGTCAGCATCGCGAAGCGCTACACTGGTCGCGGCATGCACTTTCTCGATCTGATCCAGGAGGGGAATCTCGGTCTCATTAAGGCAGTCGATAAATTTGACTATACAAAGGGGTTTAAGTTCAGCACGTACGCGACATGGTGGATTCGACAGGCGATCACGCGTGCGATCGCCGATCAGGCGCGCACGATCCGCATCCCTGTACACATGGTTGAGACAATCAATAAATTGATCCGCATTCAGCGGCAGCTTGTTCAAGAACTCGGTCGTGAGCCTGAGGTAGAGGAGATTGCTGCGGAGATGGATATCACGCCGGAGAAAGTGCGTGAAATAATGAAAATCTCCCAAGAGCCCGTCTCACTTGAAAAACCGATCGGGGAAGAGGAGGACAGCCATCTCGGTGATTTTATTCCAGATGAAGATGCACCCTCGCCCGCAGAGCAGGCAGCGACAACTTTATTGAAAGAAGAGTTGGAGAGAGTCCTTTCCGGTTTGACTCCTCGAGAGGAAAAAGTTCTTCGTCTGCGTTTCGGTCTAGATGACGGAAGAGCGCGCACACTTGAGGAAGTTGGACTCGAATTCGACGTGACACGTGAACGTATTCGCCAGATCGAAGCGAAAGCGCTTCGAAAAATGCGTGGACCGAGAATGAGCGAAAGACTGCGCGATTATTACGACTGAGCATAACCGATAGATATATCTTCAAATTGGACAGATTGACACTCATCACAGCATGCGTCCCGCCGTGCCGGCGTCTCATTGACGTCGGCAGTGACCATGCCACGGTGCCGATTTCACTTTTAAAACGCGGTACTTGTAAGCAAGTCCTGATCACCGATATTCACCGCGGACCGATCGAGATGGCGCGGCGGCGTATTACAGAAGCGGGATTGTTGAATGTCAGTCGATTTGTGTTGACGGACGGTCTCGATGATATAACTCCTGAAGAAGGTGATGTGTTGCTTATCAGCGGTCTTGGAGGGGAGAATATCGCTGACATTCTTGAACGCGGTTATCATAAATTATCGAGATTTGATCGACTGATCCTTCAGCCTCAGACAAAGGATAATTTATTACGAAGCGCCATTGATCGTCTTAGTTTGACGCTTCTCGATGAGAGGGTCGCCGTTGAGGATCGGCGACCTTATCTTGTCATAATTTGTGATTCTTCGACTCGAGCGTCCTGCATACGCCTTTCTCCGATACAGTTGGAGTTCGGTCCGAAAATCCTTGAGCGGTTTGAAAAACTAATTCAAATCTCCCCACAACTTCCCGAATTGAACATAAATGTGAAAGCTGCCATTGATGAGCTGTCCACCCTTGAATTATTAGATCCACAAGATCGTGCGCGACTTGTTTACTTATTATTCAAGTTCGATAAAATCGCTCGCCGCGCACCCTTTCATATTCAGGATCAGGTATTGCTCAAATCATTTGATAAGTGGTTCTTGTCTTTGTTCTAGCTCGTAGATTCGATGAGATTATTGACCTTCCTGTCACGGCATTGTCATTTGAATCGGCAATATCTCTTGCGTATAATGTCATT
>JAAZMK010000029.1 GCA_012798865.1 Clostridiaceae bacterium | reverse complement strand
CGTCTTCTTGTTTCTGACATATTCAATACTCCTTCACGGTTTCAGTTAATTAAAAATCAAACGGCAGCGATGTGTCATCATCCGGTACAGGGAGAAAACCGTCTCCTCCACTGTCCACCGTCGATGCCGAGGCCGACGCGCGGTCCGTACGGTCATAATCCGCCTCATCGCGGCGACCTCCACCTCCGCGCTTCGATTCGCAAAACTCGACTTCATCGACGATCACTTCCGTCGTATAACGGCGATTTCCTTTGTCGTCATCCCAACTCCTCGGTTGAATGGAACCGGAGACAAGAATTCGATCACCCTTGCTGAAATATCGATGGACAAATTCAGCTTGTTGGCGCCATGCAACGCAAGGGATGAAATCAGCTTGATTCTGCCATGTCCCGTCAGCGGCACGACTGCGACGATCACAGGCAACGGTAAAATTACAGACGGGAATCCCGCCCTGCGTTGTCCTAATCTCGGGATCTCTTGCCAGTCGTCCCATTAAGATTGCTCTGTTCATTCATGTGTCCTTTCTGTCATCAGACAAATCAGCGGTTTTTTAATTTTCCTCTACCGGCTCTTCTTCTAACACTACTTCTTCATTTTGTTTAACGGGAGTTTCCTCATCCGATTCTGCTTCCGCCACTACTTCCTCTTCGGGTTCCGCTACGACTTCCGCCTCAGTTTCAGCTTCAGTTTCAGCTTCAGCCACGGACTCCGACTCAGTTGCATCTTCCGTTTCGACTTCCGAAACTTCGGACTCATCCACGTCTTCTGTCGCTTTCTCATCAGACTCTTCTTCCGCCAATGTGCGTCTTGTCGGGACAAAATCGCCTTCCGCTACCACAATGAGGAAACGGAGCACCGCATCGTAGATGCGCAGCAAACGCTCAATCTCACGCGGCGCATCGGGAGCGGCATTAAAATACACAAGGACATAATATCCTTCACGGAGATCTTGAATCTCGTATGCAAGACGACGTCGACCCCACTCAACGATGTCGACAATCTCGCCGGACGCCTCAACAATACCGTGCACGCGCTCCATCTGCGCTTTCAGTTCATCCGCCCGAAGTGTTCCATTCAGAACATAGATCAATTCATATTTTTTCGTCATGGGATTATTAACCTCCTCCCGGACTGTACGGCTCTGCACCTTGCAGAGCGAGGACTACACCTGTCTTCACAGGCGCGAGTCACACTCTAGCACGGAAACGAAACCCCCGTCAAGTCACCCGGTTTTACAAGTATCCCGCTTATTATGCCTTCAACTGTTTACTTTCCTGTTCATCAAGTGTATCGAAAAGAAGCCCTAAAGTATTTCGCTTAAAACGAAATATGACCGATCACAACGGTTGCTCGCCGTTCAAAAATGATCGACTACAAAAGATCCGAATGCTGTAAAAACCGGTATAAATCATCCATCACCTCGCTTAACTCGTCGCGTACGCGTCGGTAGGAAACAAGCGTTTCACCGAAAGGATCCGCTATGTCCTGTGATTGCTCCGAAATATCCGCCATCGAGATGATTTTGTCCTTCAATTCGGGCGCCGACCGCCTCAGCCACTCGCGTTGCATCGTCGTCATCGTGACGACAAGACTCGCCTTCCGTAACATCCTCCGGTTAACAGGCTTAGAGGTCATTCCGCGACAATCGATGCCGAATTCGCGCAGAGCTTCCACCGAGTGTTCAGAGACAGGCCACCCCGGAATCGTGGAAAGTCCAGCTGAAATCGCCCGCCATCCGGTGTCGCCGTATCGATCATTGAACAACGCCTCCGCCATGGGACTTCTACACGTGTTTCCCTGACAAACGAACAATACTTGACGCACTTCAGTTTCTTCACTTTTGACTGAAGCATGTGTCAGTCTATCCATGTACGCGGCAGCATTCTCTCCCTCAAAGCCTTCAGCGTAGATGAGTTCGACGCCCTGCTCGTCGAGCGTGCGCAACGCGTCGAACAAATGATGACTCGCCTTCGAAAGGTCGCTGGCTCCCTCGTATGTGTAAACAAAAAGTCCCGGAGGAAACGCGTCCATTTTCGAGCGAAATTCATTCCAGCTCGACTCGCTAAAAAATAATCCAATAGATATCTCAGGATCCATGAGCTCGACCAACTGATCAGACAGCGAAAGACCCTCCTCGGGAAGAACGATACGCACCGTCGCTTTCGGCGCATAGTGGCGGTACTTCATTCCCGGCGAAGCGGGGCGCTCGACAACTCCGCCTTGAGCGACGTCTTTCCAAAAAACAGTCTCGATTCCCGTTTTCTCATAAATCATCTCCGCCGTCACGACGCCTGGACGCAATATTCTGACGGGACTGCACGTCAAGTCGATCACCGTCGACTCCAGACCAACTTCACACGGTCCGTCATCGACGATCCATGGAATGCGCCCGGCAAAATCATCGAGGACGTGACGCACTCTCGTCGGACTCGGTCTGCCCGACACGTTTGCGGAAGGCGCGACAACGGGGACTTTGGCGGCGGCAAGCAGAGCGCGCGCCGCGGGCTGTGACGGGAATCGCACGGCAACCGTCTCAAGACCTGCAGTCACTTCATCCGGAATCAGTTCTCCGCGCGGCATCACATAGGTCAAAGGACCTGGAGAAAAAGCTTCATATAGAACCTGAAAGGCATCCGGAATAGTAGCGACAACACCTTCCAGTTCCTTGTCAGACAGAAGATGGACGATCAGCGGATTGTCTGCCGGTCTGCCTTTCAAACGAAAGATCTCGCGAATGGCATCGGGAAGAAGTGCGGACGCTCCGAGTCCGTAAACAGTCTCCGTTGGAAAAGCAACGATGGAGCCTGTCGCGAGCGCTTCCCCGACCTCCTCAAAGAGGGTTTCATCGATCGGGTGTTCAACGAGCATGATCCGCATATCCATATATGTTCCCTGTTTGTCGTTACGCCTGTAAAGCTGCCTCGTGCGCAGCGATTTGCAGCGCATCGATGATTTCGTCGAGTTCTCCCGCCAGAATGCGATCCAGTTTATACAAAGTCAAGCCGATGCGGTGGTCTGTCACGCGAGACTGCGGGAAGTTGTACGTTCGGATCCTTTCGCTTCGATCACCGGAGCCCACCTGACTTCTACGCTCGCTCGCGATCGCATCGGCGCGCTCCTGTTCGGCCTTGTCGAGAAGTATTGCGCGCAAGTGCGCCATCGCTTTATCGCGATTCTTATGTTGCGATCGTTGATCCTGACACGTCACCACAACGCCGCTCGGAAGATGCGTGATACGAATGGCGGAACTCGTCTTGTTGACGTGTTGCCCGCCTGCGCCCGACGCACGGTACGTATCAATCTGAAGATCTTTCGGATCAATCTCGAAATCGACCTCGTCTACTTCAGGCAAAACGGCGACAGTGACGGCGGAAGTGTGAATGCGCCCGCCCGCCTCGGTCTCAGGCACACGTTGCACGCGATGCGCGCCGCTTTCATACTTCAAACGGCTGAAAGCGCCTTTCCCGTCAATAATGAAGACAATCTCTTTGAAACCGCCCAATTCCGTCTCGTTAAAATCGACGATTTCCGTTTCCCAACTCCGCGCTTCCGCATAGGCGACATACATACGGTAGAGATCGGCAGCGAACAATGCCGCTTCTTCGCCTCCCGTCCCCGCGCGTATTTCTATGATGACGTTGCGCTCATCGTTTTCGTCTTTCGGCTCAATTTCCTCCATGATAGCGGCTTCAAGAGATGATTCTCTTTCTTCGAGCTCGGCAACTTCTTCGCGAGCGAGTTCGCGGAGAATCTGATCGTCCGTCTCATAGAGAAGCGCTCGATTCACCGCCAACTCTTCCTGAACCTCTCGGAGCTCGCGGACGAGTTGAACAAGCGGCTGTAATTCCGCATGCTCCTTGACGAGACGGACATAAGCCTCGCGATCACGCATGAGTTCCGTGTCGGCGAGCATCTCCGTCAGCTCGTCGTAACGCTCCTCGCTCGTCGTCAATTTTGTCAGTTCACCGATGTCCATAGCAACTCCGATTTCTTATACTCCACTTTATCTTACCAAACAGTCCATTAGGCAACCTTGCAAAAGGCAAGAACGCGCGTATGCCCCGCCAAATCCTTTTTTCGGTCCACTTCACGCCATGCGCCGCGATCCAAAAAAAGACGCACGACTTCTTCTTCCTGCGAAGCGCCTATTTCAATGAGCAGGACACCGTTATCGCTCAAATAACGTCCAGTCTCCCGCGACAGCCGACGATAAAAGTCCAATCCGTCTTGACCGCCATCGAGAGCTGAAAAGGGCTCAGAGCGGCTTACCTCAGGCATTAGAGTCATTATTTCATCCGTTGCTACATATGGTGGATTTGACGTAATGACATCATAAAGTCGGTATGTCGATGGCCATATGTCAACGTGTTCCAGATGCCAGTTGACCGCGGGAATGAGGCGGCACGCGTTCTTTCCGGCGATCTCTAAGGCGTGCCATGAATTGTCGGTCATCGTCAAGATAACTTCTATTCCCGCTTCATGTAAGCACCTTGCTGCGGATATCCCAACCGCACCCGTGCCTGTAAAGGCGTCGAGCAAAGATACACTTTCTAATCCGCGCGTGTACTCAATGACTGCATCGACAAGCAGCTCGCTCTCAGGTCGAGGCGTCAACGTGTCTTTTGTGGTCGCAAAAGTCTGCCCGTAAAATGACGCCTTCCCGACAATTTGCGATAGCGGTATGCGAGCTTCGCGCATCGCAAGCGCTTCGTCGAGAGCAGCGAGCTGTTTGTCACTTAACAAGATGTCAGGGAAGGCAAGCTGATGAGCGATCGAAATATCGGCGACATCCTCAATCAGAAGACGTGCTTCTTTACGCGCTTCCTCTATCCCCGCTTTTCGGAGGCGATCCGTTGCCTGATCGAGAAATGTCCGCCGACTTACACTCACGTGATTGGCGATTACCATCGATCGCTGTCGGGATTTTCAGGAATAACGGCGTTCATGGCTGCGATCGCGACTTCAAGCATGTCGTCCTCCGGTTCCGCTGTCGTCAAGCGTTGCAGAGCCAGCCCCGGCTTTGATATCGCCCGCGTCAAAACATTGTCGTATGTGCCTGCAAGTTTAATGATTTCATAAGAAATGCCCGTTACTAAAGGCAACAGGGCGAGCCGAATCACAATATTAATCCAAAGTGAATAGCGTCCGACCACGGCGAAGGCAAGTATGGAGATAAGCATAACCAAGAACAGGAAAGATGTCCCGCAACGCGGGTGAAAACGGCTCATGGGGCGAACATTCTCGACCGTCAGCGGCAATCCGGCTTCGTACGCCGCAATCGTTTTATGCTCCGAGCCGTGATACATCCAGACGCGCTTGATATCTTTGCTGAGAGACGTCAACCACAAGTACAAAATAAAGACAGCGATCCTGACGAACCCTTCAAATAAAGATAAGGCAAGCGCCATGGCTCCTTTCTGTTGACCGATACCGACTCCTGTCACCTTGCGAATCAGATCAGTCAAGGCGCTTGGCAACAGGATAAATATGGCGACGGACAAGGCGAGCGAGAATACCAGCGCAAACCCCATTACAAGTTGAGGATGTTGATCGGCAAACTGATCGAAGCGCGATTTTTTTTCACCTTCACTCGTCTCCCCATCCTGCATGGCGACATCGGCAGAATAACTGAGCGCCCCTACGCCCGTTTTCAACTGTGTCACAAGACGCACAACCCCTCTGAGAAACGGGATGTTAAATCGATTGGCAAAAGAAGAGCGATCCTTAACTGTCAGGACAATCTCACCGTCCAAACTCCTGACGGCGATCGACTGCTTGTCGGGACCGAGCATCATCAGACCTTCGATCAGCGCTTGACCGCCGATCGACGTCTTTTTACAAACACCGGTTCCCTCCGCCTTTTCTAAAAATTCCGCCTGATTGTTTTCCATATATTTATGATCGAATCACTTATCTTCGCTGAACCCAAGCGACACAGAGAACGACTAGGGTTACATGGATCTCATTTCATATCGAATATTATCTCTAACGCTAACGTTTGCGCAAAACACATCAAAAAAAGAGGAGCCGTTGAGCTCCCCCCTGCGGCCTTAGTCTTTCCGCTCCATGCGCCTTCTGAACTTGTCAACGCGTCCGCCCGTATCGACGAGCTTCTGACGTCCCGTGTAGAAGGGATGGCACTTGGAACATACGTCAACGTTGATCGCTTCTTTCGTCGCGCCTGTTTCAAACGTCTCGCCGCATGCGCAACGCACAACACTTTTGCCGTATTTAGGATGTATTCCTTCTTTCATCTCATTCACCTCTCATGGCAATCGCGCGAGAAGTCATCTGCCCTCGTATGCGATCCCAGAAATAAGCGCCCTTACGGGTCGCCAGCCAAATGATTGTACAATGCTATTGCCATTACTGTCAACCCGACGACATATATCAAATCTTCAAAGAGCTGAATAGCTGAATGCCAAAGTAACTTGGACAGTGAGACTGTTTGAAACACCAATCGTATTATCACTTGCACACGACGGAATTTACAGTAAGAGAACAAATCTCAAATGTTACACAATTGCGATTCGATCCCTCCATACGATACGCTTGTGTAAGAACAAATATGTAAAAGGAAAATATTATGAAAGAAAAGACGATAACAGTTTACTTTATTCGCCACGGACTGACTTTCCAGAACCTCTGTCGCGAATATCAGGGTTCAATACAGAACAATGACATCCTCCCCGAGAGCGCTATGCTCATTCGGCAAAGAGTTCGGCGTGGCGCCGTTCCCGAGGTCAAGACCTTATGGGTGTCTCCGCTCAAGAGAGCGCGCAGTACCGCGGAGCTCTACTTCCCTGGAAAAGAATATGAACTCATGCCAGAGCTGCAGGAAAGAGAATTCGGTCAGTGGGACGGCATGACGCACGCTGAGCTCCTCAACGATGCGCTCTACAGGGAGTTTCTAAATTCTTTGGGAAGAGTCACGCCGCCCGACGGTGAGCCTTTCGATGCGTTCGGCGCGCGTCTGCAAATTATACTCGAAAGGATCGAACAGCTAGCGCAAGCGGAACAGGATCAATTCCCTCTCGCTCTCGTCTTTCACGGCGGTCCGATCCTCCATTTGACCGACAGGCTCGTCCCCGAAAATGAACCGTATTGGCGTCACTACTCGCTCGGAGGGGGAGGACTTAAGCTGGAGCTCGCGCTCAATCCGCTTAGAGCCGTTTCGGTAGAGGAAATCTTCAACGACGACGTACCGGTCGAAAAAACGCCGTTTTACCTCGATTTCAAAAAATCGTCGTAGAATTCTCTAACCTTGCCTCAGCTTAGCTCTCGCAGCTGAACTCGATTGGCATTCAGCTCTACCTTGAACTCTACGCTGAGATCCGCTGAACTCCCTAACCTGAATAAAAAATACCGTTTGACACCGCGATGTAAAATCATGTATCCTAGTCTTCGGTTCGGGTGATTAGCTCAGCTGGTTAGAGTACCTGCGTGACATGCAGGGGGTCATAGGTTCAAGTCCCATATCACCCACCAACCTAGAACCGCTGGAACAACGACGTTTCAGCGGTTTTTGATTAGCTTCGAAATAAACATGAAATGAATTGTTGCCTTGACAGTCGCTTTGGCGTTGTGCCTTTCGGCTCTTATAGGTTGCGCAGGATATAACGACTAGGATGCAGTACCGGCACAGACAACAACAGCTACGACTGTAGCGCCGACAACGATTACCCATGAATTGAACAACCTGAGAAGGACTGCTTCGTCTGAATAGATATAATAAGCCTAGTTAAAGCTTGGGTTGAAGGGGGAGACGTTATTGCGATCAAGACAGTTAAGTATACTAGAGAGCTTTTCTCCGATATCTTAGAGGAGATAGTCACGTCTATGTGAGATAGTTCCAATAGCCATAGAAAAAATATAAGAGCGCGGCGGCTAAGCTGCTTGAGAAAACAAAGTCAATGCAATTTAGCGCTATGGAGATATATGAGTTGTACGAGAAAACGGTTGATCATCTGTAGAGCCTGACCGATCCGGAATCAACGCTCTCATAGTAAGCAACAACGTATAGTCTGATGGCAGAAATATAGAAAGTGATGAGATCAAAATGAGATGTTCCAGATGTGGTAGTGGATACGTATCTAGACAGATCGTCAACGAAGCAAGGCTCATCAGAAAGCGCCGCAGTTTTCTGTGGTGACTCTTGATTTGGTGGTGGTGGATTCCCGTCAAATGGATCTGTTTTACATTTCTAGCAATATTGCTGGCACTTTTTGGTAGAAAGAGACAGAAGATCGTAAACAAGACAGTAACAAAAGCAGTATGTCAGACTTGCGGCAATTCTTGGAATCTGTAAAAAAGATAAGAATAATATTTGAATAGGAAAGCTCGCTGTTCGTTTTATAATAGTCTCCAGAGTTAAAGTGGTTTGTTGTATATAAACCATATCTGCATGCAACTTTTTTACGCCTCACTACAACCATTTTTGATGCCTTTCTTCCGCTTATTTGTGTAGAATGTAAATGGAATCAGATAAAAGCAATACACAATTTACTTAGCCAACTTTTGTGCAAATACGGAACACAAAAAAGAAGATTAGCACGATTAGCCACACTAGCATTATTCGAAACCACCGGTTCTGTCATGTGGTTCAGAACATCTGAAAAATTCTCAAAAGGAAAGGAATTAAGGGATCAACATGAAAAAACTCCTTGCTATTTCGCTCATTCTAGCAACAATTCTTGTGGTTTCCTGTGGAAGTCCAAGCGTCACACCTGAAATGTCAGCAACTAGTGAAGTGCTCGACACAAGACCGCCATCTGCCACTAAAGTAACAACTGAATCAGCAAGCACACGTACAACAGGTGAACCTGAATCGTCTACAACGATCACTGGCGAACAGAAATCATCGGTCGACCCAACAACAAAACCCACTACAACAACCCAAAAATCGACCGCACCCACTACAAAGACTACAACTAGTACCACCGAGAAAAAATCGTCCAAAGATCCTACTTCTTCTACCACTACAACGAAAAGAACTTCTGATAAGCCGTCATCCACAACAACGACAACAACTAAAGCCGTGTCACTTGAGTATCAAAACGCACTAAAGAAGGCAGAACAGTACCTCGCGCTAATGCCATTCTCTAAAATTGGTTTATACAATCAATTGCTATACGAGAAGTATTCCAAAGAAGCAGCACAATATGCAGTTGATAATGTCAAGGCGAATTGGAAACAACAAGCTTTATTGAAGGCGAATGATTATCTGGATCTCATGCCATTCTCGAAAGAAGGACTGTACGATCAATTATTATTCGAAAAATTTCTCTCGGAAGAGGCAAGATATGCGGTAAATAATGTGAAAGCAAACTGGAAGGAACAAGCAGTCAAGAAAGGACAAGATTATCTAGATCTGATGCCAATGTCAAAGGAACAGCTGCGTGAACAGCTAATATACGACAAGTTTACACCGGAGGAAGCAGATTATGCGGTTAATAAGCTTTTCGATTAGATCGGAAGCTACAACAGCTTACTAGTGTAGGTTCGGCATAGGTTCAAGTCCCATATCACCCACCAGAAGCAAAGCCGCTGGAACGAAAATGTCCCGGCGGCTTTTGATTATCAGATGATCTATCTAGCTTTAGAGCATTGAACCAAACACAAGAGCGGACAAAATACTGCCTAACGATTCCATCTTCCCGTAAAAAAGTCATATAATCTGCATGTGAAGACTCAACTGAACGTTGAACAACTATACGTTGAGTCAAAAAGCGCTTGATTCAACCGATCGGTGATTGATTTCATCGTTTTCGGCGTCATACTGAAAGTGACCGTAACACTAAGGCACGGCATCAAGTGAAGCAACGAGCGACCGGTCCTTTGTAGTATTCACTGTTGCGATTGCCTGAAGAAGAACGGCAACCAATTAAACGGCAGACGATAAGTTCACGGTCGTACTCACGTAAAACAAAGATACAACCGTGAAACAACGAGGACACGTCACAGTTGTCCACACATAAGGAGAATAACAAATGGCATACGATGTAGCAAAACTGGGCGTACGCATTGCCCAATTGAGAAAAGAGAGAAATCTGACACAAGAGGCGCTCTCGCAGAAACTCGGCGTCTCTCCCCAAGCGGTATCCAAATGGGAGACCGGAATCGGCTGTCCCGATATCGCATTACTGCCGGTGATCGCCGACGCATTCGGCGTCACCATCAACGACTTGTTTAGCGATGACATAACACCTATCGGAGCAGTCGCGGAAGATGGCTTTTTATTCCCTGCCGAACATGGCAACCTCAAACTCGTCGCCGAGCTAAATAATAGGGCATGCTACGCCAATATGGAAGGAAAAATCGATGGTTCGGTCGTTCGATTCGATGATGGCAGTGAAGCCGATTTCGAAGAAATGGTCGTGATTAATCGTGGAAAAGGCAATATCATTCTTCGCACAAGTGATGATTTCGGCTCGAATGACTGGGAAAGCGATGAAGGCACCGTCAGCCAAAGCAACAATGATGAGAACGAGAAAAGCAAAGGTATAGACAGTTTGGACTTTGATCTCGCCGGCGCATGCGCCATTACGATCGATCAATCCAAAGACGGGAAAACACACTGGAAAGCTGACGGCTCCATATCTTTCATGAAAAATCTCTCCATCAAAAGAGAAGGCTCGACACTCGTCATCTGTCTTAATAGCTATAAGCCCAACAAAATTTTCGGACTCGGCTTTGGGAACACGCGAAATTCCGGCACCATAACGCTCTCCGTCGCTGACCCCGTTCTAAAATCTTTGAACGCAAAAATCAAGGGCTCCGCAAACATCGGAAGTGCAATCAAAGTTGATGAGGCGAATGTCATGATCACGGGATCAGGCAACACGACTCTGGGGGATGTAAAATCACTTCAGTTAAAAGTAGCAGGATCGGGAGACTGTGATTTTGGGGAGGTCGAAGATGCATCAATCAGCATCGCGGGATCCGGCGACGTCAAGATCAGAGAACTATCTAAAACTGGGTATGTCAGAATCGCAGGATCGGGAAATGTCTCCATTCTGAGCGGTGAAGCGGAAAGACTTGAGATAGCAGTCTTCGGCTCAGGCGATATCGACGCAAAACACTTGTCGGTTAACGAGTTGGATATCGAAATGAACGGAATGGGCGATGCCGTCATCGGTCGCGTGCGAGGTCATTCCGTCGAGCGAATTTCGCGAACATCTGATCTCAAGATTCTTTACAGAGATTAACCGAACAGTTGTCGCAACAACACGTAATAAAAACAGTTTGATGAAGGGGCTACCCAAAACCGCTAAAAAGTAGCGGGAGCGAGATAGCCTCTTTCCTTTTTTAGAAACTGAGAGCACAAAGTCCAGCTAGTCCAGAAATTCAATTAAAAATGAGAACTTGCACACAGGTTTCCGAACCTTAACTACAGAAATTCAGTTTTAATTGAAAAATTGCACACGGTTTTCGGGCGTAAAGTCCATAAATTCGATATTAATTGAAAAACTGCACACGGATGCCGGGAGCAAAATCCGAAATTTCGATATTAATTGAAAAACTGCACACGAAAGTAAATACAAAAGCAATGGTATGATGAAGAACGCATGGAAAACATTGTGTATGTTTTAGTGAAGGAGGGGCTCCATGAAAACCAATAAAGAACATCTCGTCGAAATGTCCGTACAAGCGAGAATTCACGCACCTACATGGAAAAAGGATTATAAAATCGATCAAAGAGGTTTCGCGCGAGCGCTTCCGAGCGTTGGCGGCATCGTTTACAACTATCAGATCGGCGACTGCTGCATGACGCTTGCCGGCGACCACATAGAGCCTGGAGTCAGCTTGCGCAACGAAACAAAGCCTGAAAATGACTGCATCATGAATATCGCCTGCATCGGCAACCGCGCCATTGTCGTCGACGGAGATGCTAAGGGGGTCGAGGGATTCGTCACTGGAAAACACGGCGGCATTGAACACACGATTTGCTATTTTCCGGTCGAGGCGCTCGACAAAATGAAAATAGGTGACCAGATTCTCATCCGCGCAAAGGGGCTGGGGCTCGAATTGACGGATTACCCCGACATCGCTTGTCTCAGCTTGTCGCCGGAGTTACTTGAAAAGATCGCTCCCGAGGAAGTGGACGGTAAACTCGTCGTCCCTTGTGTCGCGGAAGTTCCGCCCTACCTAATGGGCTCGGGCATCGGCGCCGCGTCTGCCTACACGGGCGACTACGATATCATGACCGGCGACCTCGACGCACTGAAAGAACATGGTCTTGATAAACTACGCTTCGGCGATATCGTCCTGCTACATGATTGTGACAATAAGTTCGGACGTCAGTATAAAAAAGG
>JAAZMK010000028.1 GCA_012798865.1 Clostridiaceae bacterium | reverse complement strand
TGGCAGCAGTTATCATGCCTGCAGTATCGATCGAACTTCTGGCACGAGGACTTATCCAACAAGCATTCACATTGAGCGGCTCGCATAGCTTTTCGGGTATTGTCATCTCAATACTTTTCGCGCTTACGTTCTGCGATCTGAACGGCTTGTTCATCCTCATACTCTGGGGAATCTTATCGTTTTGGATTCGCCTCCGGACTGATTCCCTGATTGCGTCTTCGCTCGGAACAGCTTCATTTGCCTTGGCGATGATTTTTTCGCGGTCAATCTTTACCGCAACAGGTCAACTTCTCTTTCGCATGCCTTTAATTGAAGTAACAAAAGTGCGTATATTTTTAACGATGTGCAGTCTTATTCTCACTGTCTTACTCTTGATACCGACGGCCATTATCAACGAGACAGGGAAGCGTATAGCCGATGAATCAAAACGGTTCCACGATTCGCGACAAAACCAAAAACGAGTCGGAAAAGGTAATTGGAAAAACGCCGTGAGCCCGACCGCTCATTACGCTTTACGAATTGCCGCCATTCTATGTGCGGCTGTCTTGGCGGCTCTCATCTTTTTATTGTGATCCGGTCGAAAAAATAGACTTAATTTGACTTGCTATACCGTTCAGCCTTGGCAGCGTGTTCTTCATATGTTTTGGAAAAATCTGACGTCCCTTTGCCTGTCGCGACGAAATAAAGATATTTGTCGGCTCCCTGCCATGTCCGTTCAGTAGCAGGCCAAAGCACCGCCTCAATGGCGATGGTTCCCGGCGAATTGATGGGACCTGCAGGCAGACCGTCCAGACTGTACGTGTTGTACGCATTGCCGCGATATCTATTCAGGTCATCGTTCAAGACCCATAGCACGGGCTTTAGACCATCCTCCAACCGAAGATAATTGATCGTCGCACACGATTGAAGCGGCATCTCTCTTTCGAGACGATTTTGGAAGACCTTGGCGATTTTGGGCATCTCAACTATGCCCCCTTCCATTTGTACGATCGAGGCGAGCGTCATCACTTCGTCAATTGTCATGTTCAGCTTTTCCGCTCTCTCATAGTAGCCGCCGAAACGCAGATGGCGCTCCGTATTATTGAGTATGATTTTTAATATTTGCTGTTCAGTCGCATTGATATCGAATTGATACGTATCGGGCCAGAGATAGCCTTGTAACAGCCATTCGCGACCGGGTTTCGCTTCAATTTGCGGAACAAAGGAATAGTCGGTAAAAAGATAAGGTCGGCGTACCATCGCATCAAGAAGATCCGGATTGAAACGCATTCCGGCGTCGAGCATCTGATTTTTCATCTGATTATAAGTCATGCCCTCGATGAACGTGACCGTCACGGGATCAGGCTCGTTCGTCAGCACGACCATGATCTCGTCGTAACTCATGTCGGGAAGCAGATAATGTGTCCCGTATCGGTATTGCCCGTCAAATCCGTTAAATTTCGATAGAATCTCAAAGGCGAGCGTGTTATCGATCAGTCCCTCTTTTTTGAGCATCTCCGCGATATCTTTTGTGTCGAATTGCTGTCTGACGTAGACCTCAACTGCATTGGGTGTATCTTTATTGAACGGTGCGGAACCGTGCTCGTCAAATTGCTGTTTGAGACTATCTAGTCTTCTGTCCTGGTCGCGCACATACTGATACCCAAAATTGAACCCGACAAGAGCGGCCGCCATCAATACAATGATCACGAGCAAGATGATGATCGGTTTTGATATACGACGAGGCATACATCTCCTAAGACAATCTGTATTTCATGTCGCTATTTTACCACTTCGTCTCAACGACTTCCATGACGATAGTCTCTATCGTGAATCTTCGGGCGTAATGCGCGATGCGGACTCATCGCGTGCCGCTCTCCCCTTGAAAACGAAAACGATGGGCGTTCCGAAGAAATCGAAATTTTCCCGTATCCTGTTTTCGAGATAACGCTCGTATGAAAAGTGCAATAATCTCTTGTCATTGACGAAAAAGATAAACGTAGGAGGCGCAACAGAACCCTGTGTCGCGTAGTAGATACGAAGCTGTCTTCCCTTCTTCTGCGGCGCGGGGTGTTGAACAATCGATTCCGCAATCACGTCATTAAGAACACTCGTAGCGACTCGCCGTGTAGAAGCTTCATATACGCGCAATATCATTGACCATAACCGATGGATATTGAACCCTGTTTTGACCGAGATGAAGAGAATCGGCACGTACGACATAAAGTCGAATCGCAATCGCAGTTCACGTTCAAACTCGGGGATCGTTTTCTTACCCTCGACAAGATCCCATTTGTTGACGAGTATGATCGATGCTTTGCCGTTGTTATGCGCAAGCCCGGCAATTTTCGTATCTTGCTCCGCCACGCCTTCCGTCGCATCAATCATAATCAACGAGACGTCAGCTTTCCCGACACTTTGTCTTGAGCGTAAGCCGCTTACAAACTCGATACGATTATCGACACGGGATTTGCGGCGAAGACCTGCCGTATCGTAAATCAAAAATTTTCCGTGTTCGTTCTCAAAAAAACTGTCGATAGCATCGCGTGTCGTCCCCGGTATGTCGGAAACAATACTACGCTCTTCGCCAACGAGCAAATTGCACAGTGATGACTTTCCGACATTGGGGCGACCGACAACGGCGAGAGATATATAGTCATGTTGTTCCTCTTCAACGACCAACGCCTCCATCGGTGCCGTAATCGCATCAAGCAACTCCGTCAGACCGAGCTTATGAGAAGCGGAAATGGCGAACGTTTCAGGGAAACCAAGCTCATAAAAAGAGTAAAACTCGAGCGGCTCGTCTCCAGGTCTATCAGCTTTATTGACGGCAACGACGACCGGCTTTCCGCTTCTTCTCAACATGTTAGCGATTTCGTGCTCTAGATCGGAAATGCCGGCATCGAGTGCGCAGAGAAAGCAGATGACATCCGCCATCTCAATCGCTACATCGACCTGATTGTTAATGAGACGTTGCATACTGTCATCAACAAAATCAAGTCCGCCGGTATCAATAACGGTAAAGGTGATGCCGTTCCAATCGGCTTCGCCCATTACACGGTCACGCGTCACGCCGGGATCGGGACCGACGATCGCTTCGCGCCGTCCCGTCAGTGCGTTAAAAAGCGTCGATTTGCCGACGTTGGGACGCCCGACAATGGCTAATACAGGCATGCTCATGACCTCAACTACCTCACTTTTCCCTGAGCGAACAAAAAGCAACGTGCCTTTGGCGCGCTGCTCCTTCGTTCACGCTGATCGTACAATTATTTGTTGTCGTCGACCGATACGACTTCGCGTCCGTCGTAATACCCACATGACTTACAAACGATGTGCGGCATTCTCAACGCATTGCACTGCGGACAACGCGAAAGGTTGACCGGATCAATCTTCCAGTTGGCGCGGTGCGTCCGCGATCTCTTTTTCGACCATTTTCTCTTAGGAACAGCCATTGTATGTACACCTCCCCCGAGTTAGTTTTTACGATATATGCGCCTCCCGTCCGAGGCACAAGTCTTTATTGCGGAGGCGCCTTTTGAGACGCCTTATGTATTATCCTTCACCTTTGCGGAACTGTCAAACGGCGATCCGTTACGGCGTCACAATTCTGTCCGGCAGAACCTCTAAATGGAGCTTCGTACTCATCGCATGTCGATTGTCGAGACCGAGCGAATAACCGAGCTCGATATTGCCGCCGTCTTCCGTCATCTCGCCGCGCACCTCATGTGTTAGGACGGAAAATTTCATCACACCGTAGGGCGTGCGTCTCTGCTCAACGCGCTGGTCTCCCTTTACGAATTCAATTTCCAGTTCGACGTCACCGGTTCGACGCATCACGACGCGACCATCAGGGAAGAGAGAAAGACGCGTTCTTGTAACAGGCATTCCCGTCGCATCACTTTCATCGTAAGTGACATTCCAGACATTTTCGCGCTCGCGATAAGAGAGTTGTCCATGCGTCATGAGTCGAACGGGCTCGAATTGTTCACCGTCAGCCCACTGACTGCTCGTCAAGTTGATGATTGCTTCGCGATTAATATCTGCCGCTGAAAGCACGGAAATTCCTCCTAGTCTTCGCATGTCTCCAAGTCAACATGATGTACGAATTCGATAGGCATGTCAAGAAATCGCTCAGCCTGACGCCTGAACGTATCACTTGTGTCACTGCAGTAAAAAACAGTTTTAGTGCGATTTGACTCTTCCACAGCGACATTGACGTCAGCGGCATTCCAACCGCGATTAATTAATATCGACCTCACTTCATCCACAACGGCGGGTGCGCAATCGGTCAAAGCGGTTCCTTCCGGAAGTGCTCGCGCGATCGGATCTGCCAACAGAGGGAAATGCGTACAGCCAAGAATGACAACGTGTGGATCGAATGACTTCATCGCTCCTAGATAATTCTCAGCCACTTTCTCTGTGACTTCACCCTTCCACCACCCCTCTTCGACGAGCGGGACGAATAGCGGACAAGCTTGCTGGCGGATATCGGGTTGTGTCAACCCGTTTTTCAGTGCGAGCTCATGAATTCTATTCACGTAGACATCACTCTTTACCGTCGTGTCGGTTCCGAGAATGCCGATACGTGCACTTTTGCGGTGCTCCTCCGGAATCATCTCAAGCGCCATTTTCGCTCCGCACCTAACAACTTCAATCACGGGAATGGGATGCGCGCGGTTTCTCACATCATCTCCGGCGACTGCGCTTGCCGTATTGCAGGCGATGACGATCATTTTGACTCCCTTTTTCAGAAGAAAATCGGTAATCTGCACGGCGTATCGCCGCACCGTGTCGGCAGCTTTCGAGCCATACGGCGAACGACCAAGATCGCCGAAGTAAAGAAATGACTCGGCAGGAAATGCATCAAGCAGCATTTTCAGGACGGTCAAACCGCCAATTCCCGAATCAAATACCCCGATCGGCAGAGTAGCCATGTCGCAAGCGCGACTTCCGCGCTTGTCCGTCGACCGCTTATTTTCTACCGATAAAGATGTGTCGGGAATGCAGGTCATATGCCAGAGCTCTCCTTAATACGCTTTGCCCCAGAAGACAGAGCATTGTGCCTTTTTGCCGCACACGACACAGACGCGCCCCTCTACGTCAACACCTTCTTCAATGCACCGCGAGGTCGCCGTCGTCAACTCTTTGATCTCTGCTTCACACTCGGCGGAACCACACCAAGAGGCACGGATAAATCCCGGTTTCTCTTCCATCGTACGCACAAAAGCATCGAGTCGCTCGACGTCGTAGATACGTTCTCTCATACTCCTCTCTGCACGCTCAAGCATCCTGTCGTGAAGGGCATCCAAGAGAGCGGGAACCTCTTCCGCGACGCGATCAAGCGCGATGAACACTTTCTCACGATTGTCGCGAAATACGGCGACACACTGATTTTTTGCAATATCGCGCGGTCCGATCTCGAGTCGAATCGGAACACCTTTCATCTCGTGCTCGGAGAATTTCCAGCCAGGCATCCGGTCGCTGTCATCAAGGAACACGCGCAGTCCGGTACATTTCAGGACGTCTCTCAGTTTCGTCGCCTCCTCGAGAACACCTTCTTTATGTGTGGCGATCGGGATGATGACGACCTGTATCGGTGCGACGGCGGGAGGCAACACAAGACCTTCGTCATCGCCGTGAACCATGATCAGACCGCCGATCGAACGCGAAGATACTCCCCACGAAGTCTGATGGACATAGCGTAGCTGATTGTCTTTATCCGTGTATTGAATATTGAACGCCTTTGCAAAACCGTCGCCGAGGTAGTGACTCGTTCCCGCTTGCAACGCCTTACCGTCGTGCATCATCGCCTCAACCGTATACGTTTCAACGGCGCCGGCGAATTTTTCCGATTCACTCTTGAGTCCCTTTAGAACGGGGATGGCAAGGGCATTACGATAGAACTCCTCGTAAACGTCGAGCATCCGGAGCGTTTCCTCCACCGCATCCTCTTTCGTCGCGTGCGCCGTATGACCTTCCTGCCAGAAGAACTCGCGCGTACGAAGAAACGGACGCGTTGTCTTCTCCCATCGAACGACGGAAACCCACTGGTTATACAACTTCGGCAGATCGCGCCAGCTTTGGATAATCTCGGCGTAATGGTCACAGAAAAGTACTTCCGACGTCGGACGAACACAGAGTCGTTCCGTAAGAGGCGTCTCTCCGCCGTGTGTCACCCAAGCGACCTCCGGCGCAAAACCCTCAACATGATCCTTTTCCTTTTGGAGCATGCTCTCAGGGATAAAGAGCGGCATCATCACGTTCTGGTGACCAGTGTCCTTAAAACGGCGGTCGAGTTCCAGAGTGATGAGTTCCCAAATCGCATACCCGTAAGGGCGCAAAATGATGCAGCCGCGTACAGACGAATACGAACAAAGCTCCGCACCGAGACAAATGTCGGTATACCAGCGTGCGAAATCTTCATCACGCGGCGTGATTGATTCAACGAATTTTTCAATTTTACTCAAGGTCGTATCTCCTGATAAAGATATTCCAACGATAATTTAAGCGAGTCCTAAAACCTCTACCGTCTGAATGGCAATCGACAGCTCCTCATTTGTCGGGATAACAAAGACTTCAACGCTCGAGTCATCGGTGGAAATTCTCACTTCCTTGCCGTGCGTCGAGCGATTGAGCTCTTCATCAATGTTCAAACCGAGGTAGCAAAAACCGTCGCAGATCGTCCGACGCACGACATCGTCATTTTCGCCGATACCTGCCGTGAAGACGATTGTATCGACCCCGCCAAGCGCCGCGATATAGGAACCGATAATTTTGATTGCCTGATAGCAAAACATACGGAGAGCGAGTTTCGCGCGGTCATTGCCCTGAGAGGCGGCGGCATGCAAATCGCGGAAATCGGAACTGACTCCGGAAATCCCGCGAACGCCGCTCTCATGGTTCATAATGTAATCGACATCTTTCGCCTCGTCGCCGTCAAGTTTCGCGATAAACGAGACAATCGCGGGATCGATACTTCCGCAACGCGTTCCCATCATGATGCCCTCAAGCGGCGTCAATCCCATCGATGTGTCGATACACTTTCCGCCTTTGACGGCGGCGAAGGAGGAACCGTTGCCGAGATGGCACGTGATAAGACGATGCTTATCTCCTCCGCATTGAGTCAGTTCAGCCGCACGGCGCGCGACAAACGCGTGCGAAGTCCCGTGGAAACCGTAGCGGCGAACATTGTGTTCCTTGTAATAACGATACGGGAGTCCATACATATACGCTTCCGACGGCATCGTCTGATGAAAAGCCGTATCAAACACACCTACTTGGGGAATACCGGGCATCAACTTCTCACAAACTTCGACGCCGGTCAAATTTGCAGGGTTGTGAAGCGGACTCCAAGGGTAGCATTTGCGGACAGCGTCTTTGCTCGCCTCTGTCATCTCCGTTGGCTTTGAAAAATAAGGTCCTCCATGGACAATGCGGTGACCGACCGCAGCGATCTCTTCGAGACTCTCGATGACGGCGGCTTCCGGATCGAGCAATGTGTCAATCATCGTGCGCACGGCATCGCTGTGCGATTCAAATGAACGCCCCTCATTGATAACACGCCCAGATGCGTCTTCGTGCTTAAAATGCGAATCCGCGATCCCGATTCTTTCGCATAGTCCTTTGGCGATGACATTTCTTTTTTCATAGTCGAACAATTGATACTTGAGCGATGAACTGCCTGAGTTGATAACGAGAATTTTCATGGTGACTCCTGTCTTTTCTATGTATGTGTTCTATATAGCTATTATAGGTCATAAAGGTTGAACACCTTTATGATTCTTCCTGCGCTTGTATGCACGTCAGCCCGATGACACCGATAATATCACGCGTCTCGCATCCGCGCGACAAGTCATTTACAGGCTTGCCGATCCCCTGCAACATCGGACCATAGGCCTCGGCGCCCCCCAGCCGCTGTACAAGTTTATATCCGATATTGGCGGAATCGAGATCAGGGAATATGAGACAGTTCGCATGCCCCGCGATGGCGCTGCCTGGAGTCTTGAAATCCGCAACAGCGGGGACAAGGGCGGCGTCAGCCTGAAGCTCGCCGTCAATCGTAAGATCGGGCGCTTTTTCTTTGGCGAGTCTTACCGCTTCGGCTACTTTCTTGGGGCTCTCCCCTTTACCGCTCCCGTAGCTTGAGTACGAAAGAAGCGCGACGCGTGCTTCTGTTCCCGTCAATGTCTGCCACGTGCGCGCAGATGAAATGGCGATCTCTGACAACTCTTCAGGAGAAGGATCGAGATTCAGCGCGCAGTCGGACATCAACACCATGCCGTCTTTTCCGTAACAGCTGTGAGGGCTGACCACCAGGAAAAAGGCTGAGACGAGTTTTGTACCGGGTTTCGTGCGGAGAATCTGCAACGCGGGTCTCAATGTATCGGCCGTCGTGTTAACGGCGCCCGCCACGAGTCCGTCCGCCAGTCCGATCTTGACAAGCATCACACCGAACGGCGTCGGTTGAAGCATCGCCGCCTTCGCTTGTTCCATCGTTACGCCTTTATGTTTGCGCAACTCATAATACGTACTCACCATCTCATCTAGATGCTCCGATATGGTCGGTTCTATAAAGGTCGCCCCTTCGAGATTGACATCGGGAAACGCTTCGGTGACTTCACCGCGATTCCCGATCAGGATAATATTGGCGATACCTTCCGAAATAACATATTCTGCGGCTTCGATCACACGTCTGTCCTTGCTTTCAGGCAACACGATGGTCTTTCGATTTGCGCGCGCCTTCGACGTGACTCTGCCCATAAAATTCATGCCTTTTATCTTCCCCTCTTTCGCTAAGATAATGCGTTTAATTGCCGTTTTGAATTATAGCATACGGCAGCGAGGAGAGCCCTAAACAGCGGACCGTTCTTTACTCGCTAGCGGAGCGCCAACAGGACGGCAGTGTTATCTTCCGCTACGAGCCGATATGTATACGACGTTGAACCGGGTCGATACCAACCGCCGAAAATATCGCTCGTCTGACTTCCAGCATATTGCCGCATCATCACATCGCGTGCCGATTCAATCAGAAGAGTGTCACCGGCTACGCGACCAAGTATAAGCGCCAACGCATAATCACATGATGAAGCCGACTGTCCGGACGGACTGCCTGTTACAGGATTCCATCCCGACGGCAATCTCTTGTCATCGCGCAGTGCCGATCGAATAAAAGACAATAAGTCACGGTGAACAACTCCGACTTCCGCCAAATGGACGGCAATCTCCAGTTGCTCTCTAAGAGACGACATCACACCGCCGCCCGTAACGGCAAGGTAACTCGACGTATCGCTCCTGTAGGCTGATGCGTATAACGGAAGGCGGCTTTCAAGTACAGCGTTTTCCACAATCTCTCGCCATTCATTTGCAATGGATGCCCAAGCAGGATCAAACCGCGCGAATGCCGACAGTGCCCACAAATCCACATCGGCAAGATATGTGCCGGGACTATGCTCGACCGGAGCATCTTGTCCCGGTTCCGGCGTTGAGCCGGGCAGCGGGTTATCCCATTCATCGAGAGCCAAAAGCATGCGCGGTCCGGCAAGCAATTCGTCGTCCGTTTTACCATCACGAAATAACGGGAGCAATCTATCGGCTTCTGCGCGTATACGATTCTCAAGTCGCCGTCCGCCGAACTTCTGATAACCTTCCAAGAGCGCCCGCGCATATGAAAGCGTCACGCTCCAGTGCACATTGACAGGCTCATACTCGACGGGCGAGTCATCGCGACCTCTGTCAACATTCGATTCGGTTATCTCCGCCTCATTGGAAGAACTCGCGTTCTGTTCTATACTCCTGATTGCGGTGGCGTGAAATCCTGATCCTTTCGGGCGAAATGCCCGATCAAAATCGTCTGCCCAATCGAAAAACGCAGAGCGTTCATTCATTTTGACAAGCACCCTGCCATATCGAATCTGATCGCCTGCAAGGATACTCGTCGTCTTTGTACCCGGAAAACCGCGCCGCTCCGATGTCTCGTAGGAGCTCGCCAAAAGACCGTCCACCTGCTCTCCATATACAATAACCGATGTCGAAAGGCGATTTTTCATAATCTTCCTGATGCCGGGCGCCAAAAGTTCGGGATCGCATTCTGCTGCTGATGAAGCGAGACCGGGTAGTGGCGGAAGCGCTACACTCTTTCGACCCGGAAAAAGCACAAATTCAAAAAGGAGAATCATGAAGACGGCGAGCACAAGAACGCCCGCCACGATTAACAAGATGACCCTTTTTCTTTTTGACATTTGTCGATCCATCCTTTAGCTTTATTTTAACACCTAAGCAACGCGGACAGATACGGAATGGAAACATGCGGACTGACAGCTGAATATAACCCTTTCCATAGAGGGCACGCACGCCAACTCGAATTAATACGGGAGACGTTCGGGCGCGATGTCGGCATCGTTGTCTGCCTATCGGGACCGTTCTGTCAACATGGAGTCCCCGCCATACTCGACAAAAGTGAACGCGCAAGCATCGCCCTCAACCACGGTGCCGATCTCGTCATTGAATTGCCCCAAGCGTTTGCTCTCGCATCCGCCGAACGATTCGCCGAAGGAGCGATCGGTACTCTCAGATCGACCGGCGTCGTCCGCCACATCGCCTACGGCTGCGAGTATCCGGAGGACCGTGACGCCATCTATGATTTAGCAGAATTTCTTGCGGATGAGCCCGAAGAACTATACGACTACATCCTCGACGGCATTCGCGACGGAAAGGGATTCGCCGCCTCGCGGTCGGATGCCGTCGCAAGCTTGACCGGCAACACACGACACAGGGCGATCTTGGAATCTCCCAACTCCATCCTCGCCGTTGAGTACGAAATAGCGTTACGAAAACAACGACGTGAATTAAAAGACAGTGAGACCGACAACAATGCAACATTCCATGAGATTAAGACGGTCGCGCTTCCCCTTTTTGACAAACAGATTCAATCATCGACCGCCGTGCGCCAAGTCATCTCGCGAACGAAATACAGAACATCGGTTAACGACTCCGCCGGTACACACTCCCTCTTAGAAGTCTTTCGCCATCTTTCCTCTGTTTTGACAAACGATTCTGCAGCTGCCGTCATGAAAGCTCTCGCCGAAGGAAGAGGTCTCGTAACGGAAGAAATGATCGCGTCGTCCCTTCTCCTTTCGCCGCACTTCCGCGATGTCGACGCTCTTAAAAAGATAAACGGTATGCAGGGCGGACTTGCCGAAAGGCTTTGCGGATCGCTTCGCGATGACCCACTTAATGTCCTGAGACAAGAGGACCGGACGAGTGAGCATGATAGTTCTCTCCCCTATGATCATTTTATTCGCGAGATGGCGACGCGCACTCATCCCGCCTCCCGCGTTCGACGCGCCATTCTCGCCGCCGCTTTCGCTATCCGGAGCGACGATACGGCACTCTGCCATGAAGGTCCTCGCTACATTCGCGTCCTAGGCTTTACACGTCGCGGCAGGCGTCTGCTCTCCTTTATGCGCCACACCGCCACGTTACCTGTCTTGATGAATGCATCCGATGTACGTTCGCTTGAAACAGAATCGGCACGCCGTCAGGCGAAGCTCGACTTGTATGCGCAGGCTTTGTGGAATCATTACGCTTCTTTGCACCATGCCGACGAATTCAAACGAAACCCCCTCTTCATGAAATAGTACATTCACTCCTCGCTAATAAAGGATGTGGTAAAGTGAGTAAGGCAAAACGATTTACGAAGGAGGTTGCACAAGATGAAGAAAAACATATTTGACACGCTGGTCGAGCGCGGATATGTCGCTCAGGTCACTCATGAAAATGAGGTGCGCGATTATTTGTCTAATGAGGGTGCGACTTTCTACGTCGGCTTTGATCCCACAGCTGACAGCCTTCACGCCGGTCACCTGCTTCAACTGATGGTCATGAGACATATGCAGAATGCCGGGATCGTCCCGATCGCGCTCATGGGAGGCGGCACGGGATATATCGGCGATCCGTCCGGACGCACGGACATGCGCTCCGTCATGTCCCCTGAAACGATTGAATACAATGTCGGCTGCTTCGCCGAGCAGATGAAACGTATCCTCGACATCAGTAACGGCAAGATCATCTTTGTCAACAATGCCGACTGGCTTGTCCCCATGAATTACATCGAATTCATTCGCGAAGTCGGACCGCACTTTACCGTCAACAGGATGCTCAGCGCCGACTGTTACAAACAGAGACTCGACAGTGGGCTGACCTTCCTCGAGTTTAATTACATGATGCTTCAGGCGTATGACTTCCTCAATCTCTTCCGCACTTACGGCTGTCGCCTTCAGGCGGGCGGAGACGATCAGTGGTCCAACATCATCGCCGGCACGGAATTAATCCGCCGCAAAGAGCAGGAGCCGGCTTATGGCATGACGTTTCAGCTTCTCACAACGGCATCCGGTGAAAAAATGGGCAAGACGGCGCGCGGCGCCCTATGGCTTGACGAGGATAAATGTTCCGTCTACGACTTCTACCAATACTGGAGGAATGTCGAAGATGAAGTCGTCACGCGGTCAATGCGCCTCCTGACCATGCTCCCGCTCGAAGAAATCGCGGAATACGATAAACTAACCGGTTCCGACATCAATGTCGCTAAGGAACGACTCGCCCTTGAGGTCACGTCGATCGTTCATGGACGCGAAAAAGCTGAGCAAGCGGCGCAGGCGGCGCGCTCCGTTTTCGGCGAAGGTGGCGATGACGCTTCCGTACCGACGGAAAACATCACGCGTGAAGATCTCGGTTCGACGTTTATCGACATCTTGACAAAATACGGGATGACCGCTTCGAAAAGTGAAGCGCGCCGTCTGATCAGTCAGGGAGGTTTCTACGTCGGCGACGAAAACGTGAAAGAGTTGTTCGCCACACTCGAAGAAGACGCATTTTCCGATGGCGAACTGCTCATCCGTCTCGGCAAGAAGCGGTACGTCAAACTCGTGATCGATTAGCGAATTTCCGTACTAATTCAAGTTCTCGGGAAATGTAAAGAGCGCAAGCGTTCCCCGGTGGCATTGGAGTCGAACGTTATCGGGGTAATTTGTGTGCGCGTGATTACTTAGACCGAGAGCACGCGCCTTCGGCAAACATGCGTCGCGAAGTTCCCAGTACAGTCCTTCGAGCGTCAAACCGCTGACATCGCCGTCAAGAGGCAGTGCTGAAAAGAGAAACATCCTATCGCCCGCCTGAGCAAATAAAGCGCGATGGAAGACAGGTGCGAGAGTAGCAGGACCGAAAACGATGCGTCCCAGTGTTGTCCCGTCCGTCATGAATACATCGGCGCCGCGTCGAGCCGCCAAGACGGCTAACGCGAGATTTGCGAACGTATGATCGTGGCGAGAACCGAAATAGTTCACAAATAGCAGGGAGACGCCGGTCAAGTCGTCACATCGGTCGAATTTTTTGTAAAGTTCGAACTCGTCCTGCGGGATTTTTTCGCCGAGAGAATGAAGTACTGCAGCAGCCAAGGCAAGTTCGCCATCCGTATGATTCTTATCGACAGGAAATGCCATCAGTTCCGTTGACACATGCATACGTTGTTCAAAACCGCTTTCAATCGAATCAAAATCCCCGATCAAAAGATCGGGGGAAAAACCCAGTCGGTTAATACAATCAGCACCTCCGTCGGCGGCGACGATGTATTTCGCCTGCGACAGCAAGAGTGATGCAAAAATGTCTTCCGGACCTTGGCGTCCTGCGAGCGCAATAGCCGCATCGAACGTTCGGCAGCTCATAATTTCGCTCTTGCCAGCCTGATCGCACGACCGAGCGACTCTGCCGCCTCTTTGGGTGATTCCTGTCCAAAGATTGCCGATCCGGCAACGATCATATCGGCACCGGCGCGAACGATATCAGCAGCATTGTCGAGCGTCACGCCCCCATCGACCTGCAAACGAATCGGAAAACCGGAATTATCGATCATAGCACGCGTCTTTTTAATTTTTTCCATCACTTGCGGAATAAATGATTGTCCGCCGAACCCCGGGTTTACCGACATGAGGAGAATCATGTCGAGATCAGGAAGCAGCCATTGGATCGTTTCGATCGGGGTCGCCGGGTTTAGCGAAATACCGGCATAGCATCCGAGAGCCCTGATCTCGTTCAGCGTTCTTTGGGCATGGTATAGAACTTCCTGATGAACGACGAGAGTCGACGCGCCGGCTTCGGCATACGACGTCAACAGCCGATCGGGGTTCGTCACCATCAAATGGACATCGAGCTGTTTGTCAGTTCGCTTCGATAGAGCCTTGATAACGGGCGGACCGAACGTCAAATTCGGTACGAAATGACCATCCATCACGTCGCAGTGAACCATATCAATGCTGTCGCCCAGGAGGTTCACTTCCTCGGCGAGATTGGCAAGATCCGACGAAAGAATGGAAGGACATAAGAGTACACGAGAACGATTCGCAAAAACGTCCTCGCGCATCGTCGTATTTGAATTAAAACTCATCGGGTGCCACCTCCGGTGCTCGTACACCGCTTTGCCGAATCTTCATCGCTATATGGATAAGATTCGGCTTGTTAGGCGAATTTAACTGATACGCGGCAGTCGCCCTACCCGCCGCCTTCGCCTTCACCGCCGCCATCTACTGTTGTTGTCGTCGTTTCTGTCGGCGGTTCCGTCGTCGGTTCTGTCGGCGGTTCCGTCGTAGTCGGAGGATTGATGAAGTTTTGATAATCCTCCTCAGAGCCGTAAATGAGATCGACACCGTCCGCCGGATTGAACGTCACACCGGGTGCAGGCCACTGTGTAATCACATAGATCTCACTTGCGTCATCGTCATTTTTAGGATTCAATGTCGTCGTCGATCCACTCAAGCGCGTCATGCGAATGGTTGTAACTCCCAGTTTTGTCAGTCTGTCCTTTGCCACATCGAAAGTCGATCCCTGCAAAAGCGGCATCGTCTGCTCGGGAGGCAGTGTGGTCGTCGGATTCATAATTTCATACAGTTCTTGCGCCGTTCCCACTACGATCGTCACAGGGGTATTCTGCGGGACCTCCGTCTCGGGTGCCGGCGTCTGCTGAAGAACCCATTTGTCATCGGCAGGAGGAGGTTCTTCGGACATGTACGACTCACCGCCAATGAGCAGTGAATTTTCCGTGAGCAACTCAATCGCCATATCGTATCTCAATCCCGTTATATTCGGCACCAGAACGTGAGAAGGTCCCGAACTGTATACGAGTTCGATCGTAGCGCCATGAGGAACGAGTTCACCCGCTGCGGGTACAGTCCTGATGACCTGCCCTTTCGGTACGGTATCCGACGCCTCCGTGGTAAACTTCACCACGAATCCTTGCGACCGCAACGTGATATCGGCAAGACTCGACGTTTGTCCCACAACATTGGGAACAGACTCAGAGTCTTTGCCAATTGAAATATAGAGAGTCAATGTGACGCCTTTCGGCTTGATTTTCACATTGCCATCTGACTCAGGCTCCTGCCTCAGAACAATATCGGGAAGCACCGTTTCGCTTTCCTCGTATCTTTTCTCAATCGTCATGCCCGCTTCTTCGAGGAGCGCGAGTTGAGTGACAATGTCACGCATGGAGCTTCCTTGGAAATTCGGCAGTACAATTTCCGACTGATCGGGATTCACCGGTCCTTCCGGGGAAAATCGATTCACGAGATAAACGGTCAATACGGCGAGCAGAGCAATCGCAACCGTGACGACTGTCACGGCGACAGCAGTCTCGCGGAATCTCGATGATCGCCTTCTATTGTACGTTCGCTCGATTTCCTGCATCTTCCGATAATTCGACTCCGTATTCTGTACACCGATTGCCGACGTCGAGGCATCTTCCCAGACAGCGGCAGACTTGGGGATGACACCATATACTCCCTCCGGATCGACCATGAAGGCGTCGAGTTCATCGACGAGTTCGCGTGCAGTCTGATAACGAGCGTCGGGGTTTTTCTGGATGGCGCGGTTGATGATCCTATCAAGCGCAGGAGGTAACGACGACATGATTGTCGACGGTGCCGGCGGAACTTCCTGCAAATGCTTAATCGCCACAGCGACAGAAGACTCGCCGTCGAACGGCAACTGACCGGTCAGCATCTCGTAAAACATGATGCCGAGCGAATAGAGATCTGAACGCGCCGTCACCTGCCCGCCGCGAGCCTGCTCAGGCGAAAAATAATGGACGGAACCCATAACGACTCCGCCTGTCAGCGTGATCGTGTTGGTGCTGGACGCCCGGGCAATACCGAAGTCGGTCACTTTCGCAACCATGTCGGGAGTAATAAGAATGTTTTGCGGTTTAATATCGCGATGAATCACTTCTCGACTATGTGCGTGTTCCAGAGCGAGCGCGACTTGAATCAAGAGCGGAGTAGCCAAACGATAATCGATTGGTCCGTGCCGTCTGATAATTTCTTTTAGCGTATTCCCTTCGATATACTCCTGCACGATATAGCGGACGCCTTCGTGCGAGCCGTAGTCGAGAACGCGGACAATATTGGGGTGGTCAAGACTGGCCGCAGCACGCGCTTCCGTTGCGAATCGACGGACGAATTCCGGATCATTCGCCAAATCTGCGTGCATGACTTTAACGGCGACCCTTTCACCCGATAATGAATCAGCTGCCAGATAGACGGTTGCCATACCGCCCTGTCCCAGTGTGCGGACGATGCGGTACCTCTCTGCAACGACTGCCCCGGCAGGAAATGGTTGCTTAGTAATCATTAAAATCTCCAGTCAGGCAAAAACGACAACAACCGTAACGTTGTCCGGCGCTCCCGCCTCCAGTGTTTGCTCAATAAGCGACGACGCAGCTACCTCAGGATTGTTCGCTTGTCGCATCGTCATCTGAATATTTTCAAACGTCACATATCCGTGTAATCCGTCACTTGACAACAGGAAACGGTCTTCCGACAAAAGATCGATATGAGTGATCTCGGGTTTAACATACTCCGGAAAGCCCAACGCCTGTGTCAAAACGTGACGCCGCGGATGTGTCGTGCTCTCATTCTCTGTAATAGAGCCGGATACAACCATCTTATGGACGTACGTGTCATCCTCGGTCAAAAGCTCCAGCTTATTATCGCGGTAGAGATAACAGCGGCTGTCACCGATATGCGCCACGTAGCAACTTCTCTCGTAGAACACCGTCAGAGTCATCGTTGTACCCATGCCGAAATTCTCTTGACTTTCCAGAGAAGTCAGATAGACGCGCACATTCGTCTTCTGCATGACATCCTCAAGGACGTTCCGAACCCTATAGGGGTCGTTCTCCTTGGGTAACGTCGAGCGCAGGTGTGCTGTTGCAAACTCGACGGCCGTCTTGCTTGCCAGCGCACCATTTCTGTGTCCACCGAGTCCATCACAGACAACAAAGATCAGCGGCCACTGATTATTGTGGGCATCGATTGCGTATGAATCCTCATTCTTTTCACGAACGAGACCAATATGCGTCATCCCTGCGTATGTGATTAAATCACCGGTCATACCCTGTGCGCTGTCCTCTTCACTTAATCTGATTGCACGAAACACGGTTGATCTTTTCATTCGTGTTGCAAGGCAAACCTAAGCTCTCCTTCTAATCATCCGTGGTATTCCATAATATCAAATCCACAAACATGGAAAAACGGAATAACAAGAAGAGCGTTCGGAAAGTATTTTGTCCTATTGACTGATTGTATCAGTTTGACAAAGGTCCCGCAACAAATGCGTCTGACATCACTTTGTGAGATTGAAAACTTACCTCGTGCGCCTCATAAGAGCGATAAAGAATCCGTCTGAATGACACACATGCGGCAATAACAAAAGTGTCCCGGGCAGCCGCGCGTGAAGTAAGCTTTCAGGCATTTGTTGTACGCCGCATGCAGAGTGATTCTCGCTATCGTTGCCTACGCTCCCCATATCAAGGTGTACCAGCTCGAACGCCACGCCTTCATCCGAATCAAGAAAAGCCTTCACCTGTTCCTCGTTCTCCTCCGGATTGATCGTACACGTTGAATACATGAGCAGTCCGCCTGAAACGACCGCCTTCGAACCGTTCGCAAGAATTGCGCGCTGAATGGGCAGCAGCCGCTCAACAGTCTTCGATGTCACGCGCGATCGTATTTCAGGACGCCTTTGCAGAAGACCTAGACCCGTACACGGAACATCGCAAAGCACAAGGTCAAACAAATCGTCGAATACATCCCGATGAACTGTTGCATCAAGGCAATGCCGTTCAATCTCTCCGAAACCGAGACGTTCCATCATCTCGATG
>JAAZMK010000004.1 GCA_012798865.1 Clostridiaceae bacterium | reverse complement strand
TTGAGCCGGACGGCGCACGCATTGTCGAGTTTATTTATGAGGGAGATTTTTTTACTTGGCTCGAACGTATCGGAGAGATGCCTACTCCACCATACATAAAAGAAAAACTTGAAGAGCCCGAAAGATACCAGACAATTTATGCTGAAGAGCGCGGCTCCGCAGCGGCGCCGACGGCAGGTCTCCATTTTACGGAGGAACTTTTACACAAGATCGATTCTAAGGGTGTGAAGATCGCCCGCGTGACGCTACATGTGGGACTCGGAACATTCAGACCGGTGAAAGAGAGCGTGATCACTGATCACAAGATGCATGAAGAGTGGTACGCATTTAATGAAGAGGCAGCCCAAACAATCAACGAGACAAAGAGAACCGGTGGTCGCGTCATTGCCGTCGGAACAACGAGCTGTCGTATTCTTGAAAGCGTCGCTGCTGTGCAGTATTTTGGTGATAACGATGTTCCATTGAGTCCGATGACCGGCGAGACGGATTTATTTATTTATCCCGGTTTCAGGTTCAGAGTGATTGATGCGATGATTACTAACTTTCATTTGCCCCGTTCCACCCTGCTCATGCTCGTCTCAGCTCTGATGGGACGCGAGGCGATGCTTGAGGCTTATCGCGAGGCAGTAGAGGAGAAGTATCGTTTTTTCAGTTTTGGTGACGCCATGTTGTTGCTCCCGTAGCGCAACATATGTTTCTATGAATGGGAGATAGCATGAACAATCACGATGAAGCATTGAGTTTTGAACTGAAACATGTTTGTCGACAGAGCGGCGCGCGCTATGGTGTTGTCACAACGCCGCACGGTTCTTTTGAAACTCCTGTCTTTATGCCTGTCGGGACGAGGGCGACCGTCAAGACAATGTCAAATGAAGAGCTGATCGACATCGGTGCTAAGATTATCCTCGGCAACACGTATCATCTTTTTCTGCGACCCGGCACGGAGATTATGGATCAGGCAGGCGGTCTTCATGCCTTCATGAATTGGGACCTCCCAATTTTAACTGACAGTGGCGGCTTTCAAGTTTTTTCTCTCGCAAAACTGAATGACATCAATGAGGAAGGTGTAACATTTCAATCGCACATCGACGGTTCACGTCATTTTCTTTCTCCAGAGAAATCGATCGCTATACAGGAATCGCTCGGTTCAGACATTATGATGCAGCTCGACGAGTGTACGCCTTGGACCTCGGACGAGTCCTATGCGAAGCAGTCGCTTGAGCGGACGACGCGCTGGCTTGAGCGATGCATTAACGTCTGGAAGAATCCAAGAAGGCAGGCGCTCTTCGGCATTGTCCAAGGCGGGATGTTTGAGCATCTCCGCATACAGAGCGCAAAAGAGATCACATCCTTCGACCTTCCCGGTTACGCAATCGGCGGTCTGTCCGTCGGAGAACCTTCCGAAGTGATGTTCAGAATGCTTGAAGCCGTCATGCCGCACATGCCGACCTATAAGCCGCGCTACCTAATGGGCGTCGGATCCCCCGATTATCTCGTTGAATGTTCGGTTCGTGGCGTTGACATGTTCGATTGCGTTTTCCCCACTCGGATGGGACGAAACGGGACTGCTCTGACGTCACAGGGGCGTGTCGTTATGCGCAATGCTGTTCATGCTCGCTCTTTTGAACCGTTGGACCCGAATTGCAGCTGCTACGTCTGTACGAAATACACGCGCGCCTATCTTCATCACCTGATACGGTGTGGAGAGATACTCGGTCTCCGTCTGTTGTCATGGCATAATCTGTTTTTTCTCATCGATCTTATGAGAAAGATTAGAGAAGCAATTTGCGAGGATAGATTGATCAGCTTCCGCGAGGAATTTTTCTCCAAATATATAATGAATGACAAGTAAAGGTCTAGTATGGTACACTTTCCGTGTTCCGAGGTTTCGGCGTCCAAATAAGATGTATGATGCCCTGACATTCGGACATTAACGATAGGCTCATTCAAGGAGGATCACATGGCCCTGTTATATCGCTTTTTGCTTGATGCGACCGAAACGCAAACTTCGAAGCCCGGAGGACTTCTCGGCTCTCTTTATGCCTTCATCCCGTTTATATTGATCATCGGTGTGATGTATTTTGTGTCAATCCGACCGCAGAAAAAACGCGAAAAACAACTGAAAGCACAACTTGAGAAGATGAAACCCGGTGACAAAGTGATGTCCATCGGCGGTATTGTCGGTCGCGTCGCTAATATTTCAGATGACGAAGTAACGATCTATTCCGGTGTCGCCAACACAATGCTGACATTCAAGAAGTCAGCTATCAGCACGGTCATTTCGCAAGGTACCGAGAGCGAGGAGTAAATATATATTACTTTCCTTCATGTCACGATCGCGGTTTAATGAACCTGATTCAAGCTATATACGACCGGACAGCGCAGGTGTTTGACGCCGTCCGGTTGTGTATTTAATAGTCATGATCCGCAGCGTCTGGTATAATTTAAGGTTACAGGCGCCACATTGCAAGTATTCGAAGAGCGGAGCGTGAGATCATTGGGGCTCATTCCACAACAGTCCATTGATGCGGTCATCAATGCGAACGACATCGTTGAAGTCGTTTCGCGTTATGTTCGTCTTGAGAAGAAGAGTTCCCTAAATCTATTTGGACTTTGTCCGTTCCATGAGGAAAAGACGCCTTCGTTCAGTGTGTCACCTGGCAAACAGATCTTCTATTGTTTCGGATGCCATAAAGGCGGCAATGTGATCAAGTTCATTCAGGAAATTGAACACCTCTCATTCCCTGAAGCCGTGCGCTTTCTGGCTGAGAGAGCGGGCATTGCCATCGTTGAGATAGAAGAGGACAGTCAGTGGCGCGAAAAAGCAGATCGCAAAAGAGCCGCTTCAGAAGCGCTGCTTGAGGCGGCGAGATACTACCACACGCAGCTTGAGTGCGCTGACGGCAAAGATGCCCGCTTGTATCTTGAGAATCGAGGCGTTGACGAGAAATTGCGACGCAGATACGGACTCGGGTTTGCTCCTGCGGAAGGTGATGCCTTGTACAAAAGTTTGAAGGGTAGAGGCATCTCCGAGACCGCGATGCTTGATTCGGGGTTAATCGTCAAAAGTTCACGCAAAGAGGGATATTACGATTTCTTTCGCTATCGCGTCATGTTTCCGATTATCGAAGGTCGCGGGAAAGTTCTTGCATTCGGTGGGCGTGCCATTCGTGACGGAGGTCCGAAATATATCAATTCACCAGATTCGGTCGTCTATAGGAAAGGTAGGCATCTTTTCGGGATGCCGCAGGCGATCGGCTCAAAGGAGCGCGATTGGTATCTTGTTGAGGGATACATGGATGTCATCGCTCTCGCCAAGGTCGGTATCTATCACGCCGTGGCACCGCTTGGAACTGCAGTCACGGATTATCAAGCGAGGACTATCGGGAGACATGCGGACAGCGTGCTCCTCCTGATGGATAGCGACCGCGCGGGAAGGAATGCGGCTTTGAGGTCGCATGAGATCTTCGAGAGTATTGAAGTCCCTGCTAAATTTATACTGCTTAAAGGTGCTAAAGATCCCGATGACATGCTTAATCAATTCGGCAGGCAGCACCTTATGGCTTCACTCGGGATGGCGCTCGACAGGACTGAGT
>JAAZMK010000152.1 GCA_012798865.1 Clostridiaceae bacterium | reverse complement strand
TTGCCAGATCCATGAGAATCTGCGTGCGCTCGCGCGCCTGAGCGTTTTCGTACGTGACATCGTGAGTCAGGGCACCGTGACCGATCATCTTGAGGTGCAAGTCGACGGCGTCCGAGATATCGATCTCGCGAAAATCGACTTGTGTCGCTTCGCCCAACTGACGCGCCAGTTGGCGAGATTTCTTGGACGTGCCGGGTCCGGGCATCGAGACGGCGATGATGTCGTCGGGAGTGAAGCCGCAGATCTTCGCCGCTTCCAGACACACGAGCAGTGCAAGAGCCGAATCGAGACCTCCCGACAAGCCGAGTACCGGTCGCGTCCCGATCGCTTCGAGGCGTGACCGGAGCCCTTGACCTTGGATCGTCAACGTTTCGCGGAAGAAAGAACGTGCGTCGAGCTCCTTTTTCATCAGGAAGGGGAAACGCTCGTCTGTTTCGTGAGGTTTTTCCAAGACGCCGTCACGGCTTCCCTTTTCTGCCGGTAGATTCGCTTTGGATGAAAGTTCTTTGAAAACATCCTTCGTGATGACGGCTGTCGTCAAACCCGTCGTAAAGGGTTCTCCTTCCGCGAGGACATGTCCGTCACAGACGATGAGGCGATGACCGGCAAAAACGCCCTCGCTGACCGATTCGCCTTCGCCGGCACCGGCGTAGAGGACGATGGAGTGATGAGCTCGAGAATGACCGATCAGTGAATCGCGCAGACGGCGGTAATCGCCCGTCCACTCGTGCCGAGCGTCCGGGATGAGCTCGAAATACGGTCCAAACGGTCTTCTCTGTTTCCCCTTGCGTTCAAAATCGAGTGTCAAATCGATGAGATATGGCAAATCATCCGACTCGTCTTCATCCATCAAATCCGAGAGATCAAAGGATTTGCCATATTCAGCGAGTCGATCAGGGAACAAATAAGTCAACTCGTAGTCCTGTTCCACATGCCGCAGTTCGAACGGTGAGATCATGACGCCCCTAAGTACACCGTATTGGAACAGCGCGGTCGCCTTGATTATTTTATCGTTCAACTTGAATGGAATAGGGAGGAAAAGAGAGAGCGACGTATCATCCGTCGCGCGCGCAATGCGCTTTAGGCTTAGGCGGATTTCCTCGTTCAATAGCTCCTGTCGGTATAAGTCACCGCACGTCGCGCCGGTGAGCGCCCGCTCGGAGAAGAGTAAGACATCGACGCCGGCATCGATCGCCTTCGCCATTATCTCTATAATGGCTCGTTCATTGAACGAGATGTCGCCCACACGGATAAGAGGCGTCGCGATGCCGACGATGAGGTCGCCATCGCAAAAGATCCGCACGCGATTTACCGGTTCTCGCTCCAACGACGAGTAGCCGGTCGTCCGCATAATTGCCTCCGATACGATCACATCCATTTTCCTCCTCTCCAGGGCGCGCGATCCGTCGTCATTCGACGAAAAAAGGTTCCGTTTCTCTCATCAAAAACGCGCGTTCGTCGTCATCGAAATAGGGCAAGAGCTCGTGTCTGACGGAAGCATGATAGGCGTTCAGCCAGTCAAGCTCTTCGTCCGAGAGGAGTTCAGGCAAGATCGCGTCGCGATCGAACGGAACGAAAGTCATCGTTTGAAATCTTAGGAAAATGTCAACCGCCTCATTGAGTTCTTCAGGAGTCTCGACGATTTCGACAGCACCGTCATAAGTCGCAAGTGTTTTGTTCTTGCGGAGAACGACGTAGTCGTTTTCGAGGCGAATGCCGTGTTTGTCCTGACGGTAGACGCCGGGCTCAATCGTGATCACGATATTTTCTCGGAACTTGTAGTCGCCGTAGAGCGGGTTGTTCGTCAGGCGTTGCGGACCTTCGTGGACACCCGAGACATATCCGAAACCGTGCCCCGTGCCGCATTTGTAGTCAAGTCCGTAACGCCACATGACGGAACGAGCGACGGCATCAAGCGCAGTACCGCACGTGCCGTCCAAAAAGGGTAGTGACGCAAGGGCGATATGAGACTTCAGGGTCAACGTATAATCGACTTTTTCTTCCTCTGTCAAGGGTCCGAGCGAACATGTCCTCGTGATATCTGTTGTGCCGTCGTACGCCTGCGAGCCACAATCGACGAGATAGAAACCGCGCGGTTGAAGTTTGTCATGACGCTCCGGCGTTGCCTGGTAGTGCATCATGGCGGCGTTCGCCCCGTAAGCGGAGATCGTCGGGAAACTTTCAATGATGAATGCGTCGGATAGAGCGCGCAGATCGTGGAGTTTTTCTGTCACTTCCATTTCGTTCAGACCCTGCACAGCCGCCTCGCGCTTGATGTAATACAAGTATTTTGTGACAGCGACGCTGTCGCGCACGCCGGCGCGGAACTGACCGAAGAGCTCCGTATCGTTCAGGACAGTCTTCATCAGGTAAGGGTAATCCTGCTTCTTCAAAATCTTGACATTTGACGGAACGGCTTCGATCAAAGCGCGGCTGACGCGTGTCGTATCGGCGACGAGGACGCCTTCTGGCAGCTCGCGAATCGCGTTGAAGACGGTATGGTAATCGCGCA
>JAAZMK010000151.1 GCA_012798865.1 Clostridiaceae bacterium | reverse complement strand
GAGTCGATCCTTCCCGTGACGACGATGCCCTTGAGCGTTTCATCCGTCAAGGTCTCCCGATAGATCGCGCGATGCGGTGTGATCAGCTCGCAGTAGACGTTCAAATCGCGGATTTTATGTACGATCACGCGGGCGAGTTCGCCGCCCAAATCGATGATCAAAATCGTGTCGTGATGTGCGCGCATGTCGCTATTCTCCTATCTCTCGATACCTATTCGTCCGGTGAGACCGGATGTCTCGTAGGGGTGTTTTCGCATGACGACTTCCGAGACGTAGTCGGCGAGATCGATCAGCGTCTCTGAAGGATCGCGACCCGTGAGGACGACCTCTAAGTTGGGCGGCTTCGATTCTAAGAAATTGATGACCTCCTGTTCATCGAGCATCCCTGTCGCGATGGCGCCCATGACCTCGTCGAGGATCAAAAGGTCAATACCTTCGCGGCTTCGGGCGATCGCCTCTCGAAACTGCGTCTCGCAACGATGGCGCGTCGCCGCCTTCTCTTCCGCGTTCATCATGAAGACGAATTTCTGTGAATAAGAGCCTGAGATCACTTTGACGCCGAGTGAACGCAACGGCTCGAGTTCGCCGGAGGTTCCGCTTTTCAAAAACTGCGTGAGGAGCACGTTCAATCCGTGACCTCGTGCGCGAACCGCCAGACCTGCGCTCGCAGTCGTCTTGCCCTTGCCGTCACCGCAATAAATGTGGACGAGACCGAGCCATTCCCTGATTTTCTCGATGGAGTTCTCTTGTTTCGCCATGTCGCCACCTCCGCACGTATGCTGTTTCCGCCGATTTTGGACTCAGTCGTTCTGCCGAATGCGTTGCTATTGTTTTCTTCTTTCACTTTACCATGACGCCCGCTCCGGAACATGATTTTCTGCGAAAAGAGGCGTCGCGAAGCTGGTAATCCATGCAGCTCCGAAACGAAACGCGACAGTTCGTACAGAATTACGGCAGAGCAGGTCCCGAAACACAAAATCCAACGAAAAGAGGCGTCGCGAAGCTGCGGATCGCCGATCGACGCGGGTGCGCTTCGCTCGTCCGATCGAGCCGCTATGGGCGATTACTTCGTTAAGCGATGACAGCGCGTTTGCAGAACGTAAGAGAGAATAATAAGTGCGAAACCGATGCCCGCGACGGCAAGGAGAGGCAAGGTCGTCGGCATGCCGCTCAGACGGGCGAACGCCCACCCGTGCGGCGTGTATTGACCGACGCGGTCGACAAAGGCGGACGGGAGCCTGATGAACGTGCCGCCGATCAGGGCGAAGATGAAGAGCACGAGCGATGCCGGCACGAAGCGCTGTTCCGAAGGCATCAGCGATACAAGTTGACCGAAAGCGAGCATGAGTAAGAGGAAGACCGCCATGACAAGCCAGTAGCCGTCCGGGCGATTGACGCCCGGGATGATGAGCTCTGTGAGTCCCGCCATGAGCGACAATTGAATGACGCCGGCGATCGCTAGGGCGGTCAACGAAGAGAGAAAGTCGCGCAAGGGTCCGCCGTCGATGGATCGAAGCCTTTGTTGCGTTGCCGGATCCGCGATCATGAGACTGGCGAGAAGCGAAAAGATGGACAAGAAGAGTATCTCAACGGCAAAATCGGGGATCTGGACGATCTGAGCCCTATGGTTTTCCTGTAAGTTGTGGAGTTCAAGCTTTAAGCTCGCTCCCTCTGCGCGCGCCACTTCGGCGCTTTTTCGCAACCGGACGTACATCTCCTCGCGGGAAACGGACGTGCCGTCCGTCATTGTCAGCAAATCGTCGACCAGTATTGATTCGCGCGTCATGGCAAGGGCGGAGATCAGGAAGCTCTCGATGACAAGATCGCTGGCGATCGCGTTTTTGCCGGGAAGGTATTTGGCGGATGCTTCGGTGTCAGCGGACAGCTTTTCGACTTTTCTGTCCGTTGCGGTTCGGTCGCCATAATGAGCGGGAATGATGATGACGCCATCCACGGTGTCTGTCGCGATGGCGCGCTCGGATTCATCTTCCGATATTTCCGTCCAGTAAAGGCCGCTCGACTCGAGCAGTTCAATCAGTTCCATGCTCGAATCGTTCTTCGCGTGATCCACGTACCCCCCGCGCACCGCCGAGAGGTCGTTGCGCGCGAGCGTTGAGCCCGCGAAGAGCGACATGAGTACGGGCATGACGAGACAGAATGCGATCATGAAGGGTCGCCGCACCATCATGCTTAGTTTCAGCCGAATCAAAGTCAGAAGACACTTTAATCGCATAAGCGCCTCCTTCTAATCCTGATAAAACCGAGCGCCATTGCAGGAGGAACAGCCCAAAAGGACAACAGCACGTTATTTGTCGCGACCGAACCTTTTTCTGACAACGCGGTGAACACGGCTTCCATGGGTGCGTGCATCGGCGTGAAGCGCGCGCCCGCGCGCAGCCAAGCGGGGAACAGCGACGTCGGATAGAATACGCCGCCGAACAATATGAGCGCGAAGAAGATGAGCCACCCGACTTGGAACACGCCGACGGTCGGCGCATGCGCGCGCCCGACGAAGAGCATGAGACACGCTCCGAATAGATAGACGCTCGTGAGGACGAGAGCTGTCGGGAGTAATGTCTCTAAGACGCCGGCGATCCGCAGGGCGATGAGCCACGGGATGACGAGCGCGATCCACCAGATAAGCCCGATCAACACGCGCGAGATGGCGGGCGAGATGCGACCGGCGATGAGTATCGTTCTGTCCTCGAGGTCCGTTTCGTGCAGGCGACTCGTCTGGTAGAGGACCCCCATCGCAGGGAGAAAGGCAAACAGCACAAGAATGCCGGACAGCGCATGGTAAATGGCGCTCTGGTCGGGGGTTCTGCCTTTTTCGATGAAACGATCTTTTGTGAAATAAGCGCTCAGTGAATTGATGGCGTGCTTCGTCGTTTGCCGCCACGATTCGTCCTCATCGCCGCCCAGTTTTTCGTATTCTTTCTGATAGCCGAAAACGGCGCTGTAAACACGGTCGATCGCGAAGTAGTACTGTCGAATGAGCGTCGCGATGGCTGATGCCTCCATCGGTTTCTGCGGATTGAGGTAAATATGTACCGATTCCCTGACGGAGCCTGTGCGCGTCTGTTCAAACAGATCTGGAGGGATGGTGAGGAACAGAATCGTCTCATTGCGATCAAGGCGCTCTTTCGCCTTTTCAAACGTATCTAAATAAATTTGATCGAGGTATTTGACGTTTTTGACGGCTTCGGCGATTAGTTCGATGAAGTACGAATCTGCTTCATCGACAATCGACACGGAGAATTGCAGGTGTTGCCCGAGCGAATCTGCTTTCTCGTCGCTCTTTAGTATGGGGGAGATCAGCGCGATGAGCACAGCATAAATGAGAAGAACGATGAGCAGCCCCATCCGTGCCTTGCGTAAATCATTGAGAAAAATGACAAGAAAAGATCGGATCCTCTCGCAAAAAGACGCGGGAACCGTCGTCAAGCCGTCGCGCCTTTTGCGATCGTGACCTTTCATGCGGGATTCCTCATTGAGTCGGCGCATTTATATCGACGTCGGGGAAATGACCGCCTTCGAGGTGCAGCACGCGGTCGCACAGAGACGTCAACGTGTTCTCGACGTGGCTGGCAATGAGGATGGTCCGTCCGCGATCACGGAGATGTCGGAGACGTTCCGTCATCATGGCGCGACTTCGAGCGTCGGCTCCGGAGAACGGCTCGTCGAGCAAGAGCAACGCCGGATCGCCGAACAGCCCGACAACGAGGCTCGCTCGCCTCGCCATGCCGCCTGAACACTCTCGGATCGGCTTGTTGACGAAATCGGAGATGAGGGGATCAGCCATAGCGCTCTTGACGATCGCTTTCCTGATCGAGACGGGCATGCCGCGGACGGCAGCCCAAAATTCGATCGTTTCACGTACACGTAGCCGGTCGTCCAAGGCGAGTTCCTGCGGAACGTATCCGATGAGTGATCTCCATTCCGCCTTGTCACTGAGCGGTATGCCCGAAAACGAAACATGGCCTCCGTCGGGAATGAGAACGGAAGCCAAGATCTTCAACAAGGTGCTTTTGCCGGCTCCGTTGTCGCCGGAAATGCCGTAGATGCTGCCGGTCGGCTGGTCGAATGAAAGGTTCTTGAGAACCTCTGTTCCGCGCATCGATTTTGTCAAATTGCGTACAGTCAGACCCTCGTTCATTCGTTCCCCCGTTTGTTCCACAATCATCTGTTTGTTATGAGCTCGGTACACCGGTATGTCGCGATTCCGAGCGTTGACCGGGCGCTACGCTGCACATAGCGCCCGGTTCATTGAAGCTGTTTTCTGTTCGGTGCATATAGCGGAAAGCTAAAGCATGTACCATAGTCCCATGGCGATTAGTCGAAATCGGAAAAGAACATGCTCATGTCGATGCCGAGTTCCGCCAAGACTTGCATGAGTCTGAACATGAGTCCGGGATCGTCTTCGAAGAGCTTTTCAAGCGTGTCTAGGCTCCGTACGTCGATGTAATCGGACGGCAACGCGGTTTCGAACGCGATGTCATCCTCGGAAAGGCTCCTGTGATCCAGCGAAACGGTTAATTTGACAGGCATCATGTCGTCCGGAACTTCAACGCTTATCGTTGCCACTAAGTGAGAACCGTCGTCCTTCTTTTCGACTTTGCCTTCGTAGGTGATGGCGCCTCCCTGCGTCGGGAATAAAGAGTACTCGTCCGCTTCGGAAGATTGCGGTTTGATGTCGAGTTTTCCAACGGGATACAATTGTCCGTCGGCTTCTTCAAAACCGAAGTTGTTAAAGTCACCGGTAGCCATGATCTGTTCAGCATCGCCTTCATTGACTGTGCAGAGCTTGAACGTCCCCGTATAGAGATTGTTGTTGAGTGTGTACTCGCTTGTAAAGAACACGGCATTATCACCTTCGGGTTGAGCAGAAAATTTGAATGCGTGTTTGTCTTTTGCCTCTACATGGACGTGCGAGAGTGTAAAGACTTGCTCTTTGTCCTCACCGTCGATCATGAAAACGGTCAGCGTGCCTGCTTGCGGTTTGCCTTGATCGTCGAGGTAGAGTTCGCGCCGGAACTCGACCGAGAAATCGTCGCGGTTTTCTTCGATCTCTTTGATTTCGTCATTGATCGACGCGACAAAATCTTCGTAAGTGAAAGAACTGCTATACGGGTCGCCAGGGGCGGGGGGATCGAGCTTCTCGGAGAAAGCGCCCAGCTCTTCAACGACTTTGCGGATATCCTTGTTGTCACGGATATAGGTGAGAATCCCTTTCAACATATCGGGCGTCTTCTCGGCATTGATGACGATCGTGTACTTTGTGAATTTCTGGGAGATTCCAGCCAAGGTAAGCTCCGCACCTTTTTCGATTTCCGGCTCTTCAGCGTACTTGGCGACGATGTCAAGCAAGTCATGACCGATTTTCTCTGAGGAAGACAAGAGGTCCGCGAGGCTTTTCATGGTGTCCGTAATCTCGGAGAGATCGCCGCTGAAAAGGTCTGAAACTCCATCGTCTACATCTAGCAATTCTTCAAAAGCTTCGGGTCGGAAGACGAGCGGTTTCTCGATGATCGGTGTCGCATCGACGACGATGT
>JAAZMK010000150.1 GCA_012798865.1 Clostridiaceae bacterium | reverse complement strand
CGCCGACCTCTACGTTCCCTCATGCAAACTCGACATCGAATACGACAGCGAAGAGCATCATACCGGTACTTCAGCCTTAGCAAGAGATCGGGAACGAGCTGCCCACCTGGAATCCGAAGGCTACCGAGTCGTATCAGTAGGCTACTCTCAACTCAACAACCTGAAAGCCTTTCGCAACTTAGCACGCCAGCTCTCCCGATGGATAGGTAAACGCATTTACATCCGTGCGAGAAAGTTTTTCGAGAGTTTTGTCGCACTACATGATCTGCTCCTCCGAAAAGGGCACAGCATTCGCTCACGTTTCCGCAAAATCCACAGCTACGAGGTCCCTTGGCATTCCGGTGTCCGCACAGTGTATAGAATCTACCTCGCCGCCTGGAATCGTCTCATCCGACACCCCAACTGTCCCTTAGTCTTAACGCGTGCGCCTTGAGTGCCTCCTATCTCAAGTCCACACCTAACAGCAAGTTTCCTGTAGCTCCATAGCCAAGAAGCACCATCACAAGCTCAGAGCTTGTTCAGTACGCCACGAATTCTCCTTTTCATCAGAGTATTCCACCAGAACTGCGTAACGACAGCGTACAAACGCCCCAAAACGATAAATTACACCTAAAGCGCACCTTTTCCCATCACAGCTCCACCTCAACGCACCCCCTCCCTGTACAATTTCTCAACTTGCTTCGAAAAATTACGACACGAGGGAGAAGGTTGGTTCTTAAAGAGAGATAAAGTGAGGCAGATTGACCATGCGGTGCCCTTCGTTGTACAACTTTTCAATTTACTTCGAATTATTGCGATACGTAGAAATGAATTGGTTCTCTAATCCTAGAAACAGAGGGGGACAGACTGACCGTCGCGCACATTCACTGTACATTTTTTCAATTCGTACTGAAAAAATGTGCTAGGGGGGTGTGCGTGTGGTGGCATTTAGGTGGTGTTTGTGTGGGAAGGTGTCGCTCTTGTCGTCCGGAGTGTCGCTCTTGTCGTCTGGTGACAGGGGGACTTGGTAACTCGAAAGTGTGATCTGAAAAGAAGTACAAATAAGACGACTCAGGAATTGAGTCTTCTACAGAATTGAATGTACCATAGAGATAAAAATGCTGTCCGGCGGTTTGGACAGCACCTGAATGGCTTCCCTTATTGGATTCGAACAACGATGTTCTCAAATTCACTTTTTTTGTAGTTGATTGGTTAATTGTTTGTTAAATCAGAAGGTTTAAAATTAGTGATAGCGCGAAAAAACGCTGTTCTCGTTTTCACATTTCTAAGAGATGTGATGTTTAGAAGGATTTAGCTGATAATTGGCGATTAGGAGAGTTGAGCTTCGCGGGACGGGGCTGTTCGTAAATGCTTAAGAAATACATAAGACCATACAGAAAACGCATCGTGGTGAACGCGTGCGTCAAGATGACGGGAACGCTGATGGAAGTTGTGCTCCCTGCGATATTAGCGCATATCATCAATGTCGTGGTGCCTACGCGAAATCAGTCGAACATCATGCTATGGGGATTTGCCATGGTTGTCTTCTCGTTCGGCGCGTGGGTACTCAATTTTTCCGCAAACCGTATGGCGTCGGGAACAGCGTCGAGAGCGATACGGAGCATCAGACAGGATATGTTCGCGCGAGCGATGAGAGTATCAGCGCGTCAAATGGATAAACTCACCGTCTCTTCCCTCGAATCGAGGCTAACCACGGACACATATGCGCTCCATCGGTTCCTCGGGGCGACGCTACGTATGGGAATCCGATCGATGATGTTGTTTATCGGCGGCGTATTCTTCTGCTTCTGGTTGAGTTGGCGCCTTGCTCTTATTCTCGTTGTACTTGTCGTCCCGCTGTTCTTTGCTGTGCGCTTTGTCTTTCGGCGCGCCATCCCGCTCTTTCACACGGTGCAGCGCAAGCTTGATGACTTGGTACAAATCATTCGTGAGAATATCCGCGGCATCAGAATCATCAAGGCGCTCGATCGTACGGATTATGAAAAGGAACGATTCGGCGTCTCAAACGAGGACGTGAGAGCTGCCGAAGTCCGAGCGATCGACCAGATCGCCATGATGTCGCCTCTCGTCAATGTCATTCTCTATACGGGTCTTACAGTGGTTCTCATCCTTGGAGCTCGGCTCGTCGATGTCGGTATGCTGCAAACGGGAACAATCATAGCGTTTCTTTCGTACTTCATCCTGATTACGAACTCGCTTCTCGGTCTGAACCGTATGTTCAATATCTACAATCGCGCCGTCGCGTCGATTGAGCGTATCAAAGAAGTTCTGAACATGCCGACCGATGAGAACCAGTTGGTTCCAGAAGATGCGTCAACGCTGGGCGAGGTGGATCCATCCGTTCCTGAAATTGAATTCAAGAACGTCAGTTTCAGTTATCTCGGCGTCAAAAATGACCTAGAGAATATCTCTTTCACCTTATATCCGGGCGAGACGCTAGGCATAATGGGACCGACGGGATCAGGCAAGAGCACGGTGATTCGTCTTCTATTGAGACAATACGATGTTCAAGAGGGCGCAATCCTCATACGCGGACAAGATATTCGGACGATAAAGCCTGAAGCTTTGAATCACCTGTTCGGCATCGTGTTTCAGAATGATTTTCTGTTTGGCGGCACGGTGCGCAAAAATGTCGATTTTGGGCGCGGTCTTTCGAATGAATCAATTCGCGTAGCGACAGAACACGCGCAGGCAAGCATTTTCCTCGACGAAAAGGAAGGCGAGCTCGACTTTATCCTAGCTTCGAAAGGTGTGAACTTGTCGGGCGGTGAGAAGCAACGCCTTCTTTTGAGTCGCGCATTGGCGGGCGCTCCGGAGATACTGGTGCTCGACGATGCTTCAAGTGCGCTTGACTTTCGTACGGATGCGAAGTTGCGCCAGGTTTTGAGAGATCACTACGGCACGACAACGTCGATCGTCATTGCGCAACGCGTGAGTTCCGTCCGTCACGCCGACAGGATCATTTTCATGGAGAACGGTCGGATCAGCGCGATGGGTGATCACGAAACGATGATGAAAGAGAGCCGCAAGTATCGTGAAATCGCTGAGATGCAAATGGGCGAATGGCGAGGTAGTGAAGCGATTGCCTGAGATAGGTGGAGGTGATGCCGGCATGGCGGTGCGGACAGTTGTGG
>JAAZMK010000149.1 GCA_012798865.1 Clostridiaceae bacterium | reverse complement strand
TCGCTCGTGATCAGTCCGATCGACTACAGTTTTCTCGCCAAAGGATCGACCGCCGCGAATTTCTTCTGGAATATCGGCGTCCTCGTTTTCTATGCGGCAGTAGCAGCCATCGGCTATGTTCTGCTCGTTAGGAACCGAAAAAAGGGAGGCGCGATGAAATGAAAATAGACGTCCATGTTCACATTACTCCGCCTGACGTGATCAAAGATTGGGAGAAATACGCGACCAAGGAGCCATATTTCAGGATGCTGTCCGAGAGTCCCGTCAACAAATTCGCGACGGCGGAACAGGCAGTCGCTGCGTTGGAAGCGGACGGATTCGACATGGGCGTCGCTTTTGGCTTCGGGTTTCAGGACATGGGACTCTGCCGTTACGTTAACGATTATGTCATCGAAAAGACGCGTGAGTTTTCCGACCGCCTGATCGGCTTCTCCGTCGTGGTGCCACAGCATCCCGAGATGGAGCGGGAGCTGATTCGCTGTTATGAAAGCGGGCTTCGCGGTGTCGGTGAAATCTTTCCTGAGGGGCAGGCATTCGCACTTGAGTCCGCAGAAGTGATGGCGCCATTCGCTTCTCTTTGCATAGAGCTAGACATTCCCGTTTTGCTCCATCTCAATGAACCGGTCGGACATTACTACGCAGGCAAGACAAAGACGTCGCTTTGGCAGGCCGAAGAGTTTGCACGAAACTTTCCGGAGCTAGACATCGTCTACGCTCATTGGGCTGGCGGACTCTTTTTTTACGAGCTGATGAGAGAAGTGTCCTGCACGTTAACAAACGTCTATTACGACACAGCCGCTTCGGTCTTTCTTTACGGTCACAAAGTATATAACGTTGTCAAAACGCTTGGTCTCACGGACAAAATTCTGTTTGGGAGCGACTACCCGCTCCTACCGCTCAGCCGATATTTTCGCGACCTCGACCGCAGCGAGCTGACTGAAGAAGAAAAAGCCGCGATCTTGGGCGGCAACGCTAGGCGCCTTCTGAGAATTGAACCCTAGATTTACACACCCCACCTGACGCATAATTTGTTTGACCTTGAATTAGCGCGCGAAACCTCGCTGAAATTCGAAAGCGAAACCTAGATCACCTATCCGGCTTGAACCTAGGTTAGCGCGTGGCAAAATTAATGCTGATTTGATCCGAAGTTAGTGCGCGAAACCTCACTGCTGGAACAGTTTAAAGAATTCCACCAACACGCAGTCAAGGTAATCAATCCGACTTTATATCACGCGATTACTGGTTGCGCTACATTGAACATTTAGATTATTATTTGCTCACAGGCATATACTTGCCAAAAATAAAGGAGAACAATAAAGATGAAAGCGAAAGGTGAAGGATTAATCGTCATCGGCTCGATCCCCATGATCTTGGGTTCCATTGGCTCAATCATCATGGGCATTATAGTTCTTGTTGCGATTCAAGTGCTATTTCGTCTCAGTGGTGATGCGTTAGTGTTCGCGACAGGGTTTTTAGCATTTGGCGGTTTAAGGGTTTCGACTGTTACTAGCGGATGGATAAGTATCGGATATGGCTTGCTTTGCCTTGTGTTGTTCATCATGACGTTCCGCAGGAGAAACAATCCGCTCAAATCAACATTCTGCATTGTTGTCGGCATCATCTCCGCCCTGTCCAGTATCGCCTCGCTGATTTTAACGGCGGTCAATTTGCCCGGTGTGTCCAAATTGCCCTATATGAATAGCGTTCCTGTCGTGATGTCAATCTGCGTTCTTGTAGGCGGTATTCTTAATAGCCAACAAAAAGCTGCGTATCGTGCAGCCATGCAACAAGCACCCTATGGGCAACAGTATCAACCCTACGGTCAACCACAACCGTATGGGCAGCAGCCTTATGGACAACCACCGCAGCCGTACGGTCAGCCTCCACAACCATACGGTCAACCTCCACAACCATACGGTCAACCTCCGCAACAGCCTTATGGGCAGCAGCCTTACGGGCAACCACCGCAACAGCAACCTCCATACGGTCCGCCGTCACAGTAATGAACTGTTGCGTGGGAACTCGCCCCATCAGTTTGAAGAAGTGCGCATTGCCTGCATTAACGACAATGACGTAATACGCAGATAAATCCTCGAATAGGTGAAAAATGGTAACAACCCGCGATGTGACACGTGTCGCACGCGGGTTTGCGCATCTCTCTGGTTGCAGTTTTTCGATGTTAGTTGAATAATTGTACAGTGAATGTACGTGACGGTCAGTCTTACCCTCTATTCCCAGGATTAGAGATCCAATTCATTTCTATGTATCGCCATAATTCGAAATAAGTTGAAAAACTGCACTTGGGAAGGTGCGCCGCATGGTCGATCTGTCACTTTTAGTCCACATAATGAAGCCAACCTTCTCCCATGTGTCGCAGTTTTCCGAAGCAAATTGAAAAATTGTACAGGGAGGGGGTGCGTTGAGGTGGAGCTGTGATGGGAAAGGGTGCGCTTTAAGTGCACTTAGTTGTTTTGGGGCTGTTGTACGCTGTCGCTACGCAGTTCTGGTGGAATACTCTGATGAAAAGGAGAATTCGTGGCGTACTGAATAAGCTCTGAGCTTGTGATGGTGCTTCTCAGTTATGGAGCTACAGGAAACTTGCTGTTAGGTGTGGGGTGTTAACTTGGGACATGAGGCACTCAAGGCGCACGCGTTAAGACTAAGGGGCAGTTGGGGTGGCGGATGAGACGATTCCAAGCAGCGAGGTATGTCCTGTAGGTAGTGCGGACACCGGAATGCCAAGGGACCTCGTAGCTGTGGATTTTGCGGAAACGTGAGCGAATGCTGTGCCCTTTTCTGAGGAGCAGATCACGTAGTGCGACAAAACTCTCGAAAAACTTCCTCGCACGGATGTAAATGCGTTTACCTATCCATCGGGAGAGCTGGCGTGCTAAGTTCCGAAAGGCTTTCAGGTTGTTGAGTTGAGAGTAGCCCACTGATACAACTCGATAGCCTTCGGATTCCAGGTGGGCGGCTCGTTCACGGTCTCTTGCTAAGGCTGAAGTACCGGTATGATGCTCTTCGCTGTCGTATTCGATGTCGAGTTTGCATGAGGGAACGTAGAGGTCGGCGTAGTAGGTTTTGTTCCCACCTTCCAAAGAGATTCTTTCGT
>JAAZMK010000148.1 GCA_012798865.1 Clostridiaceae bacterium | reverse complement strand
TTTAGTGTATGATAGAGCGTGCCGGCAGAGATGACTTCTGCTGCGCAGCGAAATGCGGACATGGTGGAATTGGCAGACACGCTGGACTTAGGATCCAGTGGGAAACCATGCAGGTTCGAATCCTGTTGTCCGCACCAGAAAAGGACGACAAAGCTGATCTGATACGCCAGTCGTCTTTTTTATGTCCTGTTTTCATTAACAACAGTTTCCCAAATGGATGTAGCATAATTGCGACCTCGATTACAGTATTTCAGTACAAATTGAAAAATTGTACTGAAAATGTGTACGACGGTCAGTTTCCCTTCTATTCCTTGGTTTAGCGAACCAATTTTCTTCCTACATATCGTGAAAATTCGAAGTAAGTTGAAAAACTGTACAAGGGAGGCGTGGCAAATGCCTAGTCTATTCCCTGTTTCCTCCTTTAAAGAACCATTCTCAACGCATGTATCGCAATAATTCGAAGTAACTTGAAAAATTGTACAGGATGGTATGGGTGGAGGTGCGGGTGTGCTGGTAAAAATGCGTTTAAGGTGTAATTTGGTGTATTGGGGTACTGGTGTGCAGAGCAGGGAGAGGGAATTCTAAAGGAAATACAAATAAATAGCGTATTTGAGCAAGCTCTTAAGCTTTCGATGATGCTTTTAGGCTGTTGAGCTACGCCAAACTGGCTGTTTGAAACTGGTGTGAAACAACGAGTTGCCCATTACGGAGCTCGCGTTAAGACTAAAGGGAGATTTGGGTGTCGGATCAGTCGGTTCCAAGCGGCGAGGTAGATTCGATAAGCGATGCGGACGCCGGAATGCCAGGGGACCTCTTCCCGGTGGATTTTGCGGAAACGTGAGCGAATGCAATGTCCTTTTCTGAGGAGCAGATCACGTAAAGCTGCGAAGTTCTCGAAAAACTTTCTCGCACGAATGTAAATGCGTTTTCCTATCAGGCGTGAAAGCTGACGGGTTAAGTTCCGAAAAGCTTTCAGGTCGTTAAGCTGAGAATAACCCACGGAAACGACTCGATAGCCTTCCGCTTCTAGGTGGGATGCACGTTCTCGGTCTTTTGATAAGGCAGGAGAACTACTATGGAACTCTTCGCTGTCATACTCGATGTCAAGTTTGCACGAAGGAACATAAAGATCGGCAAAGTAGGTTTTGTTCCCTCTGTCTAAAACGATCTTCTCATTAAGGGTGATTTCGTTAAAGCCGCAGCCTCCGAGTGCATTGGGCAAACGTAGGAACATGTAAAGAATCGATTCCATTGGTGAGCGCGAGTTGTTCTCAAGATAGCGGATGGCTCTGAGTGCTTTTCTTCGTCCCCGGTGTCCTCGCAGTTCTTTTGCGCAAGCACGCAGCTCTTCGACAGTGCTTCGAGGACGACCTCCTTTGCGGTATGAGCAAATTTGAAGACCGAGGTAGATTAATTCGTGGATGCTGTATTCTTGAGCGACTTGAAGAAAGACTAAGGGGAGGGTGCAAACCTGCCCTTCTACATACTGCTCTGCGCCTGGAATGCGGCAGGTATGTATGAAGACACGATCGGGACGGTAGAGTGGTTTGTCGGTGAAGATGACATACTCTTCGGGAAAAATCATGTCGGGAGGCTCTATTTTGCCTCGGAACGCCGGCACGCCCCAGTAATCGAGCGCGGCTTTCCCGCAAAGGTATTTATCAATGTAATCACTCATGCTTGAAGTCTAACGAAAAGTTCAGGCGCAACTGTGAGACAGTATCGGTGATCAGCATACGATAACGGTCATTTTGTCATAATTTGTGTTTCATATCAGTATTCTGTCTAACATAGTGATCATTCGGTTCTCGTTGAGCAAACGAACTATTTGCTTCATGAAAAGACACACTCAACGAAGGTGATTATTATCACAAAATGGGTAATCGCAGGTGTAAGAGACGGGAGGCGGATAGAAGTTACGTGTGGGAAACGCCGCTTGCACACTATTAGATACACGCGGCAGGCGTAGGTGATGATGTACGCACGTGACGGTAATTGATCGTGACGGTCTATTAGATACACGCGGCAGGCGTAGGTGATAGACACATGTATTATGATGAAAGTGTGTTGGTGATGAGTGTTTTTATAAAGTACAAGTAGGAACAATACAGTGGAAATCATCGGGAAGAAGATAAAACTTAGACCTTTTAAAGAAAGCGACATCGACGATGTCATCCACTGGATGCTTGTCGAAACGGAGTGGCAGAATTGGGACGCCCCATGGGAAGATTCGAGTGGTTTTGATCAAGACGCCTACAGAAAAAGAATTCTGAAAGACCTGAGGGATCATAGCAAACCGTCATTCTATGGGCGTCTGGAGATTGAGGTCATAGAGACAGGTGAGCATATAGGATCGGTCAATTCCTACTATATCGATAACGATTTTAACTATACGAGAGGTGGAGGCAACTTCACTATCGGCATCGATATTATTAAACCGATGGACAGGCGACGAGGATACGGCACGGAAGCATGGCTCTTGTTTATTCGATATGCCTTAGAAAGCGGAGCTGAGGAAATCTATACGCAAACTTGGGCGGGAAATTATCCTGTATTAGGACTGATGGAGAAAGTCGGTTTTGAACTCATCAACATCAATAAGAAATACAGAGTCGTCAAGGGTGAGGAAGTTGACGGTTATACCTTGAAGCTCAATTGGGAAAAATTTAGAAAGCAACTTGCTGCGCACGAGGTGTAACTTACAAATTAGTTTTTGGGGTGAGAAATGATGGATAAAGTGGAGGTGTATAGATTCCTTGATATAGAGAATGCAAGGAGGAGCTGTCATCCTGACAACAAGACTGCGTTGGCATGATTGAATAGAAGTGATCAGGTGATCACAAGTGACCATATTGAGAATAAAGGTCAGCTTCCCTTTTTACGAAACTAAATCGTTAAAGATCATTCAGATTGTAAAAATGTGGTAGTGATCACTACGTGGACGCAAAAATCCCCGACCGTTGCTGATCGGGGATTTTGCATTGCTTCGCAGCCTATAAGCTGTTTACAGCGCCATATATTATGCGTGCTCTTCGAGCCATTTCGTCGCGACATGCGCCATAACCGCACTGGCGATTGGTAAGGCACGCTCGTCAAAGACGACCTTGGGATTATGGAGCAGGTTTCTCTCGAGACCTTCAGGCTTGCACCCGATAAAGAACATCACCGAAGGGATAGTGCGTGCGACGTAACCGAAGTCGTCCGATGCTGACAGGCGGTAACTGGGATCACGCTCAAAGTCCATGCCGAAGTCTTCAAGGTAGCCGATGACCTTGTCCACCATTTCAGGATCGTTGGCAATAGTAGGTGCGCTTGAAGCGATTTCAAGGCTGCCTTCCGCGCGGTACAAGGACGCGACTTCTTTTGTGATCTTTTCAATGCGCTCAACAACGTAGTCGCGGATCGCCGGATTGTAGGTCCGCATCGTACCCCTCATCTCCACACTGTCCGGAATAATGTTGAAAGAATTGCCGGAAGAGATGCTGCAGATGCTCATCGCAAGGAACTCAGAACCTTTAATTTCCCGGAAACGCATCGATGCGATCGCGTTATAAATCTGAACAGCGACATTGAGGGGATCGATGGAGTTTTCCGGCATACTTCCGTGGCAGCCTGAACCCTTGATCTTGATCAGGTAGTTGTCCGCTGAAGTTGTGAAGGGACCTTTAGAGTAATTCAGGACTCCGACGGGCGATGAAGCGTCAACATGCAGGTCGAGCGCTGCATCGGGTGCCGGATTTTCCAGAACGCCCGCCGCGATCATGGCTTTCATCCCTTCGAAGATTTCTTCCCCCGGCTGCCACATCAACTTGACGCAACCGTGGAGTTGATCTTTGTTCTCATTCAGCAGAATGGCGGTGCCGATAAGCGATGTCGCGTGCATATCGTGACCGCATCCATGACTTTTACCTTCGAATTCAGACGCGAATTCTTCCCCGGATTCTTCCACAAGGGGGAGGGCATCCATGTCGCCGCGAAGAAGTATCGTCTTCCCCGGTTTTCCTCCCTCGATCAATACTGAAATTCCGCTATCAATGATTCTTTCCGCTTTGAGTCCGTGTTTTTCCAACTGTTCCATGACAAAAGCCGTCGTGATCGGCAAATCCATACCGACCTCCGGTTTCTTATGAATCTCGCGCCTGATCCACGAAAGTTCATCTTGCATGGCTTTCGCTTTGTTTAAATAATCTGACATATGCCACCTCTCATTGCTAGCGCCAACTCGAGTTACAGACTACTCCATTCTAAACAAAGAATAGTCATCAGCGCGTATTTTAAATATGCAGATATGCTAACAAACGGTCATATCATTGTCAACGTAAAGTGCCATGTGGCGACGTGCCAGATTAAACTGGACGACCCGCGCTTCTCACTGTCCAAGTTACTTTGGCATTCAGCTAACCCCATTTGTTCTTGCATTTTTACAAAAAATGATAGACGTAGGATGGGTTTATCTGGTAAACTATGCCAAAACCGCTGGGTTTATTACCCTGAAAGGCAGAGAGCACGTATGAAAAAAATTGCAAGTATTTTACTGATTACAATGATTCTGCTCCTGGCCGCGTGTGGCGGTGAGGCTATACACGACGGGTCAAGTCCCAACGTCGCCTTGCTTATCGCCAGCCGCGGAGATAAGGGATTTAACGACAGCGCGGTGATTGGCTTGAATGTTTCTGTAGTCGAACATGGGACGAACTTGACGGTCTTGGAGCATGAAAACAATGAGGCAAACTACCCAAAGGTTTTCATGGAAGCGGTCAACGGACGTAACCATATGTTCTTCACATCTTCCATGATGGCAGGAATATTAGAAGAACAAGCCGTCAGGTATCAAAGCGTTAAATTCCTTATGTATGACGGGGAGATCGATTGGGACAGGTTCACTGAGTACAAGAAGAAGTACGCGGCAGAGCTGAAAGATAAAGGCGAAGACAAGGAGTTATACGATAATGTCTTCTGCATCGTTTATCGTGCCAACGAGGTATCATTTTTAGCAGGCTACCTTGCCGCTTCCATGAGTGAGACGGGAAAGATCGGTTTTGTCGGCGGCATGAAGATTCCGAACATCGAAGACTTCGTCGTGGGCTTTGAAGCAGGCGCGAGGCACAAGAACCCGGATATTTTCTACCAAGTGGAGTATGCCAACAGTTTTAGTGATCTGGAAAAAGGCAAGGAGATTGCGCGAGGCATGATTGAGAACGGCGTGGATATTATCTTTGCTGCTGCCGGAAGCGTAGGTCTCGGCGTTTTGGATGTCGTGGCGGAAAAGAATATCAAGATGATCGGTGTGGACGCCGACCAGTACGCGTTCTTGATGGCTGAAGGCAAAGAGGATCTCGCGAAGTGCATTATCACCTCTGCAATGAAAGACATCGGCAATGTGCTTTATGGAGCTGTTGACAATTATACGAAGAGGGAAGTTATCACCGGCAAAACGAGGACCATAGGTCTTAAAGAGGGTGGAGTTTCGTTAGCAAAAAACGTCTACTATAAAGAAATTGTTCCCCAAGCTATACAGGATGAGATCGATGAGCTGGAAAGAAAGATCATAGAGGGAGAAATTGAAGTGCCAACAGTCCGCCCTCCGATTGCGGATGATAGGCAGTACGTTCCCCCGAGCGAGCCCGACAACCCGTAAGCCGGTTGACAGGTCGTTCGATTAGGACGATCGAACAAATATTATTAAACGTTCAAACAAAATAAAAATATGAAGAGGAAAAAACAATGCTAAAGTTTATGAGAAAAATACCTGGCGGTTTGCTCTTGATCCCGATGCTTATTTCCGCCCTCGTGAATACTTTCGCCCCGGGCTTTTTGGGTCAATTCGGTGGTCTTACGGAAGCGCTGTTGACAGCCAAGGGTACAGGCTACGTTGTGGGACTTGTCTGTTTTTGCTCAGCTGCGATGCTTGATATTAAGAGCTTGGGTAAGGTCTTAAAAAAGCAGGGCGTTCTGCTCCTCGTAAAAATCGTTGTCTGTCTTGGTTTGGCGGCACTCTTCATGACGGCATTCGGGATGCCGGGAGTGAATGCCGGCGTGTTCACCATTTCCGCGCTCGGTTTTACGGTCGCCATTTGTTCTATTAACCCATCTATGTACTTGGCAATGGTCAGTGAGTACGGTGTCGAGCAAGATAAAGGTGCGTTCGGTTTGACAGGGCTACTCTGCGTTCCCGCCTTCCCTATTTTTGTATTCAGCATCATCCGCGGCGGTACACTTGACTGGATGCCCATCCTTGCCGTACTGATCCCTATCCTCTTGGGGCTACTTATCGGAAACCTCGACAAAGATTTGGCGAAGATGTTCGGTGGTATGGTTGGTCCCTTGACGCCTTTCATGGGTTGGTCCTTCGGAGCGGGTATTAATCTGATCGATGCGGTCAAGGATGGCGGCGTTGGAGGTCTCGTCATTTCCGTCGTCTACTACATCCTGATGGTTCCCCTCATGCTGCTCGTCGAGACGAAGGTGCTCAAAGAAAGCGGTATTTCTACACTTGGCATGAGCTCCATTGCGGGACTCAGCATCTCGATCCCAAGTATCATCGCACTTGCCGATCCTTCACTCGTTCCCTTTGCCGGTACCGCCACCGCTCAAATCGCCTTCGGCGTCGTACTCACAAGTATTATCACTCCCATCATTACGCAGCGGTATGCAAAGAAAAAGGGACTGGCTAAGCCTAAAGTTGTCGCTGAGAAAAGTTAGTATTCGGCTCAATCAAGTTTCGGCTCATTTTAAGTAAAGATAATTAAAGTTAAGTAAAACAAATAGAATAGAAGATTGAACGCAGTGAGGGATCGCCCTACTGCGTTCTTTTTCGTTCCTATAAAGCCATGTGTTGTGTTTTCCAATGACTAGAAGATGAGAACCTCGTAATCGTCGTTTACGTAGTCTAGAACCCCCGCGTGATTGTACATGTCTCCGAGGAAGCGCAATCCTGCCTTTTCGTTGTCTTCGTATACTCCGAGTGTCTTTGAACACCCGAGACAGACGCCCTGGATCGTTCCGTCGTTTTTGAGCGAGAGGTAAAGCGGATTCTTCTCTTCTTCCAATTCTTTAGGGAGTACGCACGACATGCCTTCTATGACGATTTTTACTTCGTGACCTGCATCCTTCAGCTGATTCGCGTTCATGAGCGCATGAAGAAAACACATTTTCTTGCCTTCCATCGTGTAAATCAAGATCTTTTTCATGGTGATAACCCTCCTATTGTTGTGCCTAAAAGCGGATAGCATGATAATGATTTCTTGTCACTGAGATTCTAGCACAGCGCTTCGGTGATCATCGGTTATTTGGACTGTCGTGTAACAAAGATGACATAGCGATAATCAGGATAGCGTTTGAGTGAGTCGTTGGAGTGGTGGATATTACAGGTACGGCGGAGCCGCCGTTCCGCTGCACGTTGAGCACATTGTTACTCTCCACATGCGGAACGGCGTTCGAATCAACGCTAAAATCTTGCGTCGAATTAATCGTGACTCTCCACATGCGGAATGGCGGCTCAACTTAGGTCGGAATATTCAAGTGGAAATCGGCGACACAAGTACACCGAGAAAGGAGTTGTTGTTTCGCAACCCGAGGACAGTTTCTCGATAATATGTGTGAGGCAAAATACTTGCTAAACTACCCATGCATGGGTTAATATTAGTTAGCTACATGTTTCTTTGTAGCGGCAATTCTATGCGAAAAGTACATTTTCAAGGGATGGAAGCGACAACGGTTGCTTCGAGCATTTTACGATGGGAGGTATTATGAAAAAACGTGTATTGGTAGTAGGTGGCGTTGCCGGCGGTATGACGACTGCGGCAAGAGTGAGAAGGCTTGATGAAGATGCTGACGTGATCGTTTTTGAAAAGGGCGAGCACGTTTCTTTTTCTAATTGTTGTTTGCCGTATCATCTGGGGGATGCAATCCCTTGCGGCGATACGCTCGTTCTCATGACGCCGGAAGTCTTACGGGCGCGGCAAAATATCGATGCTCGCGTACACCATGAAGTCGTACGCATTAATCGCGAAGACAAGACGGTTGACGTGAAGAATCTTGTCGACGGAACGACTTATACGGAGCGCTACGACAAGCTCGTTTTGAGTCCCGGCGCGAAAGCGCGCATGCTTCCGATTGAAGGTATTGAATCTGTCCCTGTCTTCGCGCTGAGAAATGTGGCAGACGCGAAAGGTATTCGCGACTCGGTCGTCGACAACGATCTGAAGGATGTAGTCGTAATCGGTGGCGGTTTTATTGGTCTTGAAGCTGCGGAAAATCTCAAACTCAGGGGGTGTAACGTCGTTCTCTGCGAGTTGCTCGATCAAGTGCTTCTGACGCTTGATCATGACATGGTTCAAACGTTGCATCGCGAGATTTACGACAAGGGCATCGATCTCAACCTCGGTACTCACCTCGTCAAGGTCGAGGATAAGAAGGCGTACCTTTCGAACGGGAAAGTTGTCTCTTGTGAGCTGGTCGTCATGGCAGCCGGAACGTTGCCGGAATCGCAGCTGGCGGAAGACGCCGGTCTGGAACTCACGGAACGCAAGTATATTAAGGTCGATCAAAACTACGTGACATCCGATCCCGACATCTATGCGATCGGGGATGTTATCACTGTCTACCACCGCCTGTCCGGGCAGTATGCGCCTTTACAGCTCGCCGGTCCCGCACTGAAACAGGCGCGCGCTGTCGCCGATCACATTTACGGCATCCCGACAATGAACACCGGGTACATCGGTTCGTCAGCCATCCGCGTCTTTGACTTGAATGCTGCTGCAACCGGGTTGATATGTAGGACACTCGATCAACTCGGCAAGACGAACTACGACTACGTGTATGTGATTCCGAAAGACTGTGTCGGTATCATGCCGTCAAGTGAGAATCAATTCCTGAAAGTTATCTATGAAATCCCGACAGGGCGTATTCTCGGCGCGCAGGCGATCGGGAAGGGTGACGTCGTCAAGCGCGTGGATGTGATTGCGGCGATGCTCAAATTCTCCCCCACGTTGGAAGACTTGAAGGATCTTGAACTCTGCTATGCTCCGCCGTTTAACACGGCGCGCGACTCGGTCAACTTTGCGGGATATGTCGGTCTCAACTTGCTTCATGGCGTTTACCGTCACGTACACGTTTCCGACGTGCGCGGTCTCGTCGAGAGCGGCGCCTACATTGTCGATGTCCGTGAGCCGAGCGAGTACGAAAAGGGACATATCGTGACAGCCGTCAATGTGCCGTTGAGTCAGTTGCGCGAGCGCATGGACGAAATTCCTAAAGACCGACCTGTCTACTTGCACTGCCGATCCGCGCAAAGAAGTTATAACGCCTTGCTGGCATTGCAGCACAAGGGATGGACGAATTTGTACAATATTGCGGGTTCATTCCTCGGTGTCTCAAATTACGAATATTACCTCGATCAGGTAACGGATCGCGAGCCTATCGTGACCGCCTACAACTTCGCGTAGCTGATGCGTAAAAGGTAGATACAATAAACTCGAATACATCAATCTGTCCGTATGATTGTGAGATGTTGATGTAAAAATGAACCGACATGGCGATGCCTACAACACGACCGATTGCATCATGTCCGATGCGATCGGTCGTGCTCCATATATAAAGATCGCTCAATCAACACTTATGCGATACTTATTTCTATTGCCGTAGCTTTGTCTCGACAATAAACCCTCATCTTCAAACTTCATGACGAATGATCGCACCGTTGCATAGGCAACGTCTCTGAAGTCCTTCTCAAGTTGTTTGGTCGAGAACTCATCCGTACCGTAGGCACTCATCACGAATTGCCAGAGATCGCGTTCCTTTTCCGTGACCGCCCCTTCGAGTACAAGATCCGTGTAGTCTTCGATCGACTTTCGGTAGGGGAATTCTCGAGGGAGTTGATCGTACACATGTTCATTCATGTATTTCAGAAAAGGGGTGACATCAATGACGCCGCTGATTTTAGCGTTCTCTTCGATCTGCTCGAAAGCGCGATAGTATTTCCTGCGAGTCGCTTCAATATACTTGGAGAGGGACACGTGCATCGTGCCCGGATAACCTCGTTGGACGAGATACCACATCTGCATTAAGCGCGCCATGCGCCCGTTGCCATCGAAATATGGGTGTACGTAAGACAGATAAAAATGTATAATCGCCGCTTTTCGCAGTTCATCCTTGTCACCCGTTTGCATATAGCTGATTAACCTTTTCATGGAGACAGGCAATTTCTTATGGGGCAGACCTGTGTGCAGTGCTTTGGTTCCATCAGTAACCGTGACCGTATCATGACGGTAGAAAGAGTTTGGCAGGAGTTTATGTTCCGGCTTCAAAGAATCCCATATAGCCAACTTATACAGCCGAAACAGATGCTCTTCGTTGATCGTGTTACGCTGGTTGCCGATATACTCTATCCCCCTCTTCATACCCGCGATGCGCTGTTCCATTTTGTTCGATGGAGCGTAGCCGGCAAAAATTCTTCGAACGCTCTCGCGATTGTAATCGATGCCCTCAATGTCAAAAGTCGCCGCTGTCTCATCCTCCATTGCTTTCTGCCCGAAGGTTCTGCCTGACGGTCCCTGTGCGTGTAATAATTTGAAACTATCTGCATGAGGTCGGACTTTTTCAGGTAGAAAAACAAGCTGCTGACCCGCAGCATCGATGAGGTTAATCGATTCGTAGAAAGAACTCTTCAATTCGGATAAAAATTGCTTGAGTCTTTCAGCACCATATTTGTGCTTCATTTTTGGGAGATTATCAGAATTATTGTCTCTGTAGATCTCCATAAAATCTTTTAGATCCATACATTCCCGCCTCGAGTTGATATATATTGATACTATTTTATATCAGCCTGGCGATATCCTCAAGCTTTGTCAAGACAATGGATTATTTACAACAGGTAAAATGACTTCACTGGAAGACAAGAGAAAGCGGTTGACTCATCGATCGAATCATCCGCTTTGCGTCGGCGTGGCGAAGAGAAAACTGTTTACATTTCCGCCTTCCGGAGCATGCCATTGATTCTCCTGCGAGCTTCATAGGCGACATTTTCTTCATCGATTCCGATGAGCATGCCGTCATGCGAGACGAGTACGCCATTGACATAGACAAAGTGCGCCGGTTTGGAAACGCCAACGGTACCGAGGAGATTGGCGGCGTCATCTTCCGCACATACAAACTCCAGAGAAGAAGTATCGATGGCGAATAAATCCGCCGCTTTGCCTACTTCGAGGCTGCCTATATCATCTCGTCCGAGAATTGCCGCGCTTCCCTTTGTCGCAATTTTTAAAATGTCGTAGCCGGTAGGGGCTTTATCGGACCATGTAAGTCGATGCAACAAATAGG
>JAAZMK010000027.1 GCA_012798865.1 Clostridiaceae bacterium | reverse complement strand
TTTAAGCTCAAGGAACACGGCGTAACCGTGAAGGGTGAGCTTGCCGCCGGTCTGACGACATTTATGACAATGGCGTACATTCTGGCGGTCAACCCAAGTATCTTGGGTGTTACGGGGATGAGTATGGGCGGCGTACTGATCGCTACTGCCATCTCGTCGGCCATCGCCTGTATTTGTATGGCGTTCTTTGCGAATCTGCCGTTCGCACTCGCTCCCGGTATGGGTCTTAACGCCTACTTCGCCTTTACGGTTGTCTTAAAGATGGGCTATTCGTGGCAGTTCGCCCTCTTTGCCGTCTTCTGCGAAGGGATCATCTTCATTTTGTTGTCCTTGACAAATGTGCGCGAAGCGATTTTTAACGCGATCCCGTTGTCGCTCAAGCATGCGGTTGGCGCCGCCATCGGTCTATTCATTGCGTTCATTGGTCTACAGAATGGTAAGATCGTCCAAGACGATCCGGCTACGTTGCTGTCAGAGGTTGTCTACAAGGATTCGTTCAATACTTCCGGCATCTTCGCAATTCTCACGCTCCTAGGTGTCGCTCTCATCGCCGTCCTAGCGTATAAACGCGTGAAAGGTGCACTGCTGATCGGCATGCTTGGCATTTGGGTCGTCGGTATTCTGGCACAGCTCGTAGGACTTTACGTTCCCAATCCTGAAATCGGATTCTACTCACTTTACCCCGGATGGGGTGCACCCGACTTTGCCGGATTCGGATCGCTGTTCGGACAGTGTTTTAGCCCCACAGCGTTTGCGAATTTTAATGTCATGGACTTCATTGTCATCATGTTCTCCTTCCTGTTTGTCGATATTTTCGACACACTCGGAACGCTCGTCGGCGTCGCTTCAAAAGCCGACATGCTCGACGAACAAGGGCGTCTGCCCAAGATTAAGGGTGCTCTCCTTGCCGACGCCGTCGGAACAACGGTCGGTGCCGTCTTGGGAACTTCAACCGTCACGACGTTCGTCGAAAGCTCAGCCGGTGTCGCTGAAGGCGGCAGGACAGGGCTCACGGCTCTGACTGTAGGAATTCTCTTTATCATTGCGATCGTCTTGTCGCCGATCTTCATCGCCATCCCGGCCTTCGCGACAGCGGCAGCTTTGATCTACGTCGGATTCCTGATGATGTCCGCGATCCTGAAAGTCGACTTTGACGACTTGACAGAGGCGATCCCCGCCTACATCACGCTCCTTGCGATGCCGTTCTTCTACAGCATCTCTGCGGGCATCATGTGGGGCATCATCTTCTACGTGCTCATCAATATGCTCACTGGTAAGTTCAAGAAGATCAGCCCGTTGATGTACGTTCTCGCACTCATCTTCATCGCGAAGATCGTCTTCCTCGGATAATAGTCTTCGGATATCGGGAACTTGGTTAAGAGCAAGTAACTTAATCAAACTCCATCGGTCGCTTACACAATGCCGATGAATCTTGAGAGGAGGTCGCCTCACGCAATGTTGTGTGGCGACCTTTTCTCTTTACGAACAGTGCAGGAGTTGTTGTTACAAACGGGCGTCAGTGCCATTCTTTCAACCTCAGATTCCGGACGGTATCGAATCACCTGTGTTAATCTTTATCCATGGATATCGCGCTGATCATTCTCTTTGCTGTTCTTGCGGGCGGAACGCTTTGTCTCCTTTATGGGTTTTTCGTGGAGCCATTTTGGGTTAAGCGGCGCAAGGTTGAAGTGCGCTTCCCGTCGTCCTGGTCACGTATCCCCTGTGAAGGCAAAAGGATCGTCTTTTTCTCCGATTTACACACCTGCGCCTCTACTACAGAAAAAATGCTTTTACAAAGAATGCGCGCCGTGATGCGAGAGAAACCGGACGCCATCATCTTTGGAGGCGATTTAGTGGAAGAGAGAACGCCGCTCAGCGATCCGGATTTTCGAGAGATGGTTCTCCGCGCGCTCGCTTCACTTGACGCTCCCTTGGGGAAATGGGCCATTCTCGGGAATCATGATGTCGAAGCGCCGCGTAACCGCGCATGGAGTGTTCCGCTATTGCGCGAAACGGGCTTTACCGTACTGGAGAACGAGGGCATTGAACTCTGCGGTCTCCCTGTCTGGGGGTTCGCTAATGCGTTGCACTGTGACCCAATGATTGACAGTGAAGCATTCTCGAGTGTGCGGAGAAAAGCTTCCAAAGCTCTCGGACTCACCGATCCTTTGCGCTTTTCGCTCTATCTCGTGCATGAATCTGACTGGTTTACGGAGAGAATCTCAGCACCGACTCCCGGTCTGATTCTTTCGGGACACTCACACCACGGACAGGTAACCTTTTTCGGCATTCCGCTCATTCGCCCGCCCATGGGAAAAAAACACTGGAAAGGGTTTTATAGGATCGGCGACCGGTTCACGTTGATCGTAAGTGCTGGGCTCGGGACGGTTCATATTCACGCACGTTTTTTCGCGCGACCCGATATCGTGACGTTAACATTCGTAGAGAATAATAACCACGACGCAAAAGAGATCGAGATCGTTGAATTGTAAAAGATCTTTTTATGGTCACCCAACGCTAACTGCAAAAGATTAAAGACTAAAAAGTGGACCACGTAGACTGATGTTCGCAACTCGCTGCACAGCAGCATGGAATAAACCGACTCTTCAGTGAAGGGGGTACCCCCTTTACTGAAATAACAACTACGACTTACCTACAGGAGTCCAAAGTTCGAACATTATTTGACAATACTAAAAAGTGCCCGTTTCTTTTCAACCTGTTCTTCAACGCGACTGATATAAACCGATATATCTTTGGGATTGTGCACCCGCGACGCCTGACGATCTCGTATCGCCTTCGACGTCGAGCCGCTGCCGAATCCGAGCACGGGGACGGCATCGCTCATCATGGCGACATTATAAATAGAGGCATGACCTATTTTCGCAAACCCCGTATTCTCCAAGCCCGACCGGCAGTTACGCTGTCGATAGAGATAATAGGGTGCATAGCCGTGCGTACGCAGACAATCGTGTGATTGCTCGACTGCGTCGATCAACACCTCGTCGGGATGAAAAAGAACGTGCGGCACTTCATCCTCAATTAAGGCAGAACCGCGTTTCACCGCCAGCGTGTGGAGCGTTATGCTCTCGGGGGCAAGCTCTGCGATCTGAATGATCGACTCAAGCAATTCCGATGCGCCCTCTCCAGGCAAACCGGCAATAATGTCCATGTTGATATCACGAAACCCCATGTTACGCGCCAACTCATATGCTCTAAGCGTCTCTTCAACCGTATGGTCGCGACCGATCACGCGGAGCGTCTCGTCACGCATCGTCTGCGGATTGATGCAGAGACGATCGAACTTCTTGTCGCGTATAATCGCAAGCTTTTCTTCGTCAATTGTGTCGGGTCTCCCCGCCTCCATCGTCAGTTCTGCACCGGGCATCAACGGGATTAACTTTAAAACGCTGTCGAGATAGCGCTCGAATAATGGAGCCGGCAAACTTGTAGGTGTACCTCCGCCAAAGTATACAGCCGCGACTTCACCCTTGAATCCTCGAGAAAATGTCATCTTTGCTTCTTTAATGACGGCATTCACATAAGGCTCCAACAGCTCAATATGCCGTCCGGCATCGCGGGCAATAAAACTGCAGTATGCACAGCGGCTCGGGCAGAACGGCAAACCGACATAGACGACATAAGGATAGACGGCGTCCGTCTCATGAAAGAGAAGATTGTCACATCTGTTCGCTACTGCGCCGTTTATTTTCGGGTACGCCAACGACGTCAAGATTCGCTGTTCAGCGAGCGCAGTTTCGATCACGAGCTTCGTTTTTTGTTCGGATAGTTTCCAGTAGTGAGTCATACGGTCGAACACTTTCCCGTACCATTCACTTCGAAGACCTTGCTCACTCCGAGTCGCTCGCTCAATTTCCTGACAAGCGATCTGTGTCGGACGAACGCCCATAAGCGCTCCCCACGGAAACCATATCCCCGTCTCACGCGATAAAATGACGTAGAGCTGACGTTTTGCCTCCCGTCTCCATTCGTCTCCCGGAATGTCTAGAGCAATCGAATCACGCGCGACCCATCGCGTTTTGTCGTGTGCGTCTTCCATGAATTTCGTCGTGGCGACAACGAGGTCTGTGGACGCTCCATCGCTTATGAGTGATTCGATTCTGACATTCTCTCCATAAGGGATTTGTATGCGACCGTCAGTTCTTTGCCGCGGGCGATCGAAAAAGAGACTCGCCATCTCGGCGAGCGCAGTCGCCCCGTCGTAGCCGATCGCTTCAATCGTGAGCGTCACAGGATCATCTCCAAAAGAAAGCGAAAACGTTCCATCTAAAACACAATCCAATCTTTGACAGGAGCTTCAGGCGAGCTGCACCGATCCTATCGTCCACATTTATCTAAACAATCCAATCTGTAACAGGAGCTTCAGGTGGACTGCACCAATCCTATCGTCCACATTTATCTAAACAATCCAATCTGTGACAGGAGCTTCAGGCGGGCTGCACTGGTCCTATCGTCCACATTTATCTAAAACAATCCGATCTGTGACAGAAGCCACAGGAACGAGAGCAAAACCGGTTGGTGAAACAGATAGACGAATAAAGCATGTCTACCCATAAAACGGATGGGACGACCAAAGGTATGGAGCAACCCTCTCTCGCCCTTCCAAAACGGTTCGCCCGATGCATAGAGCGTTTGACCGATGGCGCAGCCGAGGAGGTAATAACCGAGATACGGGAAGAGCGGCAACTGGTCGAGCGTCTGAACACCCGCGACCGGCGAACCGAGGATGACGAATAAAGGGTTTCGCGTCACATTTGGCAGAATCGGAGCGATGACATAGCCGATGGCGACAGCAAATGCGCCGAATCCAATCAAAAAACCGATCATTTTCGCCTTTTGTCTCTCCACATCCAAGATACCATTCATAACTGGGCGACCCGGTTTGCGCTCCAGTCGTTCGCTCAACTCCACATCCAAGATACCATTCATAACTGGGCGACCCGGTTTGCGCTCCAGTCGTTCGCTCAACTCCACATCCAAGATACCGTTCATAACTGGGCGACCCGGTTTGTGCTCCAGTCGTTCGCTCAACTCTACATCCAAGATACCGTTCATAACTGAGCGATCCGGTTTGCGCTCCAGTCGTTCGCTCAACTCTACATCCGGGGTATTGTCAGGTGATGCGCGATGCCTACCGATAAAAAGGTGCTCGATGAGAACGTAACAAAGTGTCGAAAGAGCGATGACATGGAACACATTGAAGAAAATTACGCCCAACCAACCGGTGATCACTTCGACAATAGCAGTCAGAACTGTCGCAATCACTGCGAAGAGAAACATCCTGAGACCGCGTTTCAAATTATTCCCTGAAAATCTCGTACTGATCCCGGAAACGAGAAGAAACAGCGCGAGAACGATAGGGCGACCAATCCGATAAAACCAATAGGAGTCCTGAAACGCAAAGGCATCGATATGGAAGATATAGCGGATGTCGTACATGGTATGGTGCCAAATCATCAAAAGCAAAGCGAAGCCGCGAAGAAAATCAATCTCCGGAATACGCCCTCTCTTTTCCTTTGCATGTTCTTTCTCCATCCTGTCCTCCACTCGATCAAGAGTTTATGCTGGTGTGAATAAAAAAGGCGGTCGTGAGAAGTCAGCATTTGCGACTTCTCACGACCACCACGATAAACGAATGTCGATTAGCTTTCGCGCGGGTAGCGAAGCGCTGACTGAGCGGCGGAGAGACGCGCGATCGGAACACGGAATGGCGAACAAGAGACGTAATCCAGCCCGAGGATCTGACAGAATTCAACGGAATACGGATCGCCTCCGTGTTCTCCGCAGATACCGAGTTCGAGCTCGGGTTTCGCCTTGCGACCGAGATCGACAGCGATTCTCATCAGCTTACCGACTCCGAGACGGTCGAGGTGTGCAGTCGGATCGGCATCAAAGATGCCTTTCTGATAGTACGCCTCAAGGATCTTGCCGGCGTCATCGCGTGACAATCCATACGTCATCTGTGTCAAGTCGTTCGTACCGAAACTGAAGAAATCAGCTTCCATGGCGACATCGTCCGCCAAGAGACACGCACGCGGGATCTCGATCATCGTTCCGACCAAATACTTGAGTGACTGTCCCGACTCGGCGATGAGACGGTCTGCCGTATCCCTGATCACGCGATTCAGGAACTCAAGCTCCTTGACTTCGCTGATCAACGGCACCATGATCTCCGGTATCACGACATACCCATCTGCCGTGGCCTGCAAGGCGGCTTTGATAATCGCTTCTGTCTGCATCTCGGCAATTTCGGGATAGCTGACAGCGAGTCGACATCCGCGATGACCGAGCATCGGATTGATCTCGCTCAACTCCGTCACGATGTCGTTGAGACGCTCGTATGTAATGCCGAGCTCCTCGGCGAGCTCCTTGATCTCCTTTTCTGTCGTCGGCAAGAACTCATGCAGCGGCGGGTCAAGCAGGCGGATGATGACCGGCAAGCCGTCCATCACGCGGAACAGACCGTAGAAATCGTTCTGTTGCATCGGAAGAATTTTCGCCAATGCTTCTCTTCTCGCTTCTTCGTTTCGAGCGACGATCATTTGACGGAACAAGAAAACGCGGTCGGCTTCGAAGAACATGTGCTCCGTTCTCGTCAGCCCGATACCCACGGCGCCTAGGTCACGAGCGACTTGCGCGTCGTGCGGCGTGTCGGCGTTTGTGCGAACTTTCATGTCGCTGATTTCGTCCGCCCACTCCATAATCACTTGGAAGTTGCCCGATACTTCAGCATCGCGCGTCTCAATCTGCCCCTCGTAAACGATACCCGTCGAGCCATCGAGTGAGATAAATGACTCAGGACCATAGACCGTATCGCCGATCGTCAGTGTCTGCAGTCTCTCGTTGATGATGGCCTCGGAACATCCGGCAACGCAACACTTACCCATGCCGCGCGCCACAACAGCCGCGTGAGACGTCATGCCGCCTCTCGAAGTCAAGATACCCTCAGCGGCGTTCATGCCCTGAATGTCCTCCGGAGACGTCTCCTCACGGACGAGAATCACACGGCGTTTCTCTTCTTTCGCCTTGGCAGCCTGCTCCGCAGTAAAAGCGAGCTGCCCGTAAGCGGCTCCGGGAGAAGCCGGCAAACCCTTCGCGATGCGCTTGCCTTTGGCGAGCGCATCGGGATCGAATGCGGGATGCAAGAGAGCGTCGAGTTGCTTCGGATCGATGCTGAGCAATGCTTCTTCGCGCGAGATCATTCCCTCGGTCACCATGTCAACAGCTATTTGAAGCGCGGCTGTCGCCGTGCGCTTACCGCTCCTCGTCTGGAGAATGAAGAGCTTGCCATTCTCGATCGTAAATTCGAGATCTTGCATGTCGCCGTAGTGCTTTTCAAGTTGCTCTGCGATGTCGACAAATTGCTTAAAGACCTCCGGCATCTGCTCTTCCAGGTGATCGATCGTCAGCGGCGTGCGGACGCCTGCCACAACGTCTTCCCCCTGTGCGTTCATGAGGTATTCGCCATAGAGCTCATTCTCACCTGTAGAGGGGTTTCGCGTAAAGGCGACACCCGTACCCGATGTCTCGCCCATGTTGCCGTAGACCATCTCTTGGACGTTAACGGCCGTTCCCCAGTGTGAGGGGATATTGTGCATCTGGCGATAGTAGACGGCGCGCTCCGTGTTCCATGAACGGAACACGGCCTCAACAGCAAGAATGAGCTGCTTTTTCACATCTTGCGGAAACGGCTCGCCCTGCTCACGTTCAAAAATCGCTTTAAACTCTACTAAAACCTTCTCCAAGTCGGCGACGGACAAGTCGAGATCCTGTGTCACGCCCGCCTCGGCTTTGATACGATCGAACGCATCTTCAAAGTGCGAACGTGAAATACCAAGCACGACATCAGCGAACATCATGATAAAACGACGATAGCTGTCGAGAACGAAACGGCGATTGTCGGTCAACTTCGTCAATCCGTCCGCCACAACGTCGTTTAGACCCAAGTTGAGAACAGTGTCCATCATGCCGGGCATTGAGGCGCGAGCACCTGAACGGACGGACAGAAGCAACGGTTTATCGGGATTTCCGAATTCTTTTCCCGTCGCATTTTCAAGCTTTACGAGCGATTCAAAAATCTCCGCTTCGATTTCAGGCGCAATCATCTGCTCGTCGCCGTAGTAGCGATTACAAGCTTCAGTCGTGACCGTAAAACCGTTGGGAACCGGCAATCCCATCCCCACCATCTCGGCGAGATTTGCGCCTTTGCCGCCCAACAAGTTACGCATCGACGCGTTTCCTTCAGAAAACATATAGACGTATTTCGTCATCTTAATTCCTCCATTTTTCGGTATTAGACTTTTAGAAAGCACCGATGTGAATAAAATCGGTGACATGTTCCATTCATTTATCTTTTACGGCAGGTCGAACTTGCCGTTAAAATAACTTGCGAGCTGTTCGATGGGAATGCGCACTTGCTCCATTGAATCGCGTTCACGGATCGTCACGGCGCGATCTTCAAGCGAATCGAAATCGAATGTCACGCAGTACGGTGTTCCGATTTCATCCTGTCTACGATAACGCCTTCCGATCGATTGGCGGTCGTCGAATTCGCAAACGTAATGCTTGACGAGTTCGAGATACACTTTCTCCGCCTCTTCGCGAAGTTTATTGGAAAGCGGCAACACGGCGACTTGCACCGGCGCGAGGAAAGGCGCGAACCGCAGAACCGTCCGCTTCTCTCCGTCCGGAAGATCTTCTTCCTCATACGCTTCGCAGAGCATGGCGAGCAAGAGACGGTCAACGCCGAGTGATGGTTCGACGACATACGGGATGTATTTTTCTCCTTTTTCAGGATCAAAATAGCTTAAATCTTCTTTCGCATGCTCTATATGTTGTTTCAGATCATAATCGGTTCTGTCGGCAATCCCCCATAATTCGCCCCAACCAAAAGGATACAGATACTCGATATCAGTTGTCGCGAGCGAATAGAAAGAGAGTTCCTCCTGGCTGTGGGCGCGCATACGGAGCTTATCCTCCGGCAATCCAAGGTCGTTCAGCCATTTGACGCAAAATTCGCACCAATATTCGAACCATTCGAGATCAGTTCCGGGCTCACAGAAAAACTCAAGCTCCATCTGTTCAAATTCACGCGTTCTGAAGATAAAGTTCCCAGGCGTAATTTCGTTGCGGAAAGCTTTGCCGATCTGTCCGATGCCAAAGGGGATTTTCTTACGCGATGTACGTTGAACATTGCGATAGTTGACAAAAATGCCCTGCGCCGTCTCGGGACGCAAATAGATTTCAGAGAGACTGTCTTCCGTAACGCCTTGGTACGTCTTGAACATTAGATTGAATTTGCGCACGTCAGTGAAGTCATACGCTCCGCATTGAGGACATGGAATTCTATTCTCATGGATGTACTCGTGAAGCGCTTCATTCTCCCATCCGTCTACATTGAGCTCGATGCCTTGTGAGACATTCCACTGGTCAATCAGTTGATCGGCGCGCGCACGAGCACGGCACTGTCTGCAATCGATCATCGGATCGGAGAACCCTGCAACGTGTCCCGACGCGACCCATACTTGCGGGTTCATCAGGATCGCAGCATCGATCCCGACATTGAGAGGGCACGTCTCGATGAAGCGACGCCACCACGCCGCTTTCAGACGATTCTTCAGTGTTGTGCCGTACGGTCCGTAATCCCACGAATTAGCAAGACCGCCATATATTTCAGATCCTTGGTAAATGAAGCCTCTGTTATTGCACAGTGCGACAATATCCGCAAGGGCGTGTTGCTTTTTTGACATGAAGTTCCTTTCTCGGATTTCAATCGACCGCAATGATCCGTCTATCGATACGATTATTCTTCGGCATAATCCGAATCATCAGCAATTTCAGCGTCGATATCTTGAAAAGTCTCGTCTTCTTCAAGTTCCTGACTTTCCAACGCTTCCTCCTCAGCAGCCTTGCGCTCTTCCGCCTCAAGCTGAGCGATCAACCGCTCAGCGATCAAAGAGGCGTCTTCCGCAGTAATGCCTGCCTGACTGAAGACTTCATCGTCGGAGAAACGATCAGTTTGGCGCATGATGCGACTCTGTTCTTCGAGACGTTCTTCCTCTTCCTTTGCACGCGCTTCGCGCTCGGCAGCTTCTCTCGCCGCGATAATCAACGGATGCTCGGGCACAACGACATCCCACTTACCATACCGGTAGACTACCGTTCCCGCCGCAATCTCTTCACTCGCAAGCGACACATGGTTCGGCGTTCCCGAATCAACTGTCGGTCTTGCACCCGCAGTCAGCTGTCGCGCTCTCCTAGCGGTCAGCATCGCGAGCACATATCGGTTCTCAGCCCTCGGTAATAACGATTCAATTGAAGGATATGTCAACATTGAATACTCCTATCCGTTCACCTGTTTTTATATAAACATTATTAAAAAACAAAACCTAGAAAATTATACTCCGTCCGCCTCGCTCTCGTCAACAAAAGACCTTGTCACGAGCCTTTTTTCAGCGCTCATGATCGCTTTAATGTCTTCAACGGCATCTTCAACCTCATCGTTGATGACGAGATAGTCAAATAAGTCAATACAGCCCATTTCGCGCTCAGCAGTTGTTAAGCGCTGTTCAATTCGCTCGCGCGATTCCGTCCCGCGCTCAAGCAGGCGTTCACGCAATGCATTCAACGATGGAGCCATCAAGAAAATCAGAACGGCATTGGGGTCGTTTTTTTTGAGTTCAAGAGCTCCTTTTACCGTCAGATCGAGCAGGACGTCGATTCCTTTGTCCGTCTTTTCGGTGATAAGCGATTGAAGTGTACCGTAATACTCATCACAATAGAGATCGTACTCCAGCATGTCTCCGGCATCGATTAATGCCCGGAATTTGTCTTTGGAGACGAAGTGGTAGGCGACGCCGTCGATCTCACCCTTGCGAGGTTCACGTGTCGTCACGGATATCGAGTGAAAAAGACTCGGATCATCTTCGATGAGCGCTCTGATCATGGAGTTTTTGCCGACACCGGACGGTCCGCTCAGCACGACGAGCAGTCCTCTGTTTTTTCCAGTTTCTTGGTTATTCTTCATCACTTTCACTCTCCTTCTTCAGTTCGAGTTGAAGCGATTCAGGTCTAATAGCGGAAATAACGACATGGTCACTGTCCATCACCAGTACGGACTGAGTTTTTCGCCCACCCGTCGCATCGATTAACGAAAAGCGATCTCGTGCGTCCTGTATCAGCCTCCTCGCCGGAGCGGAATCCGATGTCACAACGGCGATTAATCGCGCTCGTGCAACGAAATTTCCGTGTCCGACCGGTATCATCTCATAAGACATCTCACACCTCACTCTAAATTCTGAACTTGTTCGCGGATTTTTTCGATCAGAGTCTTCATCTCGACAACCGTCTGTGTCAACACGAGATCGCCCGCCTTCGATCCGATCGTATTGATCTCTCTAAATATCTCCTGAATGAGAAAATCGAGTCTTCGACCGACAGGCTCCGATGATTGGAGCCCCTCTTCCAAGGCGCTGATGTGTGCGGCGAGGCGCGTTACCTCTTCATCAATCGAGGCGCGATCGGCGTAGAGCGCCGTTTCCGCAAAAAGGCGTTGATCGTCATACCACTCAGGTCTTTTCTCCTCAAATAACTCCTCAGCCCTTGTCAAGAGCTTCTCGCGGTAAATGGACGGGATCTCGGATGCGCGCTCCTCTACAAGAACAATGTATTCCTTGAACTCCTCGACCTTTTCCAGAAGATCCTTTGCGATAAAGGTCCCCTCCTCCTCACGTGCTTCGTTGAGATTTTGAAGAGCGCCTTCGACTGCCTCGATGATCAGTTCGGCGACAAGCTCATCATCTTCGTCCTCCTGGGCGGCACAAAGAACGCCGTCACAACGGGACAACCATCCGATGCGATCCGGCGATGAGGTGCCGGCTATGAGCTCAAGCTCAATCAAGGCGTCAAGGTACGATTGGGCAAGCGCCCGATCGACGTTGATTCGAGCGCAAAGCGCTCCACCCGTTTCATCTATTACTTTAATCTCCACGCGTCCGCGTGACAAATAATCCTGTGCTTTTGCACGTATCATCGGTTCGAACGCATTGAATGCTGACGGCATCCGTATCGACAATTCGAGATAGCGATGATTAACAGAACGACATTCCGCCCGGAATGCCCTGTTCTCGGCAGTCGCAACGGCTCTGCCAAACCCTGTCATACTTTTCGGCATAGTCACTCCCACTACTATTACAGCGTCGACTGCTCCATTGCAGTCGGCGCATTCATTCGAACTGATCAAACACGCCGTCTTCTCCGATCAATAGCGGACGAAAGTCCAGCTGATCCGACGAGGCAATCAGATATTTAACACCATGTATCTTCGGTCCAGCGAGATAAAACGGGACGGCGTGATGAATATGACCGAACACACATACATCGACCCCCGCTTCTTCCAACTGCACACTCAGAATCGACGCATCGCCCGTCTCTGAAATGGGCGGATAATGCATCAAAGCGACGCTCGGGCGCTCGTACCCTTCATTCTTTCTCAGTCGCCTGAGCTCTGTCAACGAAAGCTCCAACCGGATGTTCTCGCGATTCAAAATCTTTTCGTCTTCATTCGAAAAGTCCTTATCCTGAGGCAAGACCCATCCCCGCGCACCGCACACATGAAAACCTGCAACAGAGAGCGCATTGTTCCGCAAAAAGCGTAACGAATGAAAGCCCTTCTCGCGACAGAATTGCTCCATTTTTCTCACTGTTGTCCACCAGTAATCGTGATTGCCGCGCAAAAGAATTTTCTCTCCCGGCAATGTATTCAGCAAGCCTAAATCGGATTCTGCCTCCTCGAGCGAGTTGCCCCACGAGACATCACCGCCGATGAGTACGGTGTCCTCGTCCGAGATGTCACGTTGCCAGTGCGAGACGATGCGCTCGACATGATCTGTCCAACGGCTCCCGAAAACGTCCATTGGCTTGTCGACGGATAAAGCGAAATGGAGATCGGATATGGCAAATAGCTTCATGTCTTGTTTTCCGTTCGTTTCGTCTATCTTTGTGTTCGCTCTTGAAAATGATTGTACACCGCTTCCGCCACTGTATACGGTATACCCGTGACGCTTTTTAACTCATCGAGACTAGCTTCGCTTATTTTCTTGCTTGTACCGAAATGCTCCAGCAACCTTTTCCTCCGGGCGGGACCGACGCCCGGTATAGCTTCGAGCGTATATCGCATCGCCTGCTTCTTGCGAACTTTCCGATTATGGCGCAACGCAAAACGATGTGCCTCGTCCTGAATCGATGTCAATAAATGGAGTAAACCGAGTCTTTTCGCACGAATGTCCTCCGACTCGTGCAGCAGGTCGCCCTCTTCATCTCCTCGCTCGTCTTGAGCGAAAAATTCACGGAGTGAGCCCGCCGTCGCCAACTCCACAACTTCGCCGGAAGGCAAGACGAGTCCGCGTGTGCGATGGCGGTCATCTTTCACCATGCCGGCAACCGAAAGTCCATGCCGCTCTGCAAGCGGGAGCGCCGCAGCAACATGACCGACTCCGCCATCGACAAGGATGAGATCGGGTCGATTCCCGAAAGACTCCTCATCTAATCGGGCAAGGCGCCGATCGATGATTTCGGCGATCGCTTTATAGTCATCGATACCCTCAAATCCTTTAATCGCAAAATGCCTATAAGAGGCTCTCTCCGGTTTGCCTTGTCGGAAGACGACCATCGACCCCGACCGCGCGCCTTTCCCGTGATGCGAAACATCGTATGCCTCAATACGGAAAGGAAATTGTTCAATCCCGACAAGTCGACCGAGCAGCGTCAGTGTACGCTCAAGCATTTGCGGGTCGGAACCTCGCGATAATGCACGTCTCACCAGCGCCCGGTCGGCATTCGTCATCGCCAGCTCAAGTAGAGCTTTCTTCGCCCCGCGCTGCGGGCGGCGAATTGTAACGGCACGACCTCGTTTTTCACGTAAGAAACGAGTCACCAACTCCAACTCGTCCGGTAGAGCCGACACGAGAATCTCGGGCGGTACCTGGGATGCGGAACGATAATGCTCCCGCAGAAATGTCGAAAGGTACGTACCGTCCGCACCGCCGCGATCCTCAGCAAACGTATGGACACATCCCGTCACGCGCCCGTCTCTGACCTCAAGTTTCGCAATGGCGACTTCGTAACCGTTGCGGTAAAGCGCCAAGACATCGCGATCACCGCCTGAAACATCGACGACGCGCTGCTGCTCACGCAAACGGGTAAGTGCCTGCCATTTCCCGCGTAGAACAGCCGCCTCTTCATAATCGAGCCTGTCGGATGCCGCCAACATGTCGCGGTGCAATCTTCGGATCAAATCGTCCGTCCGCCCTTCGAGGAAGAGACAGACTTCATCAACCATCTGCCGATAATCTTCTTTTGAAATCTTTCCGGCACAGGGTGCGAGACAGCGCCCGATATGAGCATTGAGACACGGTCGTTTCTTTCCCATTTCGCGGGGCAGATCGAGCTTGCAATGACGGAGAGGAAAGATAGATCCCAACACCTGTAGCGCGCGATTAATATCACCGCTCAACCACGGACCGAAGTAGCGCGCTCCCTCCTCGATATCGTCTCCGACGCGAAACGCTCTCATCACGCGCGGAAATTCTTCTTGCAACGTGATATGAATGTAGGGATATTCCTTGTCGTCACGCATGAGAATGTTGTAACGAGGACGGTGTTTTTTGATCAGATTCGCTTCCAAGATGAACGCCTCAAGCTCATTGTCACAGATAATGGTGTCGTATGAGGCAATGCGGGAAATCATAGAAGCGATACGCTCGTCGACGTCGGGATTCGGAGCGAAATAAGTGGCGAGACGTTGCCTTAACGAGTTCGCTTTTCCTACATATAAAACAGAACCCGATTTGTCACGCATGAGGTAGACACCGGGTTCATCTGGCACCAACTCGAGTTGTGCGTCAAATGTGTTATTGTTCGTTGGAAGTGTCGTCATCTGAAAGATGACCCCCTCTTGACGGCGTATACGTCACCGCCATTCTTTATCCGTCAGCCATGACGTACAGGGAGAGCCTCTCAAGTGCTTCTTCCTGATCATCGCCTTCAGCGGATATGGTGAGATAATCACCCTGTTCGATTCCCAGAGATAGAACGCCGAGCAGGCTCTTCGCGTTTGCGCGACGACCATCTTTTTCAATAAAAATGCTTGAATCAAAATGAGACGATATTTGGATAATCATCGCGATCGCCTTCATTAATGTCTCCTCTTTACAATGAAAGATGACACCTTTTTTTGACATGGCGTTCCTCCGTTCCGGACATCCCGACAGGCAGGAATGTGATTGTGAAATTCAGTATAGAAATGTCGCCAATAGGATGTCAATCAGAGATTGAACAGCTTAATACCATATTTTCGCCTAATTTCTTGTCGTTCCAACCATGAAATCAGTCATTTTGCCAAGCTGACCGCGATTTTGATTGATGAAAGTAAAAAATAATGACGAAACTTGTAAAACGCAGATGTAAAACACTCCGCTATTGCGGATCTCCGTTGGTCGTATCACCTCGCATCAAGATCGCCGCTTCGCCTGTGTCTATGTAGTAATCTCGCCTTTTACCGACCTCGAGAAAACCTATACTTTTATATAGAGAAAGGGCGGGCGTATTGTATTCGCGAACCTCAAGAATCCAAGACGTCTTTCCATGCGCCAAGGTCGTTCGCCTCACGGTCTCCATCAACATCCGCCCCAATCCTCGGCGGCGGTATTGAGGGTGAACGCCGATTGACATGATCTCGCACTCGTCACCAAGCCACCGAGCGATGACAAAACCGACCGGTCCGCCAAGCGTCATCCCCGCACGGTTCGATGGATAAAGGACGAACACTCCGGGCACACATCCGATGAACCCTGCGATGGCGTCTCTGCCCCACGGAACGGGCTTTGTGATATCGTCGAGCGTTACAAGATCATTAAGATCAGCAGGCACAGCTTCTCTTACGCCCCAGAATGACCCGTCTTGCGCGATGTAATGATCGGTATCGCGCCTCTCTTCCCTCTCCGTCATTGAATCATCTTTTTTCATTCTGTTATCCCGGTGAAAGCGTACATGAATGGGGAGGAAGTCGTCATGTTTTCTCGCTAATTCCTGAGCGTTCCGCAGAGGAAAGAAGACCATAGTGCGCATCGAGCAGAAATGGATCGGTTTCCGTCTTATTGTCTTCAAGCAACTCGATCGCTATCTGCGCAACGACAGAAGCGCGTACCACTCGTTGGTGTAGAGGCACAAACACGACATCGAACGGGAGGATGAGACCGTCACGTTCTAACACATCTTGAAACACATCGATGCCGTCACCCGTCATGGTCACGATCTCGCCGGGGGCAATCTTCCCCATAATTGCTTCAACCCAAAGGGCGATCGGCTGAGGTTCTCCCCCAAGCGTTTGTTCGTTCCCGCGGAATAATCCGCCAAAGACTCGACCGCCGCGCGCGTCGAACATCGCGAAGACGGGACGTTCGTCGCAAACGGTCGAGCGTGCCAAGGCATGCAACGATGAGACACCGACGGCTTTTGCACCGACCGCGTATGCCATCGCTTTCACTGAAGCAAGTCCGATGCGAATCCCGGTAAAGGAGCCGGGTCCCGTCGTCAGCGCGAAGAGATCGATATCTTTCACGTTGAGATCGGCTTGTCCGAGCACATATTCAATGGAAGGCTGAAGCGTCACGCCATGCCTGTACCCCGTCGACAGTAACAATTCCGCAACAGGAGCATTATCCCTTAGAACGGCGACGGCTAGGGTCTTTCCCGTTGTATCGATACCAAGCGTAATCATCGTTTCCGCCTTTCTATACCGTTCAGAAGTCGGCGAAACTTTTCACCGTCGTTCTCTCTCCCCTTCGGAAAAAGAAATCGTAGGACTCGCTCATCATCGTCATCACCGAACGTGATGGCAAGCTCAATCACATCGTCGGGAAGTGCCTCGCGTACGCGATCACCCCATTCGATGAGCGTAATGCCATCCTGATAGGAGATTTCATCAAATCCGTGGCGAATAAAATCGTCCGCCCCATCCAAGCGGTATACATCGAAGTGATTGAGCGGCAACCGGTTCTCTTCGGCTGGTTCATGGACATGAAGCAGAGTGAACGTCGGGCTCGTTACGTGTCCCTTGACACGTAACGCCTCTGCGACACCGCCAACGAAACAAGTCTTGCCGGCACCGAGGCTCCCGGTCATCAACACGACATCGCGCGCGCGTAAAACAGACGCGAACAGCTTACCGAGCTCTCGTGTCTCATCCGGGGATTGTGTCATGACAGAAAAAACCAACAACGCGCCACCGCTTTCATCAGTAATTTTACATCACGGTCTTCCACAGCTGAAAAGTGGCAGAGTCAAATCTGCCACTTTCGCGAATACGTGAAAAGATTTGTCCCGTCACATTAACGCTTGGAGAATTGAGAAGCTTTTCTCGCTTTTTTGAGTCCCGGCTTTTTGCGCTCTTTGATGCGCGCGTCTCTCGTCAGGAATCCGTGCTTTCTCATCGTTTTCTTGTACTGTTCGCTATCCGCGTCGACGAGGGCGCGAGCGATCCCGTGGCGAATGGCGCCCGCCTGACCGGCGATACCTCCGCCGCGCACGTTGACGACGATGTCGTAGCGGTCAGAAACGTTTGCGGCAACGATGGGCTGGCGCACGATCATGCGAAGAGTCTCCAAAGGGAAATACTCATCGAACGGTTTCTTGTTAACTGTAATCCTACCGGAACCGGGATACAGCCTGACTCTCGCCACGGCTTCCTTCCTGCGTCCCGTTCCATAAAAATATCCTTGCTGATTAGCCATATTTCTTCTCCCCCGTCACTATAGCTCGATCTTTTCCGGCTTTTGCGCCTCGTGTTTGTGGTTCGGTCCGGCATAAACTTTAAGTTTGCGGAACATCGCACGCCCGAGTGAATTCTTCGGCAGCATGCCGCGAACAGCCTTCTCCAAGACGCGTTCAGGATGTGTCGCCATCATGCGTTCGTAAGGAACCTCGCGCAAACCGCTCGGATAACCTGTATGGCGTCGATACAGTTTCTGCTGCTCTTTCTTACCGGTGACGACCAGCTTATCGGCATTCACGACGACGACAAAGTCGCCCATGTCCATATGCGGGGTGTATTCCGGCTTATTCTTTCCGCGCAAGATGTTCGCGATCTCCGTCGCCAAACGCCCGAGAACTTTCCCTTCGGCGTCAACGAGATACCAGCGGCGATCCACCTCGCTTGCTTTCGGCATATACGTTTTCATCGTTAATCTCTTCCTCCAACTATTGCGCGCGACCAAAATCGGCGCGACACGGTGACTATCTTATCAGGATGATTCGCCCGTGTCAACAAATTTTCAAAATAACTTTACAGATCGACTGAATTCGGCTGTTTTATCTGTTATTCGCGTTTTTTCAATGCCCTAGGACACAGAGTTGCTTCGTTTCATGTGACCGGATTCACCGGAACCTTTGGCGGAGTCGTGAATAAAATGCTCTCTACAACCTTCTCACATATACTCTCGTATTATCCTCCATTGATGATACAAATCATCTATAGAATATCTTGCATTGGCAGGACTGGTGGAGGGCAGTTGAGTGGCTTTGAATCCCGTTTTACGCTCCTGATATTTTTGATAGTAGCGGTAAGCCGTCCCGCCGTTACAGAAAACATGCTTTATGTCTGCCTCTTTGAAGATAGGACTCAAATCTGAGGGAACAACATTTTGAATACTGGCATCGCTGGATCCGACGATATCGCACTGATAGATGACATCGTAGACGGCAAGATGGTGCTGTAAAAGAAAGGCTCTTCTTTCTTCAATATCCGTACTCAATTTCACACCGAAAATCCGCTCAAGCAAAGGCCAGAAACGATTTTGGGGATGCCCGTAAAAAAAGCCGTATTCTCTCGTTTTGACCGATGGAAAGGAACCCAGGATCAAAATTTTAGAATCGGTCTGAAAAAGAGGTCGGAGTGGGTGGGTAATGGTTTGATGTTTGGTCATTGTAGATTAACGATGGTATCTGTCTTTTTCATCTTTCCTAGATGTTTTCAATAACCCTTAACATACCAAGCAGGTACAGGATTGCGAATAATTATCGTGCCAAGAAAGAACTTCCTCGGCTAGATTTCAACTTGGCATGTACTTCATCCTGTCCGAACGGAATTGTCCAATATACAGATGAATGAGCGTTTGTTTGACACTCATAGGGAAACGACTTCCGGCACGACAAACTGGTATTAATCTAAAAAATTTGCTAGATACCTTAATTATTTATGTCTTCTATATTAACTATTTTCCGTCTTCTGTCAGCAAGTACTCCTTCACAGAGTTTTCTATTCTTGTCTTCATACATAGAAGAATCGATCTTCTTCAAAAAGCTATCTACTGTATCATTCTTGCTGTCGTATATACTGTAACCTATTGAAAATTGTATCTTATAAGGTTTCTTTTCCGATTCATTAAACAAAGTTGTTTGTGTACTAATGCTGTCGATCATATCCGTAATTTCATTTTGAGATTTTATATACAATAATATGACAAACTCATCACCCCCATACCTGCATAATATCCCTTTATGACCGGCAACTGAGCGCATTATTTGTCCAACGGTAAAAATAGCATCATCTCCGACAATATGTCCGAATTTATCATTTATGCTTTTGAAACCATCAATGTCTAACATGATTCCGGCAAGTGTGCGGGCAGTGTCCCCTTTATTGCTATGCATACACAATGCGTAATTTAAGTATTGTCTGTTAAATAAACCCGATAGCTGATCTACGTAAGAAGCCTCATTTTGAACATTAATAAATAACGAAACCATCCCTATAGCCACACCAAGCCACACAAGAGAGTATCCATAATAGAAGAACTGCAACAGACTCCCAATAAGAATGGGAATCATAAATAGAATAACGGGGAAAAACAAATACTTGTGTACTTTTTTACGGTACGAATAACTTAATACAATCCCATAAGCTAGATAAAAATAAGTGACGACATACGGAACGAGAAATAAAACTGTTCTTTGATAAACATTATATTTATCGACCACAAAAAACACTGGTGTTACTAAGTTTATTAAGCATCCAATAATAATGAGAATGGCAGGTATCGCTACAAAGGGGTATATTCGCTTGATTCTTTTCAAATCTGTAAATAATTTGTAGTCCACAAAAACTGTCCAAAGAAAAGCAAATATAATATTATTAATAAACAGAACGGTATTTAGTCCCAACGACAAAGTACGATATCCATATATCATTTTGCCATCCAAAACAAAGACGACCGATTCAATAATGCATTGGGCAATATTCAAAAAAAGCATTAAATAGAATACTCTTTCTTCAAACAATGCATGACGTAAAGACTTTTTTACACTAAACAAAACAACTAATAACAGAATTATTGCTGTTCCGTTTGCAATAAAAATAGCTGGGAAATTAAACATTACTAATATGGACCAACTTTCGTTTTAGTTATTATAACATCCTATAAACTTATTACACAATTTCTTCCGGATTCTTTTGCCCTATATAATGCCTGATCTGCATTATCAATAAAATGTTGTATGTTCCTATTACTATCTGGCAGACCGGAATATACACCTACACTGACAGTACATTTAAACTTGTGATTATCTTCGAACACCAGATTTTGTATTTTTTCACGTATTCTGTTTCCAACTAGTACGGCTTGTTCGTTATTTGTATTGTGTAAGAGAGTTAAAAATTCCTCCCCTCCAAATCTGCAACACAGATCCACCGGTCTTACACTTTCAGCTATTACCTTTGCTATAATTTTCAACACTTCATCGCCAAACAGATGACCGTAAATGTCATTTACCTTTTTGAAAAAATCTATATCGATAAAGAGAATCGATAACGATTCCTGTCCTCTCAAAGCCCTTTGATAATACGCATCTGCCTTATTCATAAAAAATCTTCTATTATGAATTTGAGTTAAGGGATCCAAGTTAGAGCTTTCCCGCAACAATGCATATGAACGTTCATACATGATGAGCAAAAACCCTGTTCCGTTTACAATCATCAATAAAATCAACAAGATAAATGTTCCACTTTGAAAAATACTATTGGTAAATAAACTAATTTCTTCATTAAATAAAGAAGTGAAAGCTCTCAGCAGGAGTAATATAAGAAAAATCAGGCTGATGACTCCTACAAATTTCTCGAACTTACTACTCAGCTTATTGGTGATATTTAGTATATTCGGAATTACAAGAATACAAAAAACACTTAAAGATGCAAGCGCAATTCGAATATTTCCTGTACCAAGCAAAATTTCAAAAACCACAAAAACAATAACAGACAATGCTAACAAAACGCTTTGTAAACTAAACCATATTTTTTTAGATATTTTATTCATTCTCAAAACAAGTAATGAATCTAAGTAAAAACTAATAAAGAGGAGGATATTACCAAAGTAAACTGATGCTATGTCACTTATATCCCCACGGAAGAATAATAAGATCCAGGCGACTGCCTGTAATATTTTCGCAATGCCAAATCTCTTTATCAGTAATTTTTCATGATTTGCTTCATGATACAAATAGTATTGTAATGTCAGAAAAGCCAGAGCTAAATTACCCAAGATTAAAATTCCCATCATGGTTTTTACATCTAGTTTTATTGAGATTTCCAATAACATTTGATAATTCATTTTCACTCCATCAGTCTCCGTTCTTCCATGGCTTCAAAATCGACCTATATGCTCCGACAACATACTATCAGAAAGCGACATATTGCCGAAATTTTGCGAATGCTCCTTTTTCCGGAATATCATCTTCCCGGTAGAGGATGCTTCACACCCCTGTTAATACTAATTACCAAATGTAAGG
>JAAZMK010000147.1 GCA_012798865.1 Clostridiaceae bacterium | reverse complement strand
TTCGCGAATTGGGGCTCGATCCCTGTCTCGGGCTTAACATGAAACACGGTGAGGGGGCGGGCGCTCTCATGTTGCTACCGCTTATCGACTGTGCTCGCGCCGTTTATCTCGAATCACTAACATTCGATGAGGGCAGCGTTGAGCCCTATGAAGTGTACGATCAGTCGTGGTAACGCTCGTTATCGGAGGCGCGCGAAGCGGCAAATCGGAGTTTGCCGAACAATTCGCCTCGACGAGGCGTAATAACCGCCTGTTTTATGTTGCGACGCTACGCCCTGTGGGGGATAGAGAAAATCTTGAACGCATTAGGAGACATCAGACCATACGAGCGGCGCGCTCTTTCGAGACGGTCGAGCTGTACACGCCTGATGATCTCGACCATTGGTGTAATGAGCTGAACTCAGAAGGCAACGCGGTTGTTCTATTGGACTGTCTCGGCGTTATGCTTTCGCAGGGGAAGTATGTCGAAAGCGATGGCGGTCAGTGGGTGGAGCTTGAGAACGAGACGGTCGAATGCGCCGTGATGAGCGCATTGGGAAAGCTCGCCCGGAAGACGGAGGATTTAATCATTGTCGCGCCCGATATCTTCAAGGCGAAAGCTCCCGATCCGTCGACTGATCGCTACATGCGACTTTTAGGGAGCGTGTTACAATCAATTGTAGAGATACTCGATTCATCCGTCGTTGAAGTCGTTGCGGGAATACCTGTCATTCGGAGAGACTGTACGGGCGCTTTGAATTCATTTGCGGAGCGGATAGGAAGCTGATGGCGCATGATCCGCTCGATAAGACCGAGAATCTCTCGTTACGTGAAATGGAAGTGATGAACACGGGATGAGATAGAGATGCGGAAGGATAGTGGGACAACGCGAACCTCAGACCGGACGAGAAGAAGCAGACCCAGACTGTGGAGGAGCTTCTGCTTGGCGATGTCGACGTTTACCGTCATTCCTTTCCCGCAGTATGCATTTCACCCTGTGTATTTGTCATGGTCTCTCGCATTCTTTCCGTTCGCAGGATTGGTGGGAGCCGCACTTGCCGGAGTATCTCTTTACGTTCTCCGTCTATTGGGTATGAGTATCTTTTTTCGCGCCGTCACCGCGCTTGTCGTGCTCATACTTTCTTCAGGCGCGATCCATCTTGACGGTTTCGCTGATACGTGTGACGCGCTCTTCTCAAGGCAAGATCGTCGGGTGCAGTTGAAGATTATGCGCGATCCGCACATCGGCGTCTATGCCGTGATCGGAACGATGCTCTTGCTGCTGATGGCTTTGGCTGCATGGACAGTGATCTTGGCAACAGGGCGGACGCTTCTTATCCTTGCGTCTTTACTTTTCGGTGTTTTCAGTCGTTCGCTGTCAGGGCTTTATAGCGCGTCGCTTCCCTCTGCCAGAAGAGAGGGAATGCAACACGCCTTTCGTGAGAAAATGCCGAGAAAGGCTAAAGGATTCCTCGTTGTCATTCTCTTGCTCAGTACGCTCGCGGTAGTCGCGACGGCACATTGGAGCGGGGTCATCGCGGTGATGTTGTCGTTTCTTTTTTTCCTGTATTTCTGCCGTTTTTCCGCAAGGGCATTCGGCGGTGCGACGGGAGATCTCGCCGGATTCTTCCTATCCGTGACGGAAGTTGGCGGATGGGTTGTACTTTCTTTGATGTACGCGTTGCCAACCTGGTACTGATCGACGCTTACAAAGAGTACAGACGAAATACGGAAAGTCACAATGGACTCATGACAAGGTTACTCGATTAACCACGTTTAGGAGATGTGGAAGTATGGAAAACTTTGGAACACTCACTTTCATAACAGGTGGCGCTTACCAAGGCAAACTGCGCTACGCTCTTTCTCTCTTCGCGCCTTATCCGGTTGCCGTGATTGATGGCGACGCGATCCCAGAGACTTGGTTTTCAAAGAGCCGAGAACCCCGTAGTTTGAGCGAAATGGGTGCCATACGCCTAGTCTCTTCGGAAGAAATACATGGCGAAAGAGATGCGGACAATAACGCTTTTGATACCGTTATCGTCAATCACGTTGAGCGAACCGTCGGGATGATCAGGACTTTAGCTATGACTCCTGAAGAAGCGCTCGAAAACCTTCTTATGAACTTTAAACATTCGAATCAGGTTCGCAGACTGATTTTCATAGCCGACGAAGTCGGTTCAGGCGTTGTTCCCCTC
>JAAZMK010000146.1 GCA_012798865.1 Clostridiaceae bacterium | reverse complement strand
TACGGAGAAGTCGACATCAGAAGTCTACAAGCGATTCTCGGTCATTCAACTGTCGCAACAACTGAAATATACACCCACATCGATAACAGATCGCTCCACGATGCCGTTGAACAGAATCCGCTCAATTCCGAGCGGAACAGACCGCGTCAAACGGTTGATGATGTGTAATCGAGCATCACGACCGACCTGCTTTTTTTACTCACTTAATGTTACGCGCGCATCTTCTCAAAGAACGCCTTGTAGGCGACGTACGTCATGTAAATATCGATTTTGCTCGCGATCTCGAAGCACGAGTGCATCGAAAGAACGGCAACGCCGCAGTCGATGACGGAAATACCGAGATCGGCCTGATAAATCGCGACCGTACCGCCGCCTCCCTGATCAACTTTGCCAAGTTCTCCGGCTTGCCACGGAATACCTGCGTCGTCAAGAAGACGCGTCACTTCGTTGAAGTACTCCGCGTTGGCGTCGGATGTGCCGCCTTTGCCGCCTCTGCCGGTATACTTGCAAAATGCGATACCGCGCCCCGCATAACTGTGATTCAAAGGATCTGAGACGGACGGGAACGTCGGATCGAAGGCGACTGCCACGTCGGAGGACAGCATCGCCGACCGCTCAATGTTGTCCTGCAATTCAATGGCGGTAGGCTCGCGATCCAAGATTGAGCGAACCATACGTTTCTGCACCGATGGGAAAAGCTGTGAGCGCGCGCCTGTAATGCCGCCTGAGCCGGTCTCCTCTTTATCGTAGAGAATGACAAGCGCCGTGCGCTTCAAGGGCTGCTCTAGATCAATAAGCGCTCTCAATGCCGTATAACCGCATACGCGATCGTCCTGACCATAACCGCCGATAAACGCGCGATCGAAGCCGACACAGCGAGCCTTCGCCGCTGGGACAACTTCGATCTCCGCCGTAACTAAATCGCGCTCGTTGAATCCGTATTTTTTATAGAGCAAGTTCAAAATACCGAGTTTGAAACGCTCTTTGATATCCTCACCGCCGGGAAACGGAATGCCGCCAATGAGGACGTTAAGCTCTTCACCCGTTACGACCTCATACGCTTTTTTCTGCATTTGATCGGCGCCAAGATGCGGCAGCAAATCAGTGATCGTGAAGACGGGATCGTCAGGATCTTCGCCGACACGAAGATTTACAGTCTTACCATCCTTGAGTATGACGACACCGTGGATCGCAAGAGGTTGGGCGACCCAGTGATACTTTTTAATTCCGCCGTAATAGTGCGTCTTCAAAAGAGTCATGTCTGCGGCTTCATACACAGGGTTCGTCTTGAGATCGATTCTCGGAGAATCGATGTGCGCACCGACGAGATTGAAACCATCAAGCGGATCGCCAGAACCAATGACTGCGGCGATGAGCGCCTTTCCGTGAATCGCCTCATAGACGCGGTCGCCGGGTTTGAGAGAATCATCCGGATCAAACGGTTTGAAACCGTTCTTATCCAAAAGATTGACGGAGTAATCGACAAACTCGCGCTCCGTCTTGCCCTCATCAAGCGCCACCTTGTAATCTTCACAGAAATCCATGATAGCTTTCATCTCTTCCTCATTCTCGGGATTCCAGAGATTCTTAAATGAGAAGGTCAGCTCTTTGCGCATCTCGTCCGCCCTCTTCTTCGCGTCTTCCGCTTTATCCTTATTGTTTTGCCCTACTTCGGTCATATGTTTATCCTTTCTCGCGATGCCTTAGAGATAATGATTTCCCCCTCAAACAACATCGTCAATTAATTTGTATAAAAAATTATACGGTCACTCTTCGGAGCAACCGCAATGTTCGTAGTTCTCATCGTGTTCGCATTGTCCGAGAATGGCAAACTTCTTCGCTCTCTCGGATGTCATAAGTCCTTCGCGAATATAGTAGGTTTCAAGTGCCTTCTTGACAGCCTGTTCGGCGAGTACGGAACAATGCATCTTAACAGCCGGTAAGCCGTCAAGCGCTTCGGCGACGGCTCTATTCGTCAAGTCGAGCGCCTCATCAGTCGTCTTACCAATAATCAACTCAGTCGCCATACTCGACGTCGCAATCGCCGAACCGCACCCGAACGTCTTGAATTTGGCGTCAACGATGATGTTGTCCTCGATCTTCAGATCCATTTTCATAATATCGCCGCACACGGGATTGCCGACCGTCCCGGAGGTTGTCGCATCCTCGATTTCGCCCATGTTTCGCGGATTCATGAAGTGATCGAGCACTTTGTCACTATACTGCATTAAATGTCCTCCCATTCACATGACACAACATATCCTGAACCATTATACAGAATCTGTATGATAACGGAGCCATGTTCCATGTTAATAACTTACGACCGCCATCCGTATCCGCCGTCGATCGCAAGATCCAAACTACCCTCAGGGGGAATGAGAGGCTGCAACTCCCCGCGTTTGAAATCTGAATATAACGGCGACATGTCGCGCAAACGTTCAACAATGAGCGGCAAATCGATTAAAAAGCGATCAACATCCTTGTCGGTCGTCTCGATACCGAGCGTCACTCGAAGAGAACCATGCGCAATCTCCGCAGGCAAACCGATCGCTAACAGGACGTGCGACGGATCGAGCGAAGCCGATGTACAGGCAGATCCACTGGAACAGGCGTAACCGAACTTGTCGAGGAAGAGGAGAATCGATTCGCCTTCGATAAATTCAAATGAGAAATTGGCATTGTTCGGGAGACGCTTCGTCACGTGACCGTTCAATTTCGTGTGCGGAATACGCTCCATGACGCCATGAATCAGGCGATCACGAAGAGCCGCTTGTCTCTTCGACTCATGCTCCATGTCGGCTAGAGACATCTCGAGTGCCTTGGCAAGCGCGGCAGCAAACGCGACATTCTCCGTACCGCCGCGCTGTCTCTTCTCCTGCGCGCCTCCGTCAATCAGACGATCGATGCGGACGCCTTTGCGCTTGAATAGGAGACCGATACCCTTTGGTGCGTAAAGCTTGTGACCGGAAAACGACATCATATCGGCGTTTAATTCATTCGGGTATACAGGAATGGCGCCAAGCGCCTGTACGCCATCTGAATGGAACAGAACACCAGCCTCACGACAGATCGCGCCGATCTCCTTAATCGGCTGAATCGTTCCGATCTCATTGTTCGCCATCATAATGGAGACGAGAATCGTATCGTCTCTGAGCGCTTCGCGAACTTTTTCGGGTTCAAGGATACCGAGATGATCGACATCGAGGTATGTAATCTCGAAGCCATCGCGTTCAAGAGCCTCCATCGAGTGCAGAACGGCGTGATGTTCAAACGTTGTCGTGATGAGGTGCCGTCCCCTACTCTGACGAGCATACGCAGCACCTTTGATCGCCCAGTTATCCGACTCGGTTCCGCACGACGTAAAAAAGATTTCTTCAGGTTGAACCTGAAGGCATGCTGCGATCCTAGCTCGCGCATCCTCCAACAGCCATGAGGCGCGGTGACCTTCTTGATAGAATGACGACGGGTTCCCGAAATCGTCTTGTAGCGTCCTT
>JAAZMK010000002.1 GCA_012798865.1 Clostridiaceae bacterium | reverse complement strand
GCCTCATAAGAGCGATAAAAAAACCGTCTGAATGACACACATGCGGCAATAACAGAAGTGTCCCGGGTAGCTGCGCGTGAAGTAAGCTTTCAGGCATTTGTTGTACGCCGCATGCAGAGTGATTCTCGCTATCGTTGCCCACGCTCCCCATATCAAGGTGTACTAGCTCGAAAGCCACTCCTTCATCCGAATCAAGAAAAGCCTTCACCTGTTCCTCGTTCTCCTCTGGATTGATCGTACACGTTGAATACATAAGCAGTCCGCCTGAAACGACCGCCTTCGAACCGTTCGCAAGAATTGCGCGCTGAATGGGCAGCAGGCGCTCAACAGTCTCCGATGTCACGCGCGATCTTATTTCAGGACGCCTTTGCAGAAGACCGAGACCCGTACACGGAACATCGCAAAGCACAAGGTCAAACAAATCGTCGAATACATCCCGATGAACTGTTGCATCAAGGCAATGCCGTTCAATCTCTCCGAAACCGAGACGTTCCATCATCTCGATGAGTGAAAGCAGGCGCTCCTCCGATTGATCACAGGCAACAAGACCGAGAACGTTCCCTTTCAATTCAGCGACGTGAGACAACTTGCCTCCCGGTGCAGCACATAAATCCAGCACGCGATCGTCGGGTTCGACCCCGGATAAAGCGCCGACAAGCATCGCCGACTGCGACTGTAAGGAAAACAACCCGTCTCGGTAAGCCCGTAATTGCGTAACATCAGTACCGCCCGGCTCCAATCCATACGCACAATCGGGCCATACGAGCTTTCTCAAGCGGAGCGTCTTAGCTTCCTCACTATCCGCCCATCGATTGAACTCGTCCGTCTTCATCCGATTCATCCGTATCGGCACATACGCCGGAGATTGAAGACTGTTTTGCCCGATTGAAATGGCATGCTCTTCACCGTACCACCGCATTAGCATTTCAAAAAGCTCTTGCGTCAGCCCGAGTTCAAGCGCTTGCCGTTCGTCCGCCGGCAACTCCGGTTTCTGCCGTGTCAGCTTTCGCATGATCGCATTGACAAAGCCCGTCGCTCTCTCGCCGGAAAGAAAACGCACCAGCTTGACGCTTTCATCGACGGCAGCCCTTGGAGGTACATGGTAAGAAAAATAGAGCTGCCATGTGCCCATTCGGAGTACCGTCAGCACCGAGGGATCAAGTGACTCCAAAGGTCGCGAAGAAGCTTGCGCGATATAGTAATCGATCAAGGGAAGATAAGAAAGAGTCCCGTAAATGAGCGCGGAGGCAAATGATTTGTCGCGCGTATCTGATCCAAGCGATGAGAGGTGGAATGCTGCACTTTCATTCGAAAAAGCGTTTTCAAATGCGACGGCATGAATTACCTTCGCAGCAGCCAACCGTGCCTTGTCAATTTTTTGTTTCTTTGGACTCACACACTCACTTCTCCCTGAATCATCGTCTGCGTCGTGAGTTCGCCATCGCTAGGAAGCGGAGAAAATAAAGAACAGCCGTCAATGCTGAGGCAATATAGGTCAGCGCCGCGGCGGACAAAACACTGCGGGCGCCCGCCATCTCGTCGGTCGTCAGAATGCCTGTCTGCGATATTAGAGCCATCGCGCGGCGACTCGCGTTAAACTCCACCGGTAAAGTGACGAGGTAAAAGAGGACGGAAGCGCCAAAAAAAGCTATCCCGACATTCACCAAGACATCGCCGAACATTGACTGCATCATAAACCCGATTATCGCCAAGAGCGGTCCGAATCTCGAACCGATGTTGGCAGGTAACAAGAGAGAAGAACGGATTTTATTAGCGACATACCCCTCTTTATCCTGCATGGCGTGACCGACTTCGTGAAGCGCGACGCCGATTGCTGCAATGGATCGCGAATCATGTGTCGAATCCGAAAGACGGAGCGTTTTTTCCCGCGAACTGTAATGGTCGGTCAAAGCACCCCTCACGCGCTCGATTCGAACATGACCCATGCCATTCTCATCGAGAACTCGCCGTGCGGCTTCAAATCCCGAATAACCCGATCGCGACATAATTCTGCCATATTGATTAAAACTCGATTGCACTCTGATTTGTGCGAAAAGACTCAGACCCATCGCAATGATAAAACTCCAGTAGTACCATGTCATATCGCTTACCTCTTTTTCGTCACTCTTCCATATTTCTGAAAATAGCTCCACAATCAAAATTATGGGCGCATTCGCTGACACGCATCGCTATACCCGATTGCGGCTGGATATCCAAAAGCTCAATTACCCCATCGACACACGAAATAAACATACGTTCACCTCTCACGCTGATTTCACCCGGCTCGCCGCATGGTTGTTCATCGCAGTCGCGTAGGCGAGCTCTCAGAAGTTTATAACGTTTTCCGTCGAGAAAAGCATAGGCTCCCGGCCACGGCGATACGGCGCGAATATGATTGTGTACGGCGCGCGCGCTCCTCCTAAAATCGATGCAGCCATCGCATTTTCGGAGTCTCTTTGTCACCGTCGCTTTCGCTTCGTCCTGTTCGACAGGGACGAGTTCGCCTGCCAGATAGCGCGGCAGTTCGCGCGCAATCAACGTTCCGCCTAGCTCGGCGAGTGCAACATTAAGCGCTCCGGCATCGATTTCATCGTCGATGCGGAAACGCGCATGAGCAAGTATCGGTCCCGTGTCGATGCCATCATCCATCAACATCAAGGTGACGCCCGTCTCCTCTTCTCCCGCCATGATGGCAGATTGGATTGGAGATGCTCCGCGATATTTTGGGAGCAAAGAGGCGTGGACATTGAGACATCCTTTCTCGGGCAACGTGAGTATGGACGCAGGGAGATATTGACCGAACGATGCCGTCACGATGACTTCAGGACGAAGCTCTTCTAAAGCGGCGATGAGCGCTTCGTCGCGACAGCTTGTCGGTTGTATCAGCTGTATACCGCGTTCCTGCGCCCACAAGGCGACAGGAGGCGCCGCCAGCTTACGCCCCCTCCCTCTCGGACGATCGGGTTGCGTAACGACAAGTGAGGGCACAATCGATACAGCCTCAAGGTGATCGAGGACGATCGTCGCAAATTCAGGCGTACCCATGAAAGCATATCGTACGGTCATGGATTTACCTCTTCGTCTAGCGCACCGTGACAATCTTCTCCGCTCGCAACAGGTTTCGACTCGGATTCCTCAGGCGATACGTCATTCATCGCATGATTCTCGCTTTTTGCCTTCCTGCGTTCCTCTTCTTCATACTCTTCAAGCGTACAGAGGACGGTATCGGAACGCCGACGATATAAAATGCCGTCAAGATGATCCGTCTCATGGCAGACGCAGCGCGCCGAGAGTTCCGAATAAGTCTTCTCGAAATATTCACCCGTTAAATCCTGCGCGCGGACCGTGACAGTGAGAGGGCGGGAGACGACTCCGACAAGCCCCGGCAACGAGAGACAACCTTCCACTCCTGTTTGCACGCCTTCTTCATCGAAAATCTCGGGATTGACAAAGACGATCGCATCCTCCTCTTCTTCGGTGTCCATGACGAAGAGACGTCGCAGAATGCCGACCTGCGGCGCCGCCAAGCCTACGCCGTTATATTCGCGCATCGTTTCAATCATGTCGTCCGCCAACGCCGCCAAACGATCATCAAAACGTTTGACTGGTCGCGATTTCTTTAATAGCGTCGGATCACCCTCGAGTAGTATCGTTCGTATGGCCATCTTTATACCGCCTCAACTTTCCATGCCGGTTCAACTATTAAGTATACAGCAGTGACAGTCGACGAATCAGTCGCCCGCGATACAGCCAGTCATTCCGAGTTTTTATAATTCTGCCGTAAATATTCTACGTTCGACAAAAGAGTATCGAACTGAATTTGTGATGAATAGCCGTCCGTCTCGCGATCAAAAAATCCGTTGACTTCGGGATGAAAAGGTTTACCTGCTCGAACCGCCTCATTGCCGTAAGCGATACCTCGAGACAGCAGCTCAAGGTCTTGAATGCGTTTCTCGACGGGAATCTCCCTGAGATAGAGTCCGCCCTCACAATCTTCCTCAGAACTCATTTCTAGGGACAGATCTGACTCGAGCTTGAAGATATATCCAGGTACGAACGATTCAAGAAACCGGTAAGGACTCTTCTGGACGCGCAATTGTGCAAAAGTCGCCTCATAATCCACCATGTCTTTGAAGGCGATCGCCAATAACTTGACTGAACTGTTGCCAAGCGCATAAAGATCGGGGCAGACGGTATCTGTGCGTGCTTCCGGACGAATGCCTCCCAATCCCCCGCTCACGACCCAGCTAAAACCTAGTAATTCCGCTGCTTTCATCGCACCGGAAGCCGTCAGAAAAGCATACGTTCCCGCAGGAATGTTGTCGACCATGAAATAGTTGTAGCGAGGCAATTCTTGACATCTAAATGGCACAAATTCTTCCATGCTCAGGAGCTCAATTTTTCCGTCAAGAATCATACTGAGCGGAACCGAAGACGGCCACCTTTCAATGAGTTCGTCATTTGACACGGATGGTATCCCATGTCCGATTAAGCACGTTTCAGTCAACAGCATCATAGACTCAACCTCCTCTCATCCTGGAATCTATACTTACAATTCCTCTTCAGACTCCCCGGAATATGGTTGTAAATATGTGTCAATTTACATAGCATATTCTGTTTGCCTCATCTTAACTACATCTATCTGCTCATCGGTCATATCTTCAATACTGTAAACAGAATATTCTCCGTTTATTTTAAACGGGAGTAATGCTGAATCCATTGAATGCCCCCTGTATTCACACGATGGCTTAAATTAAAATGGAGAAGATCGTATACTTTATCCCAGATTTCATGGAGAAGATCATATACTTTATCCCAGATTTCAATATATTCTTTTTCACCGAGTTTTTTCATAAACACCATTTCATTCTTTATCTATTACGTTCCAATATCCACCTCTTCTTGAGCCAATTCTTTCTATGTAGCCATTTCTGCGTAAAAAAGCAATATTGTTATCAACGGCTGTACCACTTATTTTCAGTATTTTTTGAAGCTCCGCCTTTGTTATATTCGGGTTATCCCTCATTTCGGAAAGAATTAGTTTGCGTCTCTCGTTTAAAGGCTTTCTAACACTCACACGATCAGTGCTTTTACTACCAAGTTTTTACCAACTTGGTGAATACGATTAAAGGGAATAGTGACAACTATAGAGTTTTCCCTAAATGTGAAGGCCTCTCTACCGTAGGTTTCAACAATTTTCGGAACGCCCCTTCCGGACTTTTCGCTTATATGAAGTTGCAGGAATATCTCCGATAATTTTTCATTCACAGGTACGGATTCTCCGGTTTTAGTTCTCAGTAACAGATTTTTCTCAAAAGTCTCTCTCTTTAACAAAATACCTTTTGATCCATAATATCCGAATAACTTTTTGAATGATAAATCTTGGTATTTGGCAGGGATTGTTTCTATGGTTTCAACGAGACCGGTTAAAATTTTAAAAAGTTGAACCTCACGCTTAGGATAATCTTTTATGTTTCTCTTTGACGAGCCAATCCTAAGGGCGCTACACACTATAGCGCTAGAAAGTTGTCCAAGGGTCGATATCGACCGCTAATGATACGCCTTTTGGTCGTTTCAATCTATCTGCTGCCATAAAGAGCAGTCGTGTGAGATTCTCTGCCGATTCGTCTCTAACCATCACCCGATAGCGATAACGACTTCGAATACGCTCAACGGGAGCGGGCGACGCATCCGTCAAGATCGTGTGCGAAAATGTACCTCCGTATTGGTCGATCAGCGCGGCGACTTCACGCTGAAATGCGCGTGCGACGTCTTCCGTCTCATAGCGGTCAAAGCCCTTTAACTGTGCCATCCCGATGTGGCCGAAGGGCAAATATGCCATGCGATTTCGAAAGACAATCTCCTCGCGATAAAAAGCTTCATAATCCTGTTTTGCCGCCGCCTTCACGACAAAGTGATCGGGTTGGACAGCCTGAATAATAACGCGCCCCTTCTTCAACCCGCGTCCAGCACGACCCGCCACTTGCGTCATCAGCTGAAATGCCTGTTCCGACGCGCGAAATTCGCCCGATCCGAGAAGCTGATCGGCGGACAGAATCGCAGACAGCGTCACGTTGTGAAAGTCGTGTCCTTTGGCGATCATCTGCGTTCCGACGAGAACATCCGCCTCATGGCGTTCAAAGGCATCAAGTATTTCTTTATGTGAGAAACGTCCTCTCGTTGTGTCGAGGTCCATACGGAGGATTCTCGCATGAGGAAGCTGCTTTTTGATCTCCTCTTCCACCTGCTGTGTTCCCGCTCCCAGCGCCATGATTTCTTCGCTTGAGCATTCGGGACAATACTTAGGCACACGTGCGAGCCGTTCACACAGATGACATACCATGCGATTTGGCAGTTTGTCCTCTCCTCGGTACGGATTGCGATGAGAGGTGAGCGCAATATCACAAAAAGGACATCGCATCTGCCATCCACAGCTTCTACAGACGATCGTTCGCGAAAAACCTCGCCGATTAAGCAGAATCATCGCCTGTTCACCGCGTTCGATTGTGTAGAATAATTCTCTTGTCAAGCGCTCGCTGAAGATGGACAAGTTGCCTCGCGCATATTCCGCGCGCATATCGATCACCTCGACATCTGCCATCCCTGCGTCGCTGATTCTCTCCGGAAGATTGAGAAGCGTAGAGAATCCGTTCTTCGCGCGCCAATACGACGATACTTGCGGCGTCGCGGAACCGAGCACGAGTACCGCGCCATTCATGATCGCCCGCATTCTGGCTATGTCGACGGCATAATAACGCGGTTTCATCTCGGCTTTATAACTCG
>JAAZMK010000180.1 GCA_012798865.1 Clostridiaceae bacterium | reverse complement strand
GGGCTGATTGTCGGCGACATTTCGTGACCGTAAAGCGGCATACCGGCTTCGAGGCGGAGCGTATCGCGTGAACCAAGTCCGCACGGCTCAACGCCGGCGTCCACGAGAACATCCCAGTAGTAGACTGTTTTGTCGACGGGGATGTACAGTTCATAGCCGTTCTCTCCTGTGTATCCCGTGCGCGAGATAATCATGGGGAGATCCTCGCCTTCGACCGGAACTGACATATCGCGGAAACGCCTGAGCCCTTCGAGCTGTGCGCGCTGTTCTTCCGTAAGACCGAGTTTCTCCGAAAGGTCGAGAAGAACATCAAGGCTTTCAGGACCTTGGACTGCGATTTGACCGTAGAGATCCGACTCATCGATGATTTTGATGTCAGACGTATCGCGATCGGGGTATTTCTCGCTATAGACCGGCAAACTTGTTTCGAGATGGACGACGTCTTTGTCCTTATTGGCAGCGTTAACAACGAGCAGATAATCCTCTTCCCCCAAGGTATAGACGAGAAGGTCATCCACTGTGCCTCCGTCAGCCGCGCAAAGGATGGCGTATGTGATCTGATCAGGCTTTTTGCCTGTGACGCGACGCGTCAACAGCCAGTTGAGATACTCGCCGGCACCTTCTCCGCACACGCGAATTTCACCCATGTGCGACACGTCAAACATGCCGACCTTATTGCGTACAGCCAAGATTTCACTACTGATGCCTGCATATTGCACGGGCATGTTCCAACCTGCATACTCAACCATACGAGCGCCAAGATCGACGTGGCGCTGATATAACGGTGTTTTCTTCATGTTTACCTCCCATGAAATACTGAGATTCTTTTGTTTCGTTATCCTTCTGTCATACTAACATACGAGAACGCGCCCATGATACGAATGATCGTGATCAAACACGAATTCCGCTTGTCAGTCTTGAATGAAAAAATTAAGGTTACCCGTCCGGATGATCGAGTCCAAATTTGAGTTTGATCCGTATGAGTTTTTTTGTCCACGGTGACAGAATGGGAACGAGAAAAACGACCGTAGCGATCGAGTGAGCCAAATTGAAAAAGAAGCCCGCCCCATACGCCGCGACCGCTGCCAACCAAGTTAAAGGCGAAACGAAGCTGATGATATGCCACGAATCCATAATCAATCCGAACAGCAAACCCGAGGCAAAACCGTAGACATAGACGACCCAACGATGTCGAAATAAATTGTGACTTTCCATGACACCCGCCAAATAACCGATGAGACCCCACGCGAACATCTGCCACGGCGTCCAAGGTCCCTGCCCCATAAACATATTGGACGCAAGCGCCGTCAGAGCTCCCGTCACGTATCCGCTCCTCCTGCCAAAAGCGATTCCCGTCACGATCACGATGGCAGAAACAGGTTTGACGTGTGGAATAGGGGCGAAAAGAATCCTCCCTGCCGTCGCAAGGGCAGACATGACCACAATGGGCAAAATATGCCGCGGTTTTGGACGCGACTTTTCAAAATTAATAAAAAACGGAACATTGGCAAGAATTGCTGCCGTTAACGTTAATAAAGCCGTCT
>JAAZMK010000145.1 GCA_012798865.1 Clostridiaceae bacterium | reverse complement strand
GAGAATTGATGCGGGTAACGGTAGATGAAGTAGCTTTGCAGCCCGGCGTCATCCATCGCTTTAAGAATGTGCTCTTGCATACGCTCATCACGCTTCTTGAACTTACCATGAGCGCGTAATCCCTCGCCGATAATGTTGGCAACAGTCATACGCGGGTTCAAGGATGAGTAAGGATCTTGGAAAATCATCTGCAGGTCAGATCTCAAATGACGAATTTCGTTGTAGGTCAGACGCGCCAGATCGATACCGTCATCACGCATCGCCTCATACTTTTCAAATTCGGGATCGCCGGCTTTAGCTACACGCAGTTCGTTCAGCTTGACCTCCGCCGCGCTCAACTCGATGTTCTTCTCTTCAATCTGATTGTTCAAGGCTTCGATGCGCTTACGATACTTTTCAGCTTTACGAAGCGCAGCGTCACTGCTCTTGCCCTTTTCGTTGAGCTTCTCGACCTTGAAGGCGGCGTCGGCATGATCCCTTTCAACTAAGCGCTTTTTAAGATCAATATTACGTATGGTTTTCGCGATATTGAAAACGTCCATGTAACGATTCTTTACATCAGAAAGATCATCGTAAACGATCAGTCCGCCGACTACTTTCGTCATATCGAACAGTGCGTTCGATTCTTTCGCCTGCGCATTTTGAAGCGCTTCGAGCGCAACGAACTTGTGCTTGCCCTCAGGGGCGTCTTCATATGCCTTTTCAGCTTTCTTAACATCTTCTTTCGCTTCATGGTACAACTTACGGAGTTTTTCAAGTCTCCGGATCGTCTTTTTAACGTACTTTGGAGCAAGCTCATGCTCCGTCCGCCCATAGTAGAGCGATCGCCCGTCAGTCTGCCTGTAAAGCTGAAGAAGTGTGCGTCCGAGCGTCGATTTGCCGCAACCTGATTCACCGACGAGACCAAGTGTCTCACCGCTGTAAATGTCGAGCGTAATCCCGTCATTGGCTTTACAATAGCGCCCCCTGCCTACAGGGAAATACTGCTTCAAATTCTGAATTCTGAATAAGACCGCTTGATCCTGTTTTTTATCCATCTTTTCTGCGCTCCTTCAAATCAGGGTAGAAACAGCGGACACCTTGACCTGGTTGGACTTCGACCAATTCTGGTTCCTCTACCTTGCATCGCTCTGTCGCATATTTGCAACGAGGCGCAAACTTACAGCCGACGGGCAACTTTAGCGGATGCGGAACGGCACCAGGTATTGCCTCAAGGCGAACATTGGACGGCGTATCAAGACGCGGTATCGAGAATAACAATCCCTCCGTATAAGGATGAGAGAATTGTGGATGACCGAAAATCGTTCTTGCAGGTGCCATTTCAACAACTTGTCCGCAGTACATAACGGCGACATCGTCAGCCATCTGACACACAACGCCGAGGTCGTGTGTAATGAACATGATGGATGTCCCCTTCTCTTTCTGCAGATCGTTCATCAGTTTGAGTATTTGAGCTTGAATTGTGACGTCGAGTGCCGTCGACGGTTCATCGGCAATCAGAATGCGCGGTCTGCACGCCAACGCCATCGCAATCATGACGCGCTGGCGCATACCGCCCGACAATTGGTGCGGATACTGCTTTGTAACGACCTCAGGATTAGGAATGCGAACATCCCTCAACATATCGAGAACGCGAAGAGCCGCTTCCCTCTTTGATAAGCCTTGGTGAACCATGAACGGCTCGGAAACCTGACGTTCAACTGTAAAAACAGGGTTGAGGCTTGTCATCGGTTCCTGAAAGATCACGGAAATGTCGTTACCGCGTATCTCGTACATCTCGCGCCGCGTCAACGTCGTCAGTTCTCGACCGTCGAACTTGATGCTCCCGCTTTCGATGAACCCGTTCGTGTCGAGCAACTGCAGGATGCTCATCGCGGATACTGTTTTTCCGGAGCCGGATTCACCGACGATTCCGAGTGTCTTACCGGCCTCAACAGAGTAGGAAACGCCGTTAACAGCTTTGACGATACCGTGCTTCGTTCTAAAGAATGTGCATAAATCTCTTACTTCCAATAGTGACATCTGTATCCCCTCCCTAGCGCTCAGTCGATTTCGGATCCATCGCATCGCGCAGACCGTCACCGATTAAGTTGATGCAGATGGTACACATTCCGAAGATAGCGGCGGGGAATACCCATCTCCACCAGTACTGTTGAATGACGATTGAATTGTTCGCACCGGTGAGCAGGTTGCCCCAAGT
>JAAZMK010000168.1 GCA_012798865.1 Clostridiaceae bacterium | reverse complement strand
TAGCTTGTGGTGCAGCGGGAATATCAGCTGATGTTAGAGGTTTGAAAGCCTTAAGGATTGCAAAATGGATATTTTAGTGATTCGACATGGTGAATCTGAAGCGGATATACTTGATGTCCACGAGGGAAGAGCCGATTTTGAACTGACGAAAAGGGGGCATATGCAGGCCGCTGCCTTGGCGCGATATGTAGCGGATAATTTTAAACTCACACGAATCTATACAAGCACCCTTAAAAGGGCAGCTCAGACTGCGAAGCGTCTGTCAGAGGAAACCGGAATTCAGATTGAGTTTGATTCAGAACTGATGGAATTTAATAATGGACTGTTAGCCGGTCTATCACGTGAAGAGGCGGATCGGCTCTATCCTAAAATAGAGAACACTCCAATCGATAAAGCGGTTTACGGTCAGGAATCAAAAGCGGCATTTCGTAACAGGGCTGTCAACGTACTGAATAGGATTCTTAAGGAAAATGATCCGGAAGCCGTCATCGCCATTGTGACGCATGGCGGGATGGTGAACCAACTGTACGGCGCTTTGTTTCATACGCCGGTCGGCGGGAACGCTTTCTTCTACACAGCAGATGCCGGCATCCACATTTGGAAAATCACGGATCATGGCAGTTATGTTTTGAAGGCTAACGTAGATGACCATGCGCGGGGCATATAGTTTTTAAGCTTATCGCTGAAGCAACTCGATTCTGTCTGTCCTGCTTCCGCGGTATGTGCTGCCTATGCACTTCTGGCAAGACAAGGGTATTGTGGATCGATTTGGAGAGCTTCCTGCTTCACTGGAAGCGGAGACGATCCTGCTGGATACGACTAAAGAAACACATTGGGAGCTTTTTTAGGAGTGGATGAAGAAGACCTGCATCGTTTGGAACAATTCAGATAATTCCAGCTCGATACGCGATAGAGCCCCGTATGTAATTAAGCTCGTTCCTGTTTTTTCGGTGTGTAATTGACTAAAAACGTGCCCAGTGAAATTAAAAGCAAAGCTGCTAGAAATCTCCAGTTCCATATATCTTCGTTCAGCAAAATCCAGCCAAAAATGGCTCCGAAAACAGGGTTAAAGGAAATAAATATAACCACTTGACTAGTAGGCTTCATTTTTAAAAGCATAGACCATATGCCGTAAGCAAAAGACGCAATAAGCATCAAAACCAGCATGACGGTGATGCCTCGAATATCCGGCACCCCTATCTTTCCTCCCATCAAAACGGCAAAAATAGTCAAGGCTAAACCGCCAAGGAGGAATTGATATCCTGTTAAAGTCATAGGATTGTGCTTTTTGCTGAATTTGCTCATAAAGATATTTGCCAGAGCATTCATTAGAGCCGACATCATGACTGCTATTTCACCGTTTAGACGGAATTGCAGGCTAAAACTTTCGTCAACAGAGAGCACGATGATCCCGACAAGTCCTAGCAAAGTTGCCAAAAACTTCCTGTTCGAAAAAGCCTCGGTTTTGAAAATCAGGGTTGCGAGTATGACGGTAAAGAACACGCTCGTAGTCGTAAGCATCGCACCGACCGATCCGGGCACGACTGCCAAGCCTAAGTATAGAAATATATATTGAGCCGCTGTCTGAAATAGCGCCAAAATAGCGATGGGGCTTGCCATACTTTTATTTGGCTTGGGACTCTCGCCTGTCAGCAGCTTAGTCAGAAATAAGGTCATAATACCTGCTCCTGCAAATCGTATGCCTGCAAACAAAATAATATTGTAAGGTCCCGACATATCGACAGGAAAAAGCTCATATCCGAACTTAATCGTCGGAGAAGCTCCCCAGAGCATCGTACATAAGAGTGCGCCCAAAATCCATCCATGATTTTTGAAAAAATACTTCATGATCTCTCTGTTAAAACTCCAGTACACACGATTATACAGCTACAGAATAATAGATAAAGCCTGCATTATACATTGTAATATCATCCGTGATCGTCTGTATAATTAAAACAAGTTGGTCAGTCGATAAAATCACTTTGCTGACGCGCGGCATAATGAAAGCCGATCATCGATTCTATAAAAAACGGGTTCTATGATTTTCCGCAGAAGAAAATTGGGACAGTTTTGAAGATGTATCTTGTAGGTTTACTTATTTCATCTCCTATGATAAGGCTAAAATAGAATATAAGGTGAACGAAGCGATGATTGCTCCGTATAAGAAAGTAATTTGATTCGAATCCGCATAAGTATTTCGCGCTTCAGGCACAAAAAGTCCCAAAACGCCTGGCATGACGACGTTTTGGGACAAATTGTGGTGGAGACGAAGGGGATCGAACCCTCTACCTCTTGAATGCCATTCAAGCGCTCTCCCAAGTGAGCTACGTCCCCGAGACGCTTGATTAAACTATCATAGAGTATTCGACTCTGTCAAGCAGATGTTTAGCGGAGACTTACTAAATGCCCACAGGAGGTGCGGCGTATTACACATGTATTTTTTGTTGGGTATCAAGTATTTGGTGGATTAAAATGACGCTCGATTTGGGGAATATCACGCTTTTCGAAAATATCATTGACGAGTATAGATTTTAGCAATAGAATGCTAATTAGTTAAAATTTTTTAATGAATGAGGTTTTACATGAGTCACGGAATTTATAAATACCCTCTGTACGACGTACGTGAGATCGTGAATCTGCGCGATATGATACAGCAGAGCGAGAAATTGTACGGCGAACGGAACGCCTATCTCCTGAAAGATCCGATCGCGACACGTCAGGTCGCTCCGCGAAGCGAAGAGGCGAAGAACTTGAAGATTGACAGAAAGCGTCCCTACGTCGGTGTCACGTTTAATCAGTTCGCTGCCGATGTCCGTTCATTCGGGACGGCGCTGAAGAACAGCCTCGTCAAGGAGAACAGCCGCGTGGCGATCCTTTCCGAGACGCGTTACGAGTGGTATGTCTCCTATCTTGCCGTTGTCAATGGACTCGCCATTGTTGTCCCGCTCGACAAAGAGCAGCCTGCGAATGAACTGGTCAATCTTATCAATAGCGCTGAGGTAGATATTTTGCTCTTTTCGAATCAAAAGAAAGCGATCGTTGATGAGATTCGCGACGAGCTCCCCGGTGTCAAGCACTATCTCAATTTCGATCTTCCCGGCGAAGATGAATCCGATCTCTATTTCTGGGATTTGTTGCAGGATGGGGAGAAACAGCGTGAAGAAGGTGATCTTTCCTATGACACATTGCCCATCGACGAGGAAGCGATGCAGATCCTTCTCTTTACGTCGGGGACGACGGCGCAGCCGAAAGCAGTCATGCTGAGTCATAAAAATATTTGCAAGAACTTGATGGGGATGTGCTCGATGGTCTACATCGATGAGTATGATGTTTTTCTCTCGGTTTTACCGATTCATCATACGTATGAATGTACGTGTGGGTATCTCTGCCAGCTCTATCGGGGCAGTTGTGTCGCTCCAAGTGAGGGATTGCGTTATATCCTGCAAAACGTTCAGGAGGCGAAACCGAGCATTATTTTGCTCGTTCCCCTCATGATGGAGGCCTTTCACCGTGGAATTATGAGAAAAGTGAAGGCCGATCCGAAGATGTTGAGGAAATTCAATTTCGGACTCAAATTGACGAAAGCGCTCCGTAAAATTGGTATTGATATCAGGAAGAAAGTCTTCAGTGCCGTTCACGAGAACTTTGGCGGCAATTTACGCTTGCTGATTGCCGGTGGAGCGGCTATCGATGAGAAGCTTCTTGAGAATATGCAGGATCTCGGTATCCACAGCATACAGGGTTACGGTCTGACGGAATGCGCCCC
>JAAZMK010000026.1 GCA_012798865.1 Clostridiaceae bacterium | reverse complement strand
TATCCGACATGGCAAAAGGCTTGACAGGTAAATTCTCATGGATCTGGGACATGACATCTCTCCAGATCAGAATAGGGCAACGCGTATCAGTTTCATTGATTTCCGTACGTCTACCGTAGGCGTTGTCGAACCCATACCAGACGGCGGCAGTATAGTACGGCGTATACCCGGCGAACCAGCGGTCAACGCGTTCATCGGATGTGCCTGTTTTTCCTGCGGCTTTTTGTCTCCCGAGCTTTGCGTACGGACCGATCCAGCTGGCGTTTTCTAATGTGTCGACAAGCAAGTTCGTCATGATGTCCGCTGTCTCCGTCGAGAACACTTGGTCAAATTCAGGCTTGTGCTCGAGAAGAACGTTGCCTTCCGCGTCGAGGACGCGTGTGAACAGGTAAGGTTTGGTGAAGAGACCGCGACTTGCGAAAGTAGAGAAGGCACCCGCCATTTCAACCGTTGTCATGCCTTTAGCAAAACCGCCGAGCGCCCCTGCCGGTTGAGGTTCGTTCATACGATCGATCCCCATCCGTTTCAGGTAGGATAATCCGACCATCGGCGTGAGCATATTAGCATAGACTTCGACAGCAGTCGTGTTCAGAGAGTTGCGGAGCGCCCAGCGCACGGTGACAGGACCGTAGTGTTTGCGGCTGTGGTTTACCGGCCATTCCTTTTCGGGATTCTGCGGGTCGAGAAATTTCGGGTCATCCATCAAAATGGTCGCGGCGGTAATGATTCCCATATCCATGGCGGGACCGTAGTCAAGAATCGGCTTGATGGACGAGCCCGGCTGCCTGTACGCTTGTGTGGCGCGATTGAATCCGAGATTTGTTTTCTTTTCGCCGAATCCTCCGACTAAAGCGACAATCTGACCGAGAGAGTCAGGTTCATTTGAGATGACGGTTATGCCTGCCTCCGGCATCTGGGGCATATCGGGAAGTTTATCGTAATTGACGGAGAACAGCTCTTTTTTCTTGAAGCTCGCTTCCGCCATGCGCTGGATCTCAGGATCGAGCGTCGTTTCAATCGTCAAGCCGTGTTGAAAAACTGCGGTATGGGCGAGCCTGCGAGAATACCCGCGCTGTATCACCAGCTGTTCGATGACTTCGTTGATTACGGCGTCGACGAAATAGGAGTTGATCTGTCCCGAACTTGAGGTCTCGTCAATCGCACGGAAATCGAGTTCGCGGTTGAGTGCCTTCTGGTACTCGTCTTCGGTAATTTTGCCGATCTCGAGCATCTTTGCCAAAGTGATGCGCATACGCCTTAACGCATTGCGTCGCCCGTACTCTGTTGCAGGATTATAGATAGAGGGGAGATTAGGAATGCCTGCAAGGAAGGCGCATTCAGCCAAGTCAAGTTGCGAAATATCTTTACCGAAGTACGCTTTTGCCGCTGACTGTACGCCGACATATCGGTTGCCCATGGGCACCATGTTGACGAACAGTTCCATAATCTCGTCTTTGGAGAGTTTTTTTTCAAGCTCCGTTGCCCGCTCCCACTCCTGAATTTTTCGCTGAGCTGAGCGTTCATTTTCTCCTGACATCATTTTGACGACTTGTTGAGTGATCGTCGACGCGCCGTGCGTGTCACCGCCGAATGTAAGGAATACGTTTCCGACCGCATTCGCGATGCGTCTCGGATCGATTCCGCTGTGCGTCTCGAAGCGTTCATCCTCGATCGCAATGAAGGCTTCATCGAGATAAGTCGGTTTGACAACTGAAATGGGCACATATTCGCGAAGAATATTCTGAGAACCTGTGAGAATAGCAGCCTGCTGTCCATATCGATCATAGATATACGTTGCGTCGTACGTCTTTCGGATGTCGACAATTTCAAGAGGTTGAGCCGTCGAAACATAACCGGACAACATACCTAATCCCGACCCGCCTATGAAGGCGAGCGTCGCCAAGACAATAACCAATACAAGTAAGAGTCCCTTACGGACACCAGACCATAGCGCTGCCGGAACCGAGACGACCGACATGCTGCGTGTGGGGCGTCCGACGGTACGCTTGCGCAATTCACGTTTACTCTTTTTGAATTTTCGACTTTGGCGAATGGAAGCGGGGAGAATCGACGTGTTTCGGATTTCCGATGCAGGTCTTTGAGCGAACCGCGTATTATCGCTACGCCGGCTCGGCTTTGGTGACGGCACCGTACGCTTGACGATTTGTGTGTTTCGGCTCAACATCTCAGAAGCTTCGCTTCTACGCGGCGCACGGTCGGCGAACGGCGGTCGGTTCTTTTCTCTTGTATTGCGTTTATGCCTTTGGTCTCGTTCGTTCATATATCCGGTTTTCCATAAGTATTGGAATTCAGTAACGCCATTTTATCATAGGTTGCGAATCCATGATGAAAATTGGCGCGACAGGGTTCCCTTTTCGCTTGAATTTATCCCCAGTTTCATTTAATGTTGAGTCAGCAGATGAGGAAGCTGTAAGTGATGTCAAACGCAGTGGAATCTGTCTCGCATCAAACGATGAAAAGAGGTATTCGAATATGAAAACTTGTCCAAATGGACATCCCGTTCCCGACAATGCCGTATTCTGCACAACATGTGGTGCGCGTATGCCCGCCGCATCTCCAGGATACGGACAGCCGGCGCAAGGGCAGCCTTACGTGTACGCCGATCAAGCCCCGCCCAATCAAGGGTATCAACAGCCCCCGTATCAGCAGGCTCCTCCGTACCAACAGCCGCCGTACGGATCCCCGCAGGGGGGTATGCCGTTGACAGGTTTTCGCGGTGAGGTTCGTTCACCCGGGATGGTCATTTTATTGAGCATCATTACCTGTGGTATTTATGCGCTTTTCTGGCTCTACTCCGTTTCCAAGGAGATTAACAACGTGCTGGGGTATGAGGCGACAAAGCCGCAGTACACGTTCTTCGGACTGCTTTGCTTTATTTTCACACTCCTGCTGTGGTCACAGGTTGATGATGCACTCATAGAAATTGATCGCAGGAGAGGCATAATCTCGTCGAAGAAATTCCTGACATGGATCGTGCTCAGCGTTCTTCTCGGAATTGGCGGGTTTGTCATGATGTATGACGTGCAATCGCGCTTGAACGCTCTCTACGAAGGTCGTTTTTAATCGTTGTAACGAGGAGACGTTTGGTGTCTTAGATAGTCTGACTTGGACGTAAGAGAGGTCCACCGCTAGCGGTGTTCCCTGTCGTACCTCAGTCAGTTGCACTCAGCGAAAGAAGACTTGTCGTATGAGAGCGACGAGTTTTCCCCACACGGAGTTCTCGTTGTAAAGCATGGGTTCCGTGTGCGGAAATAGGATAATCATCCGAATGATGTAGACAATCATATAGAGTGCAGCGAGTGAGAAAAATACAATCTCGGTTGCACGCGGTGAAAGAGGTGAATGGAACTGTTTACCTCTTTTTTTTGCGACAAAACGCGCGACCGCAAATGCCGGGATTACCGCAAGTAAAAACAACGTAATGAAAATAAGCGGGTGCATGCGCAACGCGTCCATGACTCTTCCCTGTAGCAAGAGTCGTACGGCGCGCGTGCTTCCGCAGCCTGCGCAGGGAATGCCGAAAATCGAGGCGAACAAGCATGACGTACCGAACAGCTCAGAAATCAGGAGAAGGAAGAACACAAGCACGATGAGAGATTTCCATGTGTCGCGCCTTGCTGCTTTATTTGAATTATTTGAATGTTGGTCCTTGTCGTCCATGATGTCTCTTGCTCTATCAATCGTGTTATCGTTCGCGCGGGAACGCGTATCGTGTGTCCGCACCCAACTCGAACTCTTTGCTCATACAAGCGTTATCGTTCGCGCGGGAACGCGTGTCGTGTCTGGCGAATGGGGCGGTCACACTCGCTCACATTATCGCGCCAGACGAGTTTGTGTTTCAACCATGTGTGCAAAAATGCCGTTTTTCTCCATCAGCTGAGCATGTGAACCCTCTTCGACGATCTCACCCTGATCAAGCACGTAAATTCTGTTCGCATGGCGAATCGTTGAAAGTCGGTGGGCGATGATCAAGGTCGTCCTTCCTTTCGACAGACGCTCAATGCCATGCTGTATGATCGCTTCCGTCTCTGTGTCAACATGAGAAGTCGCTTCGTCAAGGATGAGAATCGTAGGATTTTGTGCGAGTGCGCGCGCAAAGGAGATCAGTTGTCGCTCTCCGGCGGAAAATTCACTGCCGCGCTCCCTTACCGGTGTTTGCATTCCTTTGTCGAGGCGTGCGAGGAAAGCGCCGCCGCCGACTTCAATGAGTGCCTGTCGGGCATCCTCAGAGCTGATCCAGGGTCGATTGAGCGTGATGTTCGATTCGACTGTCCCGGTGAACAGGAAAGGTTCCTGTGTCACGATCGCCATGTGACTGCGGACCGATTTTTTATTCAGTGTCGTCAAGTCTTTCCCATCGATAAGAATTCGCCCTTCATCGGGTTGATAAAATGAAAAGATGAGGTTCATTACAGTCGATTTGCCGGCGCCTGTCTGACCGACAAAAGCCGCGGTGACGCCTTGCGGGACGTTGAAACTGACATCGCGGAGGACGATCTCATCTTGTTTGTAGGCGAAGGTGACATGCTCGAACGACACATCTCCATCTACATGTTCGACGATCTCGCCCGTATCGGAAAGCGCTTCGCGGTCGAGCAGTTCAAAGATGTGATCCGCCGCACCACGCGCGCGCTCCAAATTCCCCAAATGCTGCATGGCACGGTTCATCTGCGTGAAAAAGCGGATCATATAATCAATGAAGAGATAAAGATGCCCAATCGGCACGATGCTGATTTCCAGGATATTGCCGATGCCGAAATATAGAAGTGCGAAAGAGAGCATCAAATAGTTGAGTGATTCCGTGGCATTGTAACCGCTATAAGAATGCAGACGCGTCATCCCGAGTCCGTTGCGGAAAACATCGTCGTTTATTTCGCTGTAAGCGACGTACATCGATCGTTCGCGATTAAATGACTGGATGACTTCGATGCCTTGAATATATTCGTTCATGCTGGCATTAAGCCTGCTGATCCCTCTTCTGGCATTGCGACTGTATCGAAGCGACTTCCTCTGGAAATCGCGAAACATAAAGAACAGAATTGGGAACGATAGCGATGCGATGAGGAACAGACGCCAGTCAACCGACAGCAGACCGAATAAAATACCTAAGGCGAAGACACCTGCCATCAGGAGTTGCGAAAGAACGGTATTGAAGAATACGCGAACGGCTTTCGTATCGTTGGTGATGCGCGAGACGACCGTTCCCGCCGCTAATGTATCGAAGTATGAAACAGGCATGCTCTGTACGTGACGCATCACTTGTCGCTGCATCACGACGGAAATACGGTTGGAAGCCGTCTGATTGGCGATGTTTCCTGCATAACGCGTCGCGAGCGAGAAGAGTACGGATAAAGCGTAGAGTACGATGATCCAGACGAATGTCTTGTAATCGCGAGCGCCAACGCCCGCGATGATTTCTCCGTCGAGAATGCGCGAGAGCAAATAGGGACCGGCAAGATCGAGTCCAACCGTCAAGATGGTGAGAAGGAGCCCGCCGATAAGAGGGCGGAGTGCGTATTTAGCATATCCGAACAGGCGGAGAAAACTTGCCTTCGACTTCGTATTGTTTTCAGGACATTTCGTGTTTGTCATGAGCGCACCTCCTTTCTCCATAAGGTCGTCTCCTCCAATTGTTGCTTCTCGTACTGCTCGCGGTACCAACCGCCCGCTTCCATCAACTCTTCATGTGTTCCGCGCGCTGCGATGCAACCGTCCTCGAGAACAATGATTAAATCGGCGTCACGAATGGCTGAGAGCCTATGCGAACTCACGAGCGTCGTTTTACCTGCACGTTCGCGGGCGAGCGCAGCGAGGACATTTTTCTCCGTGATGGCATCGACCGCGGAGAGGCAATCGTCAAGGATGAGCACTTCAGGATTTGCGAGCAGTGCGCGTGCGATGGAGATGCGCTGCTTCTGTCCGCCCGACAGCGCAATGCCCTGTTCGCCTGTCAATGTGTCAAGCCCCTCGGGTAAGAACTCGATATCTTTCGCGAAGTCCGCAATGGCAATGGCTCGTTCAAGTGTCTCTTGCGGGACGGGGAGGGGCGCGACCTTTTTGTTCTTCCGGTCTTCTACTGTTTTGACAATGTCACGGTAGCTTTTCTTCCAAAAAGCTTGTTCTGAGGTCAGTTCCTCTACACTGAGAGGCCAACCCTCACGGTTGAGGTCAGCCCCGAGAAGTATATTTTCCAACACGGTTAATGAGAACAACGTGCTTTCCTGCGGGACGTAGCCTATACGTCGGCGTACGCTCCGTCGGTCGTAGAGTCGAATGGGGAGATCGTTCAGACGCAGTCTTTCCGGTGGTGCCGGCAAAGCGCAATCTTGAACAGTAGACGTAAGATCGCCCTCCTGCGGATAAAACCGAAGAATCTGCTTGAGAAGAGCCGTTTTGCCCGATCCGACACGTCCAACAACGCCGAGCGTCATTCCTTGTTTAACGGTAAAAGAGATGTCTTTGAGGATTGGCTCTTTTTCTCCCGGCCAAGAAAAGGAGAAGTGGTCGAATGTGATGTCACCGATCTCTTCGCAGATGATGGCGTCCGGAGGATCTGAAATTTCTTCACGCCAGTCCCAGATCTCTTGAATGCGCTCCATTGAGGCGGAACCCGACTGCGAGGTGTTGATAAACTCGCCCATCGCGATCATCGGCCATGAGAGCATGCCGAGATAAAATACATGCGTCATCAATTGACCGATCGTAATGGCGCCCGTTTTGACCAGATTGGCTCCGACGATCATCGCAATGATAAAAGAGGTTCCCTGTACAAAGCGTGAAGCGGGCACAAACAGGGCATCGAGTCTTGCGACTTTAAGGTTCTGCCGATAGAGTTGTTCTGCGCGTCCCTCAAAGGCTTCCATCTCCTGTTCTTCCAAGACAAATGCCCTCACGACGCGAACGCCTTGAACGTTCTCGAGTACGCGGTCGTTCATCTCGTCGAATGCTTGTTGAGCCAGGTCGTATTCGTGGTATAGTTTTTTGCCTATCAGCTTCGAAGAGAGAATCAGGAACGGATACGGGAGCACCGTAAGCAGCGTCAGCAGCCAAGATCCGCTGATCGCCATGATGAAGATAATTGAAATCTGATATAGTGTCGCGTCAAAAAAGAGCATGATGCCAAACGATGCCATCTCTCCTATGGAACTGACATCGTTCGTCGATTTTCCCATCAGGCTCCCGGTCGAGTGCGTCAGAAAAAACGGCGCATTTTGATTAAGTATTTTCTTGATCGTTTTTTGGCGCGCAACCAACTCGGAGACATCAAACGCTTTGATGAGATAGTACGACCACATGAAACCGGTCACATAATACAACGCCGTTAATACGAGTAGCATCGCGACGTAGACAAGAAGAGACGTAATCGTCAGTTCATCGGCGATAATTCGGTCGGCAATGAAGCCCGCAAACCACGGAGGCGCGACGGCAATTCCGTATGACAGCGTAATCATGACGGAAGCGATCAGATATTCTTTTGAATACCTGTCTATGAGCCACTGAAATTGTCTTTTCAGGTTTTTAAGCATGTGATTCGGATTTTTCCCCTCGTTCTCTCTTATTTGCCATCACTTTATACCAGTAATTCGCGAAGGAGGTCAATCGGTAAAGCGCTGGGCAGAAGGAATTGCGAGTGGCTAGGGTGGCTACGCGCATGACGAGGAGACTCTGATGAAGTTGAACGACGAATCGGTGGACGTTTCAACCTTTCTTAATATGCGAACTTGATGTTTAGCGAAGAATAGTGATAAATCTCGATAGCGTCGCGATCGTTGAGAAAACGCCTGCGAACATAATGATTGAAAGGTAAATGAACTGCCATTTGCGATTGTCGTCGAGGTGTATCAATGACGTCACCTGCCGCGCATGAATCATTGCGCTGAACACAACTCCCATGAGGGCAAGAACAACGCCGAAAAGCGAATTGCCCGAGAATACGGAAGGTAATGAAAGTGCGAAAAACAGAACAAGATACTGCCACGCAACTTTACCAACTGCCAACGTGTGTCGGAAAGGCAACGCACGTTGGCGATAGAAGAATCGTGCAATAAGCCACATGATCGACGTAAAGAGAAGAATGACGACGGCAACGACGATGATACCGGTTAACCACGATAATGCCACGTACCGCAAAAAGCTAAGTTCCAACGAGGCGCTCGGTGCCTGAACGGCTGATAAAAAGCGATTCAAATTGAAATAGTGCATGCCCGAAAGAAGAATGGCGACTGAAAGCCAGACAGTGTGAGACAGTGTCCATACAGTTGACAGAGACTGAGTCATGTGGAGTGCCGGAGTCGCAAAAAATCGAACGAATCCCGAAAGAATGTTTTGACGAGCTGCGCGCTTCCGCTGTGCAGTGTCCTGTCGATAAGGTGGTGTACCGCCGTATGAATATTGGTTCTTTTGCTGTGTCTGACGAGCCTTTGCCTGTCGTTTTGCTTCTTTGCGGGCGCGTTTATCGGCGCGACGTTCAGTCCACGAAGGACGAGCGGTACGCTCGCCGCGACCTGAAGTGTTTGCCGTTGTCCGGCTGTCTCTCTGTGTCTGTTGCGAGGTATATGAGCTGTCTGGTGGTGGAGTAGTTGCACCAGCGGGCTTAGCGGCTTGTTGTGGAGCTGTCGAAGTGTAACTTTTGCTCGAGGCGAATGAGCGCTCGCGGCAACGGCATTTTCCGTTTTCTTCCAGTTCGCGTCCGCAGTAAAAGCAATATCTTGCCATGTTTATCGCTAAACTCCCCTGTTCTCACACTGTGTTCGTCAAAAACGCGCTTGTTTTCGACTATTTGACATCACTTTAACGCGAAGATGTTAATATAATGTGGCATAAATGAAAAAGGAGCGCCACAATGCGATCGGGAAAATCATCAGACGCTTCAACGCAACCAACTGTTAGAGCGCCTAAGCGCTTTTTCTATCGATTATACTTGGTCATTGCGTGGGTCTTAACGAAATTATTGTTTCGCGTGCGCTACATACGCGACCCGCGGATCACAAGAGAAGGCGGACCGTATTTTGTTGTAGGAAATCATGTCTCATATCTTGACCCCATTTTTTGTCTGCTCGCTCTCGATAAGCTTTCGATTCGCTTTGTTGCCGGCATAGAGGTAACGAGCGGCAGGCTCCTAAAAAAGCTCCTTGCGCCTCTTGCGATGATCCCGATTAAACCTTTTCGCGTCAGTTATTCGACGACGCGCGAAATTATCGCGTCTATCCGTTCGGGTCTGTCTGTCGCTTTGTACCCCGAGACGCAACGCTCGATAGCCGGCGATTTGACGCCGTTCGGTCTCAGTACGGCGAAACTAATCAGGCATTTGCGTGTTCCTGTCGTCTCAGTACTCGCGCGCGGCGGTTATCTTGGGTGGCCACGTTGGGCGAAAATGTTTCGTCCCGGGCATGTAGAATTGGAGACACGGCTTCTGTTTACGGCAGAAGAAACCGCCGAGTTGTCGTTGGACGATATACAAGATCGATTGACTAAAGCGATTACGACGGAAGATTATGACTGGCAATTGAGGCGCAGGCGCCCCGTTCGCTATTTCTCGATGAAACCGGCACAGGGCTTGGCGCGTATCTGTCACTGGTGCCCCGCCTGTGATCGGCCGTTGTCGATGGAAAGCGGTAAACACAGACTTTCCTGCCGGCATTGCGGGCAGGCATTTCGTCTTGATTTAACAGGCTTTTTTACCGCTGCACACGGTTCGCGTCCCTACTTCGACCACCCTCTCGAGTTTGCAAAATGGCAAAGCCATCGTTTGGAACGCGCATTGGAAGAGGGTGAGGTTCTGTCAAATCCGTGTCGGATCGAATTTCATGAGCACCTTATCGAAGATGGTGTAATGCCGGAGAAAACGATATGTCAAGGCGTCTGCAAGCTGGTGCGGGATGGAATTCTCTTTACCGACGAGCATGATCATGGCGAGATTTTTTTCCGCTGGGAGAGACGCCGGCTCTCTATACGTCGATCGGTCTCTTTGCGGATGTATCATCGGATGGAAAGGTATGGCGTCTCTATCCTGAGTCTGAAGGATTTACGTCGATGATGACTGATTTTGCGCGAATAGTATGGGAAAACAGAATGTATTCGAACGCAATCCCAAAAAACGTTGAAGCCTTATGATTATTAATTGCAAGGACTTTTTTATTGAAGTATATTGCCGTTTTTACGAATATGATGCAAGATTCATCTTTTGTTTCGGAGGCGTTTGTGATAGCCTTTATATGTCCGATTGTTAAAGATAGTTGGTGCGTGTTGTGTCATCACGTCACGAAGATATAGTACTTTTTATGTCTCTTTGAGGAGGAAAGCCTAGTGCCCGATCGCGATTTTTTAAAAGAGATCATGGAAACAGAAGCTGAAGCGGCGAGTCGCATTGAAAAAGCACGAGAAGACGCTCAGCTGGAGCGACAGCGCATACGTCAAGAGACAAGTACGCTGATCGAAAATGCCTACAGCGAAGCCGCATCCATAAGGCAGAAAACGCTCGATGAAGCGGAGAGCCGATACGCTGAACTCATATCGGATCAAACGTCCGTCACGGTGCAACCGCTTGAATCATTGTCAGAAGACGAGTTGAACGGTGCTGCCGATGACATAGCAGAAAGGATTATTTCTCTCCTTGAGCATTGTTAAAATGAGCAAATTGACGATCGTCGGTCTGCATGAGGATCGTGCAGACGTTTTGGATGCGCTCATGAAGATGGCAGGCGTCGAAATTATTGAGGACAAATCAGGCAGTGAGTCCGCGCGATCGATGACATACGCTTCAAATCTCGATATGCGCGCCCGTTTGAAGCGTGCAATTTCGGGTCTGTCCGCGCGCTTCCCGGAGGCGAGACATATCGTTGGCAAGAAGCTTCTTGTATCGGAAGAGGCTTTTGTCATCACGGAAGAAGACGAGACTAAAGCACAGAAACAACTTAATCGGTACGAAGCGTTGCTTCGCGAAGAGGAGGCGCTCGAACTCTCTCTCTCCGTTCTCCACGACCAAAGAGAACAGCTTATGCCTTGGGTCGACATCCCGATCGATTTGACCGTTAGAAACACGGACAGAACAACGATCATTTACGGCGTTTTCCGTGACACGACAGCGTTCGATGCGTTTGAGCGCGATGTGGCGCGCGACCTGCCCCTAGCGTCCGCTTTTATTTTGGAGGAAGATGCTAAGTTTCCTGCGAAGGTGGCGATTGTCACGATCGATGAACAGTTGCCTCGCATACGTGCTCGGCTCGCGGCATCCGATTTCCATGAGATCCCCGATTTGCCTTTTACAGGGTCGGCGTCCGATACGTTGAAAGACTTAGATGAAAAGGTAGCCGCTAAAGAGGACGAGTTGCGCAAAGTTCAAGATGAACTGCGTGAGATCGCAGAAGGTTTGTCCATCTTTATGACGTACCACGATTTTCTGCTCGTGCGTTCCGACAAGGCTGCCGCTGACGAGAAGATTCACGCGACGCATTATACTTTTTTTCTCAAAGGTTGGGTGCCGGAGAGCGATGCTGAGCGTGTTACCCGGGAGCTGACGGATCGGTTCGATGTCGTCTGTTCGATCAAGCCGCCGGAAGAAGGCGAAGAGACGCCGGTCAAGCTGAAGAACAATCGGTTCATCAGCGCGTTCAACGTTATACTGGAGATGTACGGCGCTCCGAGCAGCCAGGAGTCCGATCCGATGCCCGTTCTGGCACCGTTTTACATGATTCTTTTCGGCATGATGTTGAGCGATGTCGGCTACGGTTCCATGCTCGTCATTGCGACCGCATACATGCTCTTCAAGAAAAAAGTTGAAGGCACGATGAGGCAGTTGTCCTCCATGTTGTTTATATCCGGCATTGCGTCCATAATCTGGGGATTCATTTTCGGTGGATTTTTCGGTGATCTGATTACCGTCGTCACGCAGGGGAAAGCAAATTTCCCGATGCTCTGGTTTAATCCGATGGATTCGCCCACGCAGCTCCTTCTTTTCAGCATGGTGTTCGGTGTCATTCATCTGTTCTTCGGTATGGCGCTCAAGATTCGCAATGAAAAGTTAAAAGGCAACCTGATGGGCGGACTCGGGGAAACAGTCCCATGGTATCTTATCATCCCCGGTCTTGGTCTTATTCTCGGCAAGGGGTCTATGACGAGCGATCCGCAGACGGCGTTGCTCCTCGGCGAGATCGGCAAATGGCTTGCCATTGCCGGTGTCGCGTTCGCGCTTATTTTTGCGGGGCACGGCATCAGAAATCCGTTCAAACGCCTTTTGAAAGGGCTGGGAGCGCTTTACGGTATCACATCTTGGCTTAGCGATATTCTGTCGTACTCAAGGATTTTAGCGCTTGTTCTCGCAACGAGCGTCATCGCCGCCGTCGTCAACATGCTCGGTATGTTGTTCGGACCGACGCTATTGGGTTATATCGCCTTCGCGTTGATCGGAGTCTTTGGTCATACGTTGAATTTGGGGCTCTCAGCGCTGTCCGCTTTCGTTCATACGAGTCGTCTCCAGTACGTGGAGCTTTTCGGCAAATTCTTTGAGGGCGGCGGATCGTTTTGGAATCCACTTCGTCGCAGAACGGAGTATGTGAAGATAGATAGAGAAGCGAACAAATCGTTCTCCGACAATCAACCTGTTGAGGAGGCGACGCGTCCGTAAGTAAAAGGAGAAGCGAGCGCTGGCGAGCTTCTTGAAGAAACCTGCATGCGCAGGGAGACGAAATAATTGTCAACATCAGTTGACACATACGGAGGAAAACAATGTCAAGTATCATTGGACCACTTCTAGTTTATTTTGCGGCTGCAATTGCCGTCATCCTTCCCGGCTACGGATCTGCGAAAGTCGTGGGTAAGCTGGGACAAACCGCAACCGGCATTCTGGCGGAAGACCCTTCCCTTTTCGGGCGGTTGCTCATTTTGCAGGCGCTTCCCGGCACACAGGGTATCTACGGTCTTCTCGGTTGGTTTATGATCATGAACCAATCAGGGATGATGTCTGGGAATACGAACATCAGCGTTCAGCAGGGAATTCTATTCGTACTCGCTGCGCTCCCTGTCGCCGTGATCGGTCTGCTTTCGGCTTTTCACCAAGGTAATGTCGCAGAAGGCGGCATGGCGTTGTTGACGAAACAGCCGCAGGCGAGCGGTAACGCCATCGTTCTTGCCGTTATGGTTGAGACTTACGCGATTCTGGCGTTGCTCGCGACCATTCTCGGTGCGCTCAGCATCGCTGTTTGATCCCGATGTTCAGCTCTTTTGAAACGGGGTGCTAGAGGTGGAAGGTATCGAAAGAATCAAAAACCACATCCTGGCGGAAGCCGATCGCACCGTTCAATCCATCGAGGAGGAATTGCGTCAGCTTGTCGAAAGAGAAACGCTCGAGTGCGAGAAACAATGCCGGATAATTTTGGCGGAGGCAAAAGAACGTGCCGATCACGATGCCGAGTTGCTTGTAAAGCGAGGTGAGAGCATTGCCGATGCCGAGAGGCGTAAGCGAGATCTTGCCGGCAAACAGGAAATCGTCGATGAGGTCATTGCGCGTGCGCTCGGAAAGTTATCGCAAGAGCCTCCAGAGACGCGCATTGCGCGATACGCCGGCTGGATTCGCGCCCTGAACATTGAAGGAGGCGTGATTACGCTCTCTGCACATGAAAAAACGGCGCTCGGCGATGCACTCTTGAGGGTACTTCCCGGCGGGGAGTTCTCGATTTCCGAGAAAGAAGGCGATTTTTCGGGGGGACTGATGGTCGCGCACGGTCGCATAGAGGACAACTTGACGTACGATCTCGTAGTACGTGACCACCGACCGGAATTGGCTCGACTTACCTTTGATAAGTTGGAGCAGCTCAATGTTCCGGAGTAAGCGGGTTGATAATCGGTTGAAACTGATTCTAACGTCGTCAGGACGGTTTAAGGTTGTTGGGGTGGTTGAATGGGCAAAAAGACGCAGTTTCGTGAAATAATTACGCCCGTTATTGACGCACAGCGACACGGTTCGTGGGCACATGCATCGGGCAGAATTTGGGTACTCGAAAGAGATTTGTTTGGGCGTTCCGGACTTGATCGTCTTTACGGTATATCATCGCTTGATGACATGCGCGGGTTGCTCTTAGAGCACCATTACCTGCAAAAAGATACTGTTGTGGATACATTGCAAGCTACACATATCGCACTTTACGAGCTGCTCGGCGAAGTCGCTCCTGAGGATGGGTATCGCGTCGCTCTCTTATTGCCCGCCGATGCGCACAACGTGCGTGTCATGTTGAGGGAGAGCTTGCGCGGGGAGGAGGCGGGTGTTTATGAGTCTCTTGCAAAACTCATTAGAATTCCCTCGCTCGTTGATCCCGCATTGCTGTGGCGTGCACTTGTCGCCCGAGAAAAAGATGCGTTGCTTCCCGAGTGGGTTACCTCGATGGCAGAAAGGGCACGTCTTGCCTACGCCGAACATTACGATGCTGTATCGATTGATTTGGCGGTTGAACGCCGACTGCACGAAATGCTCAGTTCCATCGCGTCTGAACTCGGCAGTGCCTGGTTCGGTAAATATTTGACAATGACGCGCGATCTGACCAATCTTGAAACACTTGTCAGAAGTCGATTACGCCAGGTTAATGAGACGCTTTACAACGCCAGTCTCCTGCCGGGCGGATTGATCTCTGAAGAGCGATGGAGAGCATTATACGGATGGAGTGACGATGAAATCGCCGAACAGCTGGAGATGACGTCTTATGGCTCGATGATTCCATTAATCAGTTCATATGGTGAGCAAGGGGGCGCATCTAGATTTTCGCGCGAGCGTGACATCTTGCTTTACGGGCATCTTTCGACCGGGAAGGAACAACTGTCAGGTCCCGAGCGCGTGTTGTCGTACATCATGGCGCGAGAATTGGAGATCCGCAATGTGAAGATGGTGCTTTCGGCTTTCAACAATGAATTGGGTGAAGAAGAATTGATCGCATTAAGGCGTGATTTTAGCTGACAAAAGGAATGGTAAATGGATCGCATGGAACAAAAAGTCGGTGTCATCGGTGACTGGGAGAGCATCGCGGCGTTTCGCGCGCTCGGGTTGTCGATTGCGGAAGTAACGACTGCCGATGAGGCGGACACCGTCTTGAATGTGTGGACGGAAGAAGGATATGCCGTTGTCTTCGTGACGGAAGCGTTGGCTCAAGTCATGGGAGAACGCCTTGCCGACTGGCGTCTTCGCTATCTTCCTGCGGTGATCGTGATACCGTCTGCCGGTCTTGAGCCGTTTCTCGGTCGTCATGAGCTGAGAACCGCGATACGAAAGGCAACCGGCATCGATTTGATCGGGCAGCGTGAACGAACACGACGCGACCTGCAGGAGTGCGATACGTAAAGGCGGTTCTTATTGTTGGTAAAGATATTTTTCGAGCTTTGGATGTCTGTGAGGCATTGAGCTCGATTTGAGCATAGGAAGAGTGAGTAATTGTTAAGAGGAGTCATCCATGAAAAGACAAAGTCAGGGTGAAGTTATTAAGGTTTCAGGTCCTCTCGTCATCGCAAAAGGCATGCGGGACGCCGATATGTTCGACGTGGTCGAAGTATCTGAAAGTCGCCTGATCGGTGAAATCATCGAAATGCACGGTGATGAGGCTTCCATTCAAGTCTACGAAGAGACGGCTGGCTTAGGTCCCGGCGAGATTGTCGTTTCAAGGGGCGCACCGCTTTCCGTCGAGCTCGGACCGGGCTTGATCGGCGGTATTTTCGACGGTATCCAAAGACCGCTTGACACGCTTGTAGCGATGGAGGGTGATCATATCACACGCGGAGCGTTCGCTCCCGCGCTTGACCGCGAGAAAGAATGGGAGTTTTCGGCTCGGTGCAAGCCGGGCGATCGTGTGACGGGCGGCGACATCATCGGTGTCGTCCAGGAGACGGAGATTCTCGAGCACCGCGTCATGCTTCCACCGGGGAAAGCCGGTACGATCGTCGAGATTCATTCAGGTGTTTTCAAGGTGACAGATGTTGTCGCCATACTGGAGACTGATCGAGGGGCTCGCGAGGAGATCACTATGATGCAGCGTTGGCCTGTGCGTATCGGACGCCCTTATGTGGCAAAGATGTCGCCATCGGCTCCGCTTTTTACGGGGCAGCGCCCTATCGATACATTCTTTCCCGTCGCCAAGGGCGGAACTGCCGCTGTGCCGGGTCCGTTCGGAAGCGGTAAAACCGTTATCCAGCACCAACTTGCTAAATGGGCAGAAGCCGATGTCGTCGTATACATTGGCTGCGGAGAGCGTGGCAATGAGATGACGGACGTGCTGATGGAGTTCCCCAAATTACCTGACCCAAAGACGGGCTACTCACTGATGAAACGTACGATTCTGATTGCCAACACGTCTGACATGCCTGTTGCAGCTCGTGAGGCGTCGATTTATACAGGGATTACCATCGCTGAATACTTCCGCGACATGGGATACTCCGTATCATTGATGGCGGACTCGACCTCGAGATGGGCGGAGGCGCTCCGTGAGATGTCCGGTCGACTTGAAGAGATGCCCGGTGAGGAGGGATATCCCGCTTACCTCGGTTCGAGGCTTGCCTCTTTCTACGAGAGAGCCGGTATTGTCCGCTGTCTGAGCAGTGACGATGAGGAGCGCGTCGGAGTGTTAACGGCGATCGGTGCCGTTTCGCCTCCCGGAGGTGACCTCTCCGACCCCGTCGCCCAATCGACTTTGCGTATCGTTCAGGTGTTCTGGAGTCTCGACTCCGATTTGGCTTACAGACGTCACTTCCCCGCGATCAACTGGTTGACGAGCTATTCGCTCTATCAGACTAAAGTTGACGCCTGGCTCAACGACAACATCGCTCCCGAATTCAGCAAGTTGCGCGTTGACGCTATGACGTTGCTCCAGGAAGAATCGGAACTTGAGGAGATTGTACGCCTTATCGGACAGGATGCCCTATCAGACTCTGATCGTCTCAAGCTAGAATCAGCACGCTCGTTGCGCGAGGACTTCCTGCACCAGAATTCCTTTGATGAGATTGACACGTACACGTCGATGAATAAACAGTTCAAAATGTTATCGCTCGTGATGCAATTCTATTATGAGGCGCAAAAGGCGCTTGAGCGCGGCGTCGCTTTCGACCGTATGGTGGGATTGCCGATTCGTGATGATATTGCTCGCTTTAAGTATGTTCCCGAACAGGAAGTCGACAATTGGTATGCACTTCGCAGCGAACAGCTGCTTGAAGAGATGAGAGCGTTATCCGATTAAGAACGGAGACAGATATGGCTAGAGAATACAGAACAATCGAAGAAGTCACCGGTCCTTTGATGCTCGTCAGAGGCGTCGAGAATGTAAAATATGACGAGCTGGGCGAAATTGAGTTAGCGGATGGACAGATTCGCAACTGCAAGGTCCTGGAAGTTGAGGGAACTGACGCCCTCGTGCAGTTGTTTGAGAGTTCGATCGGTTTGAATGTCGAGCAGAGCACCGTCCGTTTCCTGGGAAGAGGACTTGAACTCGCCGTCTCGCCTGATATGCTCGGGCGCGTCTTCGACGGAATGGGCAGACCGAATGACGGCGGACTCGACATCATCCCCGATGCGATGCGCGACGTGAACGGACTCCCCATCAACCCTGCCGCGCGTGATTATCCGAACGAATTTATTCAAACAGGCGTGTCGGCGATCGATGGTCTGAACACGCTCGTCCGCGGGCAGAAGTTGCCGATCTTCTCGGGAGCCGGTCTCCCTCATGCGCAACTGGCGGCACAGATTGCGCGCCAAGCGGAAGTTCTCGACAGCGAAGAACAGTTCGCCGTCGTTTTCGCTGCCATCGGTATTACGTTCGAAGAAGCCGATTTCTTCATCAGCGATTTCAGAAGAACGGGTGCGATTGACCGAGCCGTCATGTTCATCAATTTGGCGGACGACCCGGCGATTGAGCGTATTTCGACACCTCGCATGGCGTTGACGGCGGCTGAATATCTGGCGTTCGATCTCGACATGCACGTTCTCGTCTTGATGACCGATATTACATATTACGCGGAGGCATTGCGTGAAGTATCCGCCGCGCGCAAAGAAGTTCCCGGACGACGCGGTTATCCCGGTTACCTCTATACGGACCTTGCGAGCATCTATGAGCGCGCCGGACGCATCAAGAACAAGAGAGGTTCGATTACGTTCGTGCCCATTTTGACGATGCCGGACGATGATAAGACGCACCCTATTCCCGACCTGACGGGGTACATTACGGAGGGACAGGTCATCTTGTCGCGCGATCTCTACCGCCGCGGCATTCAACCGCCGATTGATGTGCTTCCCTCTCTGTCACGTCTCAAGGACAAGGGAATCGGTGCAGGCAAAACGCGTAAAGACCATGCTGATACGATGAACCAGCTGTTTGCCGCGTACTCGCGCGGAAAAGAGGCGCGTGACCTTCAGATTATTCTCGGTGAAGAAGCGTTGAGCGAGATTGATCTTGAGTATTCAAAGTTCTCAGTTGCGTTTGAAGAGCAGTATGTTTCACAAGGTTTCGATACGGATCGATCGATCGAAGAGACGCTTGCGATCGGATGGGAACTTCTCTCGATGCTCCCCGCCAATGAATTGAAGCGAGTGCGTCAGGAGTACATTGACGAGTTCTACATTTGGGAAGAAGCGGAGGCTTGTGAATAATGGCTGTCATGCGCGTCAATCCGAACAGGATGGAGTTGCTGCGCTTACGCGGGCAGCTTCGCATTGCGAGGCGCGGTCATAAACTCCTCAAAGACAAGCGTGACGAGTTAATGCGTCAGTTTTTAGCGCTCGTTTTGGAAGTTGACGAAATGCGCCTCAAGGCTGAGGCGCTCGTCGAGCGTTCACACAAAGAAATGTTGTTCGCGCGTGCCGTAATCGGAGACGAGACAGTTAATGCAGCACTTATGACCGAAGGTTCGGGCGAACTTACGGTTACCGTGAGTCGTGAAAATACGATGAGTGTCCGTACACCTATCTTTCACGTGCCGGAGGAAATCGCCGACGTATCAAATCGTACCCTTCCGTACGGTATGACAGTGGCATCGGGCGAATTGGATCAGCCGATTGATACGCTCGCCGAAGCGCTTCCGCTTCTCATGCAATTGGCGACATACGAGCATAAATCAAGCTTGCTCGCCGCGGAGATTGAGCGTACGAGACGGCGCGTCAACTCTCTCGAGTACGTCATGATTCCGAACCTCGAAGAAACCATTCACTCCATCACGATGAAAATGGAAGAAAACGAACGCGGCAACTTGACGCGCTTGATGAAAGTCAAAGATATGATCGTCGAGCAAGAGATTGAAAAACGCCGACAACAGTCGGAGGCTAGGCGTCAAAGTCGAACATAATGGAAATCGGGGACATGAAGATGTCCCCGAAGTTTTTGGCGGTACTATTTTCAGTGCTCGTTTCTAACGTTACTTGCGACCGCCTCTTTTCTTCACATCTTCACGGATTTCTTCAAAGCAACTCTCGTCAACCTTTCCGGATTTTCGAAATGTGGCTACAGCCTGTGAAATCATCTTGAAATTGAGATTGGTACCTTCGCTGTCAGCCAGATAGTCCATGGTCCTGTCAGCGGAAATACCGAACTTCCCTGCCGTTTCAACCGCGTCGATATTAGCTCCGAGGAAGACAAACTCCCAAGCGTACTTCTCTTTTTGCCGCTCGATGAGAGCTTTGACCTTGTCTGCGGAGTATTCGCGGCTGGAATTCTCTAGACCGTCCGTAATGATCACAAACATGACCTTTTCGGCGCGATACTCCTCAGCTGTATGCTTTTGAGCGTTGCTGATTTTGTTGATTGTTTTGCCGATGGCATCCAGAAGAGCCGTCGTGCCTCCGACTTGATATTCCTTGTCGGTCATTGGACTGATCGCCTTGATGTCGATGCGGTCGTGTACAAGTTCATACTCGTTGTCGAATAAGACGGTTGTCACGAAACACTCTCCTTCGACCGCTTTCTGCTTTGCGAGCATGGAATTGAAGCCGCCGATGGTGTCGCTCTCCAATCCACTCATGGAACCGCTTTTGTCGAGAATAAATACGAGTTCAGTTAATCCTTTTTTCATGTCAGTAGCCTCCTTTGATTCCTAATGGCTTTTTTCTAATCTCAGGCTACTATCTATTCAAAACGATTGGTCGCTTTGAAAGCGACATTTTGGGATGCGGTATGAATCGGTATCAGTAATGTAAAAAAGCCGCCTTTGGTGCGATCTACCCAAGGCGGCTTATTGGATTATTCTCAAGGTCTTACAGACCATATGATTTATCCGCCCAACAGAGGTTGGTCATATGCGAACAGCACCTCGTTGATTTCAAAGATGTCGTACTTGCCGTTTACGATGAAGTACTTCACGATCACGTCGAATTTGACTGCGCGAGATAATGCGTAACCCGCCCGCTCCAGTAAGGCATCGGTTTCATCGAGTGATAATCCAAGTGACACAGCGAGTGCGATCGCGGTGCGTTTGCTTGGCATATAGTTCTTGGTGCTTCTTATCTTCGAAAACAGTCTTCTGTCCAAGTTCGCTCGCTTATACACCTCAATATCCGTCATACCTTTGGCGTCGATGAGGCGCAGGAGCATATCTGAAAAAGGTTCATCGAGGTTTCCGATGACGTCATCAAGCGG
>JAAZMK010000162.1 GCA_012798865.1 Clostridiaceae bacterium | reverse complement strand
CTTACCATTACCGTTTATCAAGAAAAGAATAACATAGAGCAAAGGCTCTAACAAGATTAACTTGACAGATTTGCATCAATTTGATTGACATATTTGTTTCTTTTAATTTGACAGATTTGACGATAATTGAAATCTTGGTTCGTTACTGCGTTTTCCCCCTTTAGCATTATTATGACGTCCTCCCCTGAGAAGAGGTCTAAAATAAACCGCCGTTTTTGTACATTTTCAAACCTGTAAAATCCCATAAAATCAAGCTTTCCTGTGTCTAGCATTTGTCTGACATCAGGGGGCTTCTTAAGTTCAGGTACAACAAATTAGAATTTGTGTCTATCTGACAAACCGGGATTTGTCTATTACATTACTTTCTCTTTGGCATGGTTGCAGCCGTTGTACAAATATTTCGTGCATAAGATTGCAATATGCCTTGAGCCCATCTTTCGTTTCTTTTTACTCCATCAATATGAGAAATATCCACAGAAAGGGATTCTGGAGTGATTTGTGGTGTTTTGTCGGACTGATTTGTGATTAGAGTAGCAGCAAACTTCTGCTATAAAAGTTATTACGGTATGAAACTTGTCATATTGCTGTATCGTACATAGTTTTGTCAATCATGCAGAATGTGGTGCATCTTTAAGACTGTCGTGCAACCATACGTCAACATTTCGCAAAAATCGCTCAAAACGCTCACATATCGTACAAAAAGAAAACCCGGAAACCTCACGATTTCAGGGCATGAAAAAAGCACTGCCATTGTATTGTAATAGCAGTGCTTAGGTTGGCAGGGGAGACAGGATTCGAACCCGCAACCCACGGTTTTGGAGACCGTTGCTCTACCGTTGAGCCACTCCCCTATTTTGGTGGTAACGAATCGGTCACCACCTGACGGCGTTCATCATATCAAAAGGAAGAAAGCCGTGTCAATTTTGCAGCTGAACGAACGGATGACGACCGAAGACCTAGAAGTACCTTTCGCCTCTCGGTTCTCTGTCATCATCATCGCGTCCGCGATCAACAGAACGACGGCTGTCACGTCCGCCGCGATCTCTGCTTCTGCCGTCGCGATCTCCGCGTGAACGATCGCCGCGAGAGCGGTCACTGCGATCGCCGCGTCTGTCGCCGCGGAAAGAACGTCCGCCGCTTCTGCCGCTTCTGCCGCCGTCATCATCGGTCCGCTCAACATAGCCTTCGGGCTTCTCCATCAGATCGCGCATCGAAAGATTCAGGCGACCTTGATCGTCAATCTCTGAAACGACTACGCGCACTTCATCACCGACAGCAACGACGTCTTCAACGCGGTTGACGCGATTCCAAGCCATTTTCGATACATGGACGAGCCCTTCTTTGCCGGGCGCAATCTCAACGAAAGCGCCGAAGTTCATCAGTCTTGTCACCACGCCGTCGAAAACAGTGCCAGGCTCGGGATCGAAGACAATTGCGCGAACGATGTCCATCGCCTTTTTGCCTGATTTCTGGTCAGTCGAGGCAATATAAACGTGTCCTAAAGGACCGTCTTCTTCGACGTCAATCTGTGTACCGGTCAACTCTGTAATGCGACGGATGACTTTTCCGCCTGAACCGATGACGTCGCGAATCTTATCAGCAGGAATATCAATCTGGTCAATCTTCGGAGCATTCGGCGCGAGCTCCGGACGCGGCTCAGCGATACAGGGAGTCATCACGTCATTGATGATTTGCAGTCTTCCTTCTCTTGTCAGCTCAAGCGCGTCGCGAATGATGTCGAGCGTCAGACCGTCAACCTTGATGTCAACTTGGATGGCTGTGATACCGTCACGCGTTCCGGCAACCTTGAAATCCATGTCGCCGAAGAAATCTTCGATACCCTGAATGTCCATAAAGACAAGATAGTGATCCTCATTCTCGGGATCGATGATCAAGCCGGACGAAATGCCGGCGACCGCCTTCGTAATCGGGACACCTGCTGCCATCAGAGCGAGCGAACTCGCACAAACAGACGCCTGCGATGTCGAACCGTTTGACATCGTCACTTCGGAGACGCAGCGAATCGCGTACGGGAACTCCTCGATGTCGGGGAGCACAGGAATTAACGCCCGCTCCGCGAGTGCACCGTGACCGATTTCTCGCCTGCCGGGCGAACGATTGGGGCGCGCCTCTCCGACACTGTAGGATGGAAAGTTGTACTGATGCATATAGTGTTTGCTCTCACGCGGATCCACTCCATCGAGACGTTGCGCTTCGCTGACAGTACCGAGCGTACAAATCGTCATTACCTGCGTCTGTCCGCGTGAAAAAAGAGCGGAACCGTGTACAAGCGGAATCAGGTCGACTGAGGCGGAAAGCTTTCTGATCTCATTGAGCTGACGACCATCGACGCGACGATGCTCGTTCAAGAGGTAATCGCGCACCACAAATTTCTGTAGATCATCAACGATACCGAGAGTATATTCGATTTCCTCCGGGTAGTTCTTCTCGATGAATTCTCTGATTTTTGCGGACAATTCAGAGACTGCTTTATCTCGAACTGACTTGTCCGCCGACAAGACGGCTTCGCGCATATGTTGAAGATACGCGTCTTTGACCGCAGCGAAAAGCCCCTCTGGTGGTGTCGTCGATTTGTAGGAGAACTTCTCCTTGCCGATTTCACGGCGCATATCCTCGATCTTGAGGCAGAGATCGCGGATCACTTCATGTCCCTTTTCTATCGCTTCGAGCATCTTCTCTTCCGAGACCTCATTCGCGCCGGCTTCAATCATATTGATCTTCGTCGCCGTGCCAGCCAGAAACAAATCGAGATCAGAAGCCTCGAATTCTTCAAGAGTCGGGTTGATGATCACTTCACCGTCGATCAGAGCGACCTGAACTCCGACGACCGGACCGTTCCAAGGGATGTCTGAGATGGAGATCGCAGCAGACGTACCGATTAAAGCGGCGACTTGCGGCGAGTAGTCGTAGTCGACGGACAATATCAAATTGTTCACAACGACATCGTTGCGAAGATCGCTCGGGAAAAGCGGTCTGATCGGTCTATCGATTGATCGAGCCGTCAAGACGGCATTCTCAGTCGGGCGTCCCTCTCTCTTCAAGAAGCCGCCGGGAATCTTCCCGACACTGTACATTTTTTCTTCGTAGTCAACCGACAGCGGGAAGAAGTCTATCCCCTCACGTGCTTCAGTCGAAGCGGTGACTGTCGTCAGCACGGTTGTCTCACCGTAGCGGACAAGTACCGCGCCATTCGCAAATTGGGCGAGTTCGCCCGTCTCAAGAATGAGGGGCGCTCCATTAAATTGCATTTCAAATATTCTTTTTGCCATGTTTTCCTCCACAATGGTTTGCGTACTCAAACAGAAAAAAACCGAATGGACGGTGAGCCGAGAAATGAACGGCACGTTCAAATGAGTACGTCAATGTATGAAATTTTCTCTTCGGGATCTGATACTAGGCAATAGAGTGTAGAGTCCGCATCCCTCTTCTCGTAGAGAAGCGCAATCTACGTCCCACTGCCCGTATCGATTCCGGTAACCGTAGAAAGCGGCGGTTAACGCCGCCGCTTTCAGTTCTTTTCCTAGCGTCTCAAACCCAATCTCGAAATCAGCGTACGGTAACGCTCGATATCGGTCTTAATCAGATAATCGAGCAATGCACGACGACGTCCGACAAGCTTCAGAAGACCGCGGCGCGAATGAAAATCCTTTTCGTGCGTCTTCATATGCTCAGTCAGGTGATTGATTCTCCACGTCAACAACGCAACCTGAACCTCAGGTGAACCTGTGTCCCCGGGATGGGTCGCATACGCTTCGATGATAGCCAGTTTTGTTTCTTTGTCCATTGTAATTTCCTCCTATACTCCCATTGACAGCGTAAGGGGCGGACAGTCCTCAAACAATGTCAGGGAAATACCACGCGTTATTGTAGCACAAAAAATGTTCATCCGCTACATGGCGTCGTTCCAAAGGAATATGTTACCGTGGAAAAGCTGTAAAGAGATTGTGTCGACGATCCACCCCCGACTCAGACTCCCAACTTGCTTTCTCCGCGGACGATCTCCCACATGAGAATCGCGCCGGCGGAAGCGACATTTAATGATTCAGCCTTTCCTCTCATAGGAATTCTGATCGAAAGATCGGCGACCGCCAAGGTCTCTTCAGACAAGCCTTTCCCCTCGTTGCCCATCATCAGGACGAGCTTGGGAGCCTGAGGACGCCCTGAAGCGAGGTTGTCGCCTTCGATGTCGGAAGCTACCAAGACATACCTCCGTCGCTTCATATCGTCCGCCAGCCGGCAGATCTCGCTTCGCAGCTCGACGATAGGAATGTAAAAGATCGATCCCATCGAGGCTGCAACCGTTTTGGGATTGTAGATCGTCGCCGACGAATCGGTCAGCAATACGCCATCGAAACCGAGCGCATCAGCCGTCCTGATCAGCGTACCGACATTGCCGGGATCTTGCACACCCTCCAAGAGAAGCAGTCGAGCAGTTGACCGCTCCAGCGCATCGAACAGCTCTTTAAGTGTCAAGGACGGCGGACGTGCGATAGCGATGACGCCCTGATGCGTCTTCATCTCCGATAGGCGTTCGAATAGATGGGGTGCGAGCCAACAGACCTTATCATTCAACACAACGGACAAATTAATTCTCGTCTCCCCTTCGAGATTGTTCAAGGCATGCTTCCCGCGGTCGTCGTTCGAGAAGACAAGATGGTCGAGCTTGATTTGATTTTCGATGAGATCGGCGACATGGCGCGTTCCCTCAACGATGACGAGCTTTTCCTTTTTCGGTTGGTGCGGTAATTTCAATCGAAGAAACGATTTGAACAAAGGGTTATCGGCAGATTCGATGATTCTCATGGCAGCGACCTCCTGCAAGGATCATAATACCCTATGCGATACTTGATGATCCTTTCTTATGAAAAAGAAAAGGCGGTGACAACCGCCTTCTCGTTAACAGTCAAGCGCTCAATCCATCACGCGCTGAGGGCTTTCTTAGAGATCTCGACGAGTTCGGCAAATCCTTCCTTGTCATTGACAGCAAGGTCAGCGAGAACTTTGCGGTCGAGACCGACACCGGCAACACTCAGCCCGTGCATGAAACGGCTGTAGCTCATGCCGTTCAAGCGCGCGGCGGCGTTAATGCGAGAGATCCACAGACGACGAAAATCGCGCTTCTTCAGACGGCGATGCTCGTAAGCGTACTGACCTGATTTCATGACAGCCTGTTTCGCTACGCGGAAGTTTTTACTCTTGCGACCGAAGTAACCCTTTGCCTGCTTTAAAACTCTTTTATGGCGACGGCGCAACACCGTTCCTCTCCTAACTCTGGACATTTTACCTGCTCCTTTCCTCTTATAAATCAGTGCTTACTTATACGGCAGAAGCTTGCGTAGCCTCTTAGCATCCTGTGCGGACGCAAGGGTCGTCTTGCGAAGATTACGTTTTCTCTTCGGCGATTTCTTTGTCAAAATATGGCTCGTAAAGGCTTGAGCACGAAGGTACTTTCCAGTCCCTGTTCTCTTAAACCGCTTCTTCGATGAGCTATGTGATTTCTGTTTAGGCATGCGATGCCCTCCCTTCATTCAAAAAATGTGCATTCCAACTGTTCGATCGGCTCGACAAGTCATAAGCAAAAATGCTCGTCGGGCATTCTATCTCATACGGTCGAACGAAAACGCGATACAATGACCGCTCGCTCGCGCCGGTTCAATACGGTACAATCAATACGCCGCTCTTGATGTGTGTCGAGTACTATTAATCTTTGAGCGGTGCGAGAAACATAATCATGTGACGGCCTTCCGCACTTGCAGCTCGATCGATGACACCGACATCCGCGACAGCTTCCGCAAATTCTTCCATCACGTCGTATCCCTGTTCCATGTGGGTCATTTCCCTGCCACGGAAACGAATAACAACTTTGACTCGGTCACCCGCCTCGAGAAAGCGTTTGGCGTTTCTCACTCGCACATCGAAATCATGTTTCTCCGTCGTCAACTTCAACTGAACTTCCTTGACTTTGACGATCTTCTGATTTCGCCGCGCCTCGCGTTTCCTCTTATCTTGCTCGAATGTGAACTTGCCGTAATCCATAATCTTGCAGACGGGATTGTCCGGCGAGGGTGAAACGAGCACCAAGTCAAGGTTGGCATCGTATGCTTTCTGCTGTGCGTCTTCAATCGGCACGATGCCTACCATGTTTCCCTCTTCATCAACCAACCTGACACGCGGAAAATGTATTTCCTCGTTAATCCGGTGCGCCCTATTTTCGTATCTGATATCGAACCTCCTTTTTGACCACAAAAAAAGCGGTCTTGTTCCGCCTAACAAAACCACTTTTAATATCGTTTGGTTTCTGGACCTCTTCGCGCTAGCTGGAGGTGAGAAGCGGAACTTCTACTTAATCGTTAGCAAGTATAAGCGAAGGTATTCATTCTCGTCAAGCTCTTTGACTCCTTTTTCCGCGATGGACAGATGCGTCAGATGCGATGGTCAGCGATGGTATGTGCGATAGTATGTTATGGTATACGCTCAGCCAATAAAGAGTAATATTATTTCTTGTCTGAAACAATAGAGATATTTTTGATAATTGCTTCAAACTTTTCGAACAGTTGCAACTCATAACTGCGACTCATTCTTTTATGCAGAGGAAACCCGTCCGATTTTATGTATTCACTTGCATCGTCTATTTTTTCAATGGCTGTTACAAGCATCTCTACTTCCATTTCATATTGTCTTTGTGCTACAGCATGAAATGTGTCATTCTGGTAGATATCAAGTAAAACTCTTTCGATTAATAGTCCAGAATCCACCTCATCGCCTAATTGATGGGTGGTCACGCCAATTGGCTCTCCACCATAAATTGCCCATTTTAGAGCATCCAAACCTCGCACATTGGGCAAATATCCCGGATGAGAATTAATGAAGCGAAATCGTTCCCGCGTCTCTTTATCAATAATTCCAGCCCCACAGAGTAAAACAATATCGTTACTTTGCAGAGGACTCGATTCGAAAGTTTCAAAAAGTTGATATCCAAAATTACTACACAGCGTGTCAATTGGAATCTGATTGGAAGTTTTAGGACGATGCTCAATAAGAGAAGTAAATTTTTTCTGATAATGAAACGGAGAGGATATTACTACTACTTCTTGGTATCCTCCAGCTTTCAACCTACATAGCACATCATATGTTTTACGGTGCGGGACATTATATGTCATCACCCCAATCATCACACTACCTCCTTTACGATAAATCCTGTTAAGATCTCATACGCAGTATTATCCCACAATGACGAGATTAATGTTAACTATAACAAACAACCTTTCTTCACCGACAATTATTTCCTGTAAACTCTCCTATCGCATCGATGATACATAAGCTTGAACAACTCTCCCGCAAAGAACGGGATAAGTATCAAAGCGATCAAAATCGCCCAATCTCGTAAACTCAACGGTATTGTCTTGAAGTACACATCGATGAACGGAATATACACGACAAGAAGCGTCAAGCCTAATGACAGCAACGAGGCTTTGTTGAGCGTCGCATTCGAGAAGAATCCCTGCTTAAACACTGACACCGTTTCGGAGCGGCTTGAAAAGACGCGCAAAATCTCCGCGAGCGTTAAACTGATAAAAGCGAACGTCCTCGCTCCCCAGGATGGAGCCGTGTCCGCCAACGGAATGAACGAAAACATCGAGACAGTACGATCAAGCGCAATCTCGCCATTGATAACGAGATTGTCGGGATAGAGGAAGCGCCCGATGTTAAACGCGGCAAACACGGTTACAAATAATGCGATCGACTGAACAGCTATTGACCATGCCATATTCTTGTCGAGAATCTTATCGCTCTTTCTGCGCGGAGGCTGCAACATGATGCCCTCCTCCGCACGTTCGCGACCGAGCGCAAGCGCAGGGAAGCTGTCCGTCACTAAGTTCAGCCATAAGAGTTGCACCGGCAACAAGGGCGCAAAGGCAGGACCCATGATCATGGTCGTAATGAAGATAACGAGTATCTCGCCGACGTTACAGGAGAGAAGGAAATTGACCACCTTGCGAATATTTGAATAAATGACGCGACCTTCCTCGACTGCATTGACGATCGTGCCGAAATTGTCGTCGGTCAGGATCATATCTGCGGCGCCTTTGGCGACTTCAGTACCCGTGATACCCATCGCGACACCGATGTCGGCGCGTTTCAACGCCGGTGCGTCATTGACGCCGTCCCCCGTCATCGAGACGATACGATCAGATCGTTTCAGCGCCTCAACAATGCGAACTTTATGTTCGGGCGAAACGCGTGCATAGACGGTCGCCGATTTGGCAGCCTCCGTCAGCTCATCGTCTGACATCACTTCAAGTTCTTTTCCGGAAAGGACGAGATCATCTTCTTTACGCAGAAGCAAATCGTCGGCAATCGCGGCAGCCGTCTCATGATGGTCACCCGTAATCATGACGACGGAGATTCCCGCGTTGTGACATACAGCGATGGCGTCGCGCGCTTCAGGTCTCGCCGGGTCGATCATTCCCATCAATCCTGCGAAGACCATGCACGATTCCGCTCCCTCGAATGACTCGTCGTCATGCGTGCGATAAGCGAAGCCTAGTACGCGAAGCGCCTGCTTGGCGAAAATTATATTCTGAGAGAGGATGACCTCTCGTCTATCGTCGTTCAGAGGGACGACCCCCTCTTCCGTCAGCTCGCGATCACAGCGATCAAGTATACGGTCCGGCGCGCCTTTCGTAAGAGAGTACGGAACACTGTCTTCCATAAGGCAACCGACTGTCATCATCTTGCGTTCGGAATCGAAAGGGAGCTCCCAGATTACGGGACGCGATTCTCGAAGCTCCGAAACCGAAACGCCGCCCTTTTCCGCAACGGTCAGCATCGCACCCTCGGTCGGGTCTCCGATCATGGCAACATAACCCTCTTCATTCGTCGTCAGGACGGCATCGCTACAGAGCACCCCTATTTCAAGGACACGCTTCAAAACATCGGACAATACCGCGTCACGCGTCTCAGACGTGTTATCTCGCGTAATAACGCCTGTTGGTGCATACCCGACACCTGAGACTGTATATTGCTCATCGCCCACGTAAAGGCGAGTCACCGTCATCTCATTCTGCGTGAGCGTCCCCGTCTTGTCGGAGCAGATCGTATCAACACAACCGAGCGTCTCGACGGCAAGCAAACGTTTCACGATTGCATTTTCCTTCGCCATTCTGTTCATACCGAGCGCAAGCAGGATTGTCACGACGGCGGGCAGTCCTTCGGGTATCGCCGCGACGGCCAAACTGATCGCTGTCATGAAGAGCGCCAACGGCTTACCGCCCTGCAAGAGTCCGACCGCGAAAATAATGGCGCAGATAACGAGAAAGAGAATACCGAGAATCTTGCCGAGGCGATTCAAATTCTCTTGTAAAGGCGTCGCTTCCGTCTCAATACTCCTTAGGCGATCGGCAATCTTTCCGATCTCAGTCTTGGAAGCCGTCGACACGACGACACCCTCACCTCGACCGTATGTAATCTCCGTCCCGCTGTACACCATATTGAGGCGATCGCCGATACCGGGAACTTCTTCGTACCGAGCCGCGGCGTCTTTGTGCACCGGGACTGATTCACCCGTCAATGCCGATTCATTCGCCTGTAAGTTGGCAGATAAGACAAGCCTCAAGTCGGCGGGCACGACGTCGCCCGCGACAAGTTCGACGAGATCTCCCGGTACAAGCTCGGCAGCCGGCACCTCGCGTATCTCACCTCCTCGCTTGACACGTGCGAAAGGCGCAGACATCTTTTTTAGGGCTTCGAGCGCCTTCTCCGCCCGGTTTTCCTGAATCGCGCCAAGGAACGCATTGATGACAACAATCGCCAAAATGATGCAAGCATCGAATATCTCTCCCAGCGCGGCGGAAATGACGGCAGCAACAATCAAAATCAGTATAAGAAAATCCTTGAACTGATTAAGCAGCTTGACTATGAATGGAGCGCTTTTCTCATCCTCCAACTCGTTGCGACCGAAGCGTTCAAGCCGTATATCGGCTTCCCACTCGGTAATCCCCGACGCCGTATCCGTCCCAAGTGACTCGACGACGCACTCAATCGATTGAATTGACGCCTCCTCGCCGGTCATCAGACATTCAGACGTTGTCTCGATCTCAACGACAGTATTCTTTTTCATAATAATTCCTCAGCAAGAAAAATGTAGTGTGCAAAAAAACGTATAATCATTGTACTCCTAGTGGTCGTCTCTGAGTTCGCGCGTCATTCCGCCATGCGAAATGGGCGTTCGCGAAGAGCAACAGCCTACTCCTCATCTTCCGAGACTTTATCAGGCAATACCTCAAGACGAATACGTGATATTCTTCGATCATCCATCTCAAGCACCGTAAATTTAAGGTGTTTAAAAGTCGCCTCAGGTTGAGTGCCCTTCTCAGGGATGTAACCGAGAAGCGAGAGAACGAATCCGGCGATTGTGTCAAAGTCATCGTCCTCTTTCAGCTCATCGAGCTCGGGGACATAACGTCCCGCTTCGGCGGGCGTCAACAAACCGCTGAAGACGTAGGAACCGTCGGCATTGACAACGACACTCGTCACCGGCGCGTCGTACTCGTCTTCGATCTCTCCGACGATCTCTTCAAGCAAGTCTTCCATCGTGACGATGCCCTCCGTCCCGCCATACTCATCGACGACGACGGCGAGCGTCGTGTGTTGCTGTTTCATCTCGCGGAAGAGAACATCCACTTTCTTCACCTCAGGAACGAAAAAGGCAGGGCGCAGAATGCTCTCGAGTTTGAAATCAGCGCCGCGCTTGGACTTCGGGACGCGGAGCAAATCCTTGACGATCAGGATGCCGACGATGTCGTCGATGTCCTCGTCGTAAACGGGAAAGCGCGAGTAGCTCGCATGCGCGACGATCTCGACGGCTTCTTCATACGTTGAATTCAATGGCACGCTCGTAATCGAGACGCGCGGCGTCATGATCTCCGAGACGTATTTGTCATCAAATGCGAATATATTCTTGATCAGGTCGGCTTCCGACTCCTGCAGATCGCCACATCCCGCACCCGCTTCGACGAGAATACGAATCTCCTCCTCCGTAACACGCGACGATGCCTCATCGGGGTCTATGCCGAGCATGCGCAACACAAGGTTCGTCGACCACTCGAGAAGTTTCGTGAACGGTCGAAAGACAAAATCAAAAAATCTCAGAATACCCGACACCATCATCGCGAACTGCTCCGGTCGGCGCATCGCCAGTCTTTTCGGTACGAGCTCACCAAACACAAGCGTAAAGTAAGACAAAACGATCGTCATCAGTACGACCATCAAAGTCCGTAGCGAAGGATATACCAAACCCGGATCAACGAAAACATATAGCCTGATGGCAAGCTTATCAGCCGCAAAAGCGCTCGACAGAAAGCCTGCCAACGTAATCGCCACTTGAATCGTAGAAAGAAAGCGGCTTTTATTGTCGACGAAGCGAAGCAGACGCTTCGCAGCCGCATGACCGGAATCTGCCATCTGGCGAATTTTGTTATCGTTCTGCGTAACAACGGCCATTTCTGCAGCAGCAAAAAAACCGTTGACCAAAATGAGAAAGAATATCAGGATAAAATCGAACAAAAGCGAACCGCGAACGGTTCCCGCGCTCACATGTTCAGTTAAGATAACCCTCAATAGAGGGTCGGTACAGCTACTGCCGTCCAATCAGACATACCTCCAGCCATCCATCACGTATATAGATACTCATTGGCTTCAAAAGAGTCGAAAGAATAGATGGATCCTTCGTGAAGCGATATTTTATGTTAGCAAAAACAGCGTCACTACGCAACGTAGCACATATGGTAACATATAAATACGAATCATTCGTGCGTTTTTGCACGTCCCACTTCAGAAAGGTTTAACGATTATTTAATATGGCAACTACGAATCAGCAGAAAATCAGCGATGTCAGACTAGCTGTTCTGATCGATGCCGATAACGTGCCGCCTCACAACGTACGCGGCATGATGGAAGAGATAGCCCGCTATGGCACACCGACGATCAAGCGCATCTACGGAGACTTCACGAAACCTAATTTGGCACAGTGGAAAAATCAACTCCTCGATTACGCCATCAGCCCCATCCAACAATTCAGCTATACGACGGGAAGAAACGCCACCGACTCCGCCATGATCATCGACGCGATGGATATTCTCTATGCCGATAAAGTTGACGGCTTCGTTCTCGTGTCGAGCGACAGTGACTTTACGAAGCTCGCCACGCGACTTCGCGAATCGGGGAAAATCGTGTACGGACTCGGGGAAATGAAGACACCGAACGCTTTTATTGCCGCATGCGACCGCTTCATCTACTTAGAGATCATCGATCAACATGGTGAGGAAGATATCGAGGTGGATAAAGAGGTTAGGCAGACAGGGCGTCTTACGAGCACGATACGTCGCGATGTAGATAAAAAAGAATCGGGGCGAAAGTTGAACGATCGCAAATCAACTGACCGCGATCAGAAAAAGACAGATAAAAGCATTCAGAAAGTCGACAAAAAACTGATTCAGCTCATCTCCTCATCCATCCGAGATGTAGAAGACGAGAACGGTTGGGCATTCCTTGCCGAAGTCGGCAACCTGATCGTCAAGAAACAACCCTCGTTCGACTCACGCAACTATGGCTACGACAAGCTGACGACACTGATCCAATCGATCGGTCGCTACGATGTCGAAATGAGGGACACGGGAAATCCGAACGTCAAGCTCGTCTACATCAGAATCAAGAGCGGCAAATAACTTTAACGATTCAATTTACCCGAAATGTAAAGCCTTGATGCACACCTGCGTATCAAGGCTTTTCCTTTGCCGCCTTAGCGACAAAGCGAATAATCCAATGTTGAGGTACGACTTTCGAAAACAGGCGAACGAGTCGCCCCAACAGCGATGTAACGACGACTACTTTTCGTTTTCGTACTGCTGCGATCGTTTTCTTCGCGACGAGGACGGGATCCTCAATGGAAAATCGCTTATAAGAAGAGAGAAGTTTCTCCCTCTCCTCCGACGTGAAGAACTCGGTCAACATCGGATTTGGACATGTCACCGTTACGCCGATGTGACGAGGGCGCAACTCTTCGGCGAGCGCGCGACCAAACGAGAGAATGAACGCTTTTGAAGCCGCATACGTCGCGAATCCGGGTTGAGGCAGGAATGCGGCAACGGACGACGTAAAGATGACGGCGCTCCCCTCCTCCATATATGGAAGAACAATCGATGTGAGAGTAACTTGAGCGCTCACATTGAGAGCGCAGAGCGACCGATGACAGGCAACACTGTGTGTTTCAAAATGTCCCGGCATCCCCTCCCCCGCGTTGTTGACAAGGAGCTGAACCGTCACACCATCCGAACGCAATGCGTCTTCAATGACGGCAAAGGAGTATTCTTCCTTCAGATCGAGCGCGAAGCATCGCGTCGCATGTTGCAAACCCTCCGCCAACCGTCGCAATTTCTCCTCATCTCTCGCGATGAGCCAGAATGATATTTCCTCGGGAAGTGTCTCGTCGAGCAAGCGCACAAATGCCAAGCCCAGACCGGACGAAGCCCCTGTAACGATAACGACGGGATTTTTAGACTCATAGTATGCTTGATCAATCATGGCGCAGTCTCTCTTCAATAACAAAGCTTCAACAGCAGGACATCGCGGTGTTCCATCTGAGCAGTTTTGAATGTCTCAATCCTGAGACTTGCTGCTCGCACAAGGTCATCCCATACACGAAGTATATCACGCTATATACCGGTCCAATTATGCTATAATTCGTAACGGTACGGAGGAAACAACATGGCTCGAACGATGGTAATCGGTCTGACGGAGTCAGGCGCGAGTACAAAAGTAAATGAAGATTCTTTTAGTTGCGGAGACCGCGTCTACCCCGACATGATCACGGGCAGCGAGGAGCAGTCGCTCGGCGCATCCGATTACACACAAGTCTACATCGTCACACAGGGATTCGGCGGTTCCGGTGCAGGCGATCTAGCCGGACGCATCATCCAACGCGTCAGCAAAGACTTCGTCGCCAAGCTTGACGACTACAAATATCCCGAATTCGACTTCAACAGTTTTTCAAGCGAACTCATCGAGGAAGCTCATCTTCGCGTGTTGGACCAGATCGCTCAGCGCTCCGATCAAGGTGTCGGCGCCTCATTCGCACTACTTCTGATCGATGCCAATACGGCATATATTCTCAACGTCGGCGATACAAAGATTCATCTTTACCGCGACAATGAACTGTATTCACTTATCGATCCTTACGATGCTGAAACTAAATCCTACCAACCCGTTTACATCGGAGACCCCAAAGCCCCCTTTGAGATACCTGCGCCGAATACAATGAAGAAGTTTGACCTCGAGACGGGCGATATCATTCTACTCACCACGGAAGGATTTCATACGAATTTCCACCACAGGCAATTAGCCGAAGACATAGCCGCTCCCGACGCCTTCGCGGCGAACATCCGCCTAGCGCAACTACACTCAAGACAAGCAGACAACTCGGAGAACGGCACAGTTCTCGCCATCAAGGTGCGCGACTTGGAACTCGTGGAACCCGACGATTCGGCGAAGAAAAATATCGAGCGTATTCAAAATTCTTATGGTTCACAGGCTTCTGAGAATGGAACATCTGTAAATGTAAAACCGAAAAGGCGCAACGCAACAGATAAATCTCCTGAATTCGGACAAGAATCTGCATTTTCTCGATCAGCAGACAATGGTATGCAAAAAAGCAACTTAAACGGCAGAAATGGTAGTGAGAATATGGACACAGCAAATCAGGCAAGGAAATCAAGAATAAAGAGAGAATTGAAGACATTCGGCTTGAGTCTCTTAGCCGGTTTTCTCATCGGTTTGGCGGTGATTCTGGTTGTGTGGTTTGTTGTTTTGAGGTGATGGGTATCTGTCATCTACTTCATTTGCTCAACAATGTATTCAATTAGATTTCGCTCTTAGCGATAGATGGTCGAAGCAGGTAATAATTTTTACTTGTAATCTGACCTTATAGTCGTTTAAATCGCATGTGTTATAATTCGTCACGGAATTGGGTGCTGGCTTTGCGACTTTGCTTAGCTTTTTGTTTCTGTTTCTGTATCGTGCATTTGATACGAGAAAGATAATAGAAATTAATATTCATTGGAATAAGATCATATTGAATGTTATGATTCTCATTGTTCAGTACATTATGCAATTCAGATTTGAGGGTTGGACGTCGATATTAGTTCAAAGCTTTTTATTAATACTACTCGTTATTGTTAATAGTAAAGAAATTAAATCATTGAGGAGTTTCGTTGTCAAAACAATTAGACGACAACGAATTTAAGAACTGAAGGTGTTTATATGGATCAACATAAATCGGTAATTGTTCCAAAATACCAGAACATTTGCATGGCAACATCTAACGTTGTCTTAAAATATCCCAAGATGTCCGGTGTTGGTGCTGTAAGCGTTAAAGAAAAGACAAAAATCATTATTAAAAATGCACTCAAATATATATCGGGTGTAAAGAAGGATCGCTTTAATTGGTCCAACGCACACATGATCATTGGTTTGCAGAATGCGTATGAGTATAACAAAGATCCGTCTGTCATTGATGTGATTGAGAAATATTATGATCATTGGCATCATTTTGGTAGCAAAATCAATGTCATTGACAACGTGATGAACGGGTATTCGCTCCTATACTTATACGATATCAAGAACAAGAGTAGTTATTTAAAAATGATAAACAAAATGATCTCTTACATAGACAATTCCCCAAAAGACAAACTGAATAGCTTGCCTTATAGAATGAGATGTCCAGATATTTACATAGATAGTTTAGGAATGATTTGCCCATTCTTATGTAAGTATTCTTCAATATTTAACAAACCTCAATACTCGGAATTGGCAATCGATCAGATTCTAAGTTTTCATGAATACGGTTTTGATAAAAAGAGCGGTCTACCATATCATGGTTATTATTTTGGGAAGAGCGAAAAATATGGGATCATTGGATGGGTTTGTGCTATTGGTTGGATCATGATAAGTTTTTCCGATTCACGTGAATATATTTCTATAGATAATATCAGACAAGATCAATTAGTTGAACTTTTTACAAATTTGTCAAACACTATGATCCAATATCAAAAAGGTAATGGTGCATTTTCATGGCAGATCACTGTGGTTGGAAGACCGGATGATATATCGGTAACTTGCATGATCACGTATTCAATTCTTAAGGGAATTAAACTTAATGTTTTGCCACAATTGTTTATGAGTAATGTAAACCGCGCAACATATTATCTGTTATCAGGCACCAGTGACGATGGTTTCGTTAATAATTGCTCTGCCGAGCGTGAGGGTTTCTCTCGATATCCGCAACGCTATGGCTGGTATCCATGGGGACAAGGATATACACTTGCCCTACTTTCTAATATATTAATCACTGAAGATGTAAGTGCGTAAACGTTCTTTCATTAAATTCATAATCTGTGGTAAAAGGTACGTTTGAGTATGAAGCGAGCAGCAATTAAAACATTGTATGGGGAATTCAATTTTGGTAATAAATTACAGAATTATGCGGTTGTTCGAAATTTGGAGAAAAGAAACTTAGAAACCGTCACTTTACAGTACTATAAAAATGCAAGGGGATTTACAGGCAGAATAATTACAAAAGTTAAGCAGTTGGTGAAACTTTTGCTGAGCCTTTTGCACATTGGAAAGAGATGGAATTACAGAAATTATGCAAGGGATAAGGATAGAACTAAAATATTTAGAAGTTTTTCGCAGCTTTACTTAAATATTTCTGAACCCATCAATCGATTTAACGTAGATCAAAGCTTTATCGACGGATTTGATTACATTGTTATTGGAAGTGATCAGGTGTGGAATGAGAAAAACTTTGCATATCGAGAGGATTTAGAGTTTTTCCTCGGCACAAACGATCAGCCAAAGGTCATTGGTCTAGCAGGTAGCTTTGGTATATCGGAGATTAGCGATAAGTATCAAAATACATACAAAATGGGCTTTGACAAAATGTCTTCTATTTCTGTCAGAGAAGTTTCGGGAGCTTCCATCGTCGAACGCTTAACGAACAGAAAGCCAGAAGTTCTTGTTGATCCTGTCATGACACTTACAGAAGAAGAATGGCTAGAAGTATGCAAAAAGCCCGCTTGGATAGTGCCAGATGCATACATTCTCTGTTACTTCTTGGGTGAAAAAAATGACTACCTTGCTGAAATAGGGAAATATGCCACAAAGAACAACTTGAAAATCATTGATGTGATGGAGAGATCGTCTGACCATTATCTTACAGGACCTTCTGAGTTCATTTACTTACTAAAGAATGCGGAGTATGTGTGTACTGATTCATTCCATGCATGTGTTTTTTCGTTAATTTTCAATACTCCTTTTCGCGTCTTCAATAGAGTTGATAAATTTAAGGATATGAGCACTAGGCTCGTCACTCTACTAGAAATATTTGATTGCTCCTATGCTACAAGCCCGAATATGTGCAAAGAAGCATTTAATTGGGAGTCTATTAACAATACAATAGTTATGAAGAAACAGGAGTTTCTAGAGTATCTCGAAAAGAGTGTTTAAGTGAATGAGAAGAAAAATATTGAACAGATGATGTACAAGACTTTAAAGAAAGTACTGTCAAATCACATGTTCGCAACTTTGGACTCGTATGTAGGCTAGCAGAAATTTAATTAATTACTTCTTGGGTGTAAAGAGATAATGTTAAAGACAGATCAAAGTAGTCAGTTGAAAATCGGTGTTATCCTATCTTACGTATCCACTATCTTGAATATTATTGTTCAGCTCGTTTACACACCGCTGATGATTCGCTTACTTGGGCAAAGCGAGTATGGTGTATACACCCTAGCTGGCAGTGTTGTTAGCTACCTCAGTCTTTTCAGCCTTGGATTTACCGCTGCCTACTTACGCTTCTACTCTCGGTACAAAGTACAAGATGATAAAGAAGGTGTCGCTCGATTAAATGGCCTCTTTCTCATCGTTTTCACTATCATGGCCGTTCTTGCTTTAGTCTGTGGTTTGATTTTAGCAAGCTATCCTCGTCAAGTCTTTGGTAACAAATTAACTGAGTCAGAGCTGGGGCTTGCACAGAAATTGATGATTGTTCTGGTCTTCAATATTGCGTTAACTTTTCCATCCGGGCTCTTTGAGTCTATAGTCAGTGCTCACGAAAAGTTTCTCTTTCAGCGTCTGCTGCAGTTAGTAGGGACTATTTTTAATCCATTACTGTGTCTTCCTTTGCTTCTTATGGGTTATGGTTCGCTTGCTGTCGTTGTTGTCATAACGGTAATTACAGTCGCCAAGCTTTTGACTAGTGTGTATTTTTGCTTAAAGAAACTGAACGCACGCTTTGCCTTTGATCAGTTCGATTTTAGCTTACTAAGAGAGATTGCTAGTTTCAGTTTCTTTATTTTTTTGAACATGATCATCGACCAAGTCAATTGGTCTGTAGGTAAGTTTATCCTAGGTAGGGTTACCGGTTCCATAGCGGTAGCTATCTATGGAGTAGGTGCAAATATAAACACCCTGTATCTAAACTTCTCTACCTCCATCTCTTCAGTGTTTTCTCCACGAATCAACCGTATCGCAGCTGCGAATGAGCCAGATATGTTGCGGAGGTTTACACTTTTGATGACTAAGGTTGGTCGCGTGCAATTTATGGTCTTAGTTCTGATAGCGTCAGGTTTTACTATCTTTGGCCAAGACTTCATTACCAAAATCTACGCTACACCTGACTACGCAGAAGCCTACTATGTTGCCTTACTACTTATTTTACCTGTTACAATTCCGTTGATGCAAAATACAGCTCTTGAGATTCAACGCTCGCTCAACAAGCACCAGTTCCGATCCGTTGTTTATATGGTGATGGCAGTTTTGAATGCACTAATTAGTGTTCCTTTGGCAAAACACTATGGTCCGACTGGCACTGCAATTGGTACGACCATTAGCTTAATTCTTGGAAATGGAATCATTATGAATTTTCACTATCAGAAAGGGATAGGGCTCGATATGGTCTATTTCTGGAAGAGTATTTTCAATCTAGCTAAGGGCCTAGTTTTACCTGTATTATTAGGTGCTTTTATCATGCGAAACATCACCTTTGAGCGGCTGTCTGTGTACTTTGCAGCTATCTTGGGCTATGTGGCGGTCTATTGCGTATCGATGTATGTCTTCGGGATGAACGACGAGGAAAGAGTGATGGTGCGCAGGCCCATCAAGAAAATTTTACATAGCTTCAGAGGAGGACGAACGTGATTCAGCTTGAAAGAAAAGAAGATTGCTGCGGTTGTTCTGCCTGCGAACAGTCTTGTCCGGTATCCTGCATCAGGATGATCCCAGATGAGGAGGGCTTTTTATACCCTGAGATTGATAAAAACACGTGTATCTGCTGTGGCTTATGTGAACGAGTTTGTCCGGTCATTAATTCTGATGTGAACTCTGATGAATCTTATGATAATGCAATCGCCTTTGCTGCCTGGAACATTGACGAGAACCTACGCCTATCAAGCTCCTCGGGGGGGATATTCTCTGCATTGGCTGAAAAGATTCTAAAAGAGGGGGGGATCGTATTTGGTGTCACATACGCAGATGATTTTAAGTCGGCGAGACACATCGTATGTGACTCTGTGACCGATATAGGGAAATTGCGAGGTAGCAAGTACTTACAGAGTGACAAGCAAGACATCTTTAGTTTGGTGAAAGAGGCACTCAAGCAAGGTCAGACTGTACTGTTCTCGGGGACACCCTGTGAAATCGAAGGTCTCAAGCACTTTCTGCAAAAGCCCTACGACAACCTCTTTTATGTCGATATCATCTGTCATGGTACGCCTAGTCCTAAACTTTGGGCGAAATATGTTAGTTTCCGCGAAAGTCTGGCTGGAGCACGAACCGTGAATACCTTTCCCAGACATAAGAAATATGGATGGAAAAGGTATTCAACTTTAATGGTGTTCTCTAATAAAGTTGAATACCTTGAAACATTTGATAAAGATTTGTTCATGCAGATGTTCTTACAAGATCTTTGTTTGAGACCAGCTTGCTACGAATGCAAATTTAAGAAATTAAAACGAGAAAGTGATCTTACCTTAGCTGATTTCTGGGGTTGCGATCAGGTTGTGCCAGAGCTGGACGATGACAAGGGTCTGTCACTTGTTATTGTGCACTCAGAACGGGGCAGGAGACTTTTGCAAGATGTAAATAGGAATGGTCAAGTAAAGCTTGTGGAGGTTGATGCTCAGCAAGTTCTAGTAGGTAATCCCTGCATGTTGTATTCAAGCAAGAGACCTGAACGTCGTGATGAGTTCATGAACAATCTGGATCGCCTGAAGATTCCTGAACTAGCAAAAGCATATGTAAGGCAGCTCACACTGGTAGATAAGGTTAAGCGCATTGTTAAGTGTGTGGCTAAGCGCATACTTAACAAACAGGTTATAGATCAACTAATGAAAATTAGACACCGATTGATCTAGAGTTGTCGTTCTAATCTCATGTAAAGGGAATATATTAGCATCCATAAATCATCAAATCTAGTGAGCCTCAAATACTAATATCAGTTGTCTTTTCCTTTAGTGTAAGTGGAATCCTCGCTCTAAAAAGTCCGGTCGCGGCACTGACCTTTTGCGAGCTTGATTTCCAGTGTGAGCACTGAGGAAAAGGAATTGTGTCTAAAAATTAATCAATTCAATTATTCCCCCTTTTTATTTTTTTTCCAAAAATAAAATATATTAACCAAGCAAGTGGGAATCCACACTCCGTGAAAAGTGCTTAACTTATCGTTCTTTTTCGCGAAATACTTGCCCAAACATATTCCCCAAAAAACAGATAATGGGAGAATCAACATGGATTGCTCAAAGAAATAGCTGACAAGAGAAAAGACATATAGTGGAACAAGTGAGTAACCCATCGCTGGCGCTAAAGGATGTTTTTGCATAACCATTTTTACGGTGATTGAAGTGATTCTAACTGTAAACATGACGATCAACATAAGTCCGATCACACCATAGTCATACAAAGTCTCCAGAAAACTATTGTGCGCATACCTGCTGATACCAAAGGGCGCTATCCTATAAAAAACAGCATGAAATCCATGACCGAATATTTTGTCAACAGCAGATGATGAACGATATCGTTCAAATATTAGATTCCATATTTTTATTCTTCCGGACCCGCCATCTTCAATTATAGAAAAAAGCCTCTTTAGAATATTCAGGTCAAATATCTCAACAACTACAAAGAGAAGCAATATTACAAAAATAAAAGTGATCAACAGTTTCCTGAGTTGTTTCAAACGTCCTCTGGCTCCACTGCGTACATATATCAATAATGTGTAATAAACCCCTACCCCAAGTAAAACGACAATATATCCCGCTCTTTTTGATGAAAACAACATCAAACCGCCTACAAGAAAACTAAAAATAGCAGCCTGTCTTCTCGTATTTACTAAGTAAAGCATAGGAAGAAATGTTAAACAGAAATAGGTAGTAAAGATGGCTGATCCTTTTACGGTTGAATACTGAAGAACGATATTGGGAATTGAAAGCAAACAAATTAGTGCCATTCCATATTTCGTAATCCATTTAAAAGAAACCGGAAGATCGTTGGTCATACTATAGTCAAGGAAGACCACAAAAAGTAGCGGCCAAGTCACCACATCAACCATAATCATGGGAAAAATGAAAAGACCTTGTATAACCGAAATGATTATTGGGTAAATAATTATTGAGAACAAGAGAAGAACGAATGAGTTCAAATAGTTGAACCGTTTTAAAAACAAGTAAATAGTACAGAGCGCATTGATTGCCAATATAGAGGCATGATAGAGGATACGCCAAGCATAGACATCGGTCAGTGTAAAACGCATTTCAGCAATGACCGCAATAAATACAAAGATGTAGATAAGCGATATAATATCTTTAAGTCTCATCTTCACTCTAACGCACCTCGTCCGATAGTATGAATACAGCAGCAAGACGATAATAGGCAAAGTATCGATACATTCTACACATCTCTATAACCAATCATCTTTCCAGTTTAATCTCCGCCTTTTGATTTATTTATTTCTTCGAAATGTAAACAGTTTTCTAGCAAGCAAACGCAGCCTAAACGAGCACCAAATTAAAAATGCTGATTTCATTCTTGCGGTTGCCCATGTTATCTTGTGATTTTTTGGGTTAAGCAATTTATAATCGACTTGTTCTATGGAGGATTTATAGGGTTCACAACGAATAAGTGCATTAAGCTGTTTCAGACGAACGATAAAGGAATGCTTATTCTGTTTGGCAAAGTAATACGAATACAGGCTTTCATCCAACCTGCGAATGACAAACATATTAAACGCTTTATTAAAGTCGTCTTCGCAAGATAATTTATAGTGTCGAATAAACTCAATAATTCTTTCAAAAATACGTTCACTTATTTCCAGAAAGCTCTCTTTATATCCCCTACTGTTTGAATCATCCACTTTCCTGTAAAAATAGATCGTTTCAGGAATAAAACTCACTCTCTTACAACACTCCAAATAATGGAGAACGAATAGATTGTCTTCATAAGAACCTAAGGTGTATGGATCGAAACGCAAACCATTATCCTCAATAATTGTTCGAACGTAAAGCTTGTTGCCCATGCTGCCTAGTCCTGTTATGTTGTATTTTGTTCCGGGATTTGGATTGTAACCATAACCGATACAAGCCATTTGATATCTATTAATCCATTCCGGATCATCGGTGGTAAATGGTCTATCAAAAACCTCAATACAGCGAGAATGATTTCCTTCAACAAAGCTCATATTGGCAACAACTAAATCTGCCTCATGCAACTTATACTCATCAAGGAGTACTTGTAAACCATGGGAATCCATCCAGTCATCAGCGTCCACAAAGACGACAAAACGCCCTCGCGCAATGTTTAGCCCTGCATTCCGCGCTTCACTCACGCCTTTATTCTCTTGTTCTAAATATATGATCCTGGAATCTTTCTCCGCATATGATTGACAGATATTACCGCTATCATCCCGGGAACCGTCATTAATCAATATAACCTCGATATCAACAAAGGATTGACGCAGAAGAGACTCAATGCAATCTGACAAATACATGTCCGCGTTGTAAACAGGTATGATCACGCTAATCATTGGACTCACTTTACGACTCCAGTCTCGTAGCTAAAGATTCTTCTTATAGATTCCCTCATTGGGATCGACGGATGCCACATAAGCTCGTCGTAAAACTTGCTTGAATCCAACAACGAGTTAGAGTATTCATTTGAGTGTTCAAACACACAAGTGACAGGACCGATGCTAAATTCTTCTGCAACTTCACATACAAATCCAGCAATATCTCTTATAGAGTATCCGTCCTTTGGACCTAAATTATATAAAGAACTCCAAGAATCGCTTTGCGTGTTTATCAACGTCATTATCCCGGTCACTGCATCCATCACATCTAAATAACCATAGATTTTTTTGCTCAGCACAACATTTAATCGCTTGTCGATAAGAGCTTGTTGTACGAACCGATTTGTAATTCGTTGGTTAAACCCCGGTCCAATCAAACTCGCCATCCTTAGATTCGTGTAGTTTGTATCGGAAGAACTACAAGAAGCTTTCAGCATAAGCTCTGTCGCATATTTACCAACAGAATATACCGTATCCAAACTCACTGGCGACTGCTCTGTCGCGGCCTCCGTTCTGTTTGTTGGATAGACACTTTGTGTCGAAATATTGACAATGGCTTTGGCCAAACACCTGTGAGCAATACGAAACAAGTGCTGGGTGTATTCGAGACCTTCTGCCATCTCTGTTCCATTACTATTTCTTGGGAATGCGCAATTGATCACGGTAGAACCGTAGAAAATTTCCTCGTCATTATTTGTAAAAATAGCATCGCGATCATGGTATCTGACATGATCATCTGTGTTCGTACTACGGGAAAAATCAGCGCGAGAGGTAATCGCGTGCACGATATATCGATTATCTTCCCTTAACATTTTGATGAGATTCCTGCCAAGAAAACCTGAGGCGCCGGTGACAGTAATCTTCATCTTTCTACTGCTGATGCTCATAGATCGTCCCTACATAATCCGATTCCTCCAAGCCGGAAAGAATCATCTCTTCACCTGTATCGGAAACAACACTGGCCAAATTTTGAACTTCCAACATTTCATCCTTCATCTGAGCAATCGTATCCGCTTTCCCAAGGATTCGAACCGTTATTTGTGCCAGTCTCCCCTTCATAGCTTCAGTGATAACATCGCCAACAGGATGAGCAACAACTACATCGAGAACACCCGGTAACTTCTTAATACTCTCCAATCCCTTTATTTCCTTGATTCTTCCAGGTTTGCATAGAAGCGAAACATTATAAGCATATTTCCCGCCCAAATATGGGTCTATTCTTTTGCTTATTCCTGGCTGACCCATTTTGCCCGTTAACGCAAAATAAATCATCATGTCAAGCGGGTTATACCCACATAGCGCGTTCAGATTAATATATTCCAAGCTCCCTGTCAGTCGGTAACCGATATCATAAACAAAACACGTGCCATTGACGACTTTGCATTGCATAAACATCATCCCATTCCTTATACCCACAGAGCAGAACATCGCTTCCATTTTGGGAGCTACTTCCTTGAAGAATGCCGGCAAAACAGCTGAAGGATACGTATAACCCGCGGGTAACGGCAATTCGCCTTCTTGGTTATACTTCACGTGTCTGTTACCTAATAGCATCAAATGGCTTTTGCCATCAATAAATAGCCAAAATATTGTTGCTTCATCGTTGTCATAATAATGCTCGACGAGAATTCCTCCGACTTTTGATGTATCTGTGGCAATAGTAATCGCGCTCCTTAATTCATCGTGATTATTGCATATGGACACTCCACGTGAACCACTGCCATCTAAAGGCTTTACAATGACTGGATACTCGATGTCAGCTGTTGTCTCTTCGAACTTGTTGATATCAACTTCGTAATCCGGGATAGTAGGTATATCAAAGGCTCGCATCAGTCTCTTATATTTGTCTTTGTCAGTAAAAATCTCGAATTGTTCCTTCGTGCCATAAGCGGGCAAACCGACAACGTCACATATTTCGGCATAATACGGCAAAACAGAATCCGTGAATCCTGTGATCACACCATCAAACTTCTTATCTCGCACAAGTTTTACCATGGACTCTATGTCACTGGTACTGACATCATACGCTTCGTCAGCCTCCCTTTTTGCAGGACTATACTCTAAAGGATACCAATCCGTCACCCCTGTAATGATTCCCATATTGCGAGCACGTTTTACGATTTCACAGGATATTCTGGAGCCACCCAAAATTAGCAATCTTTTATCGTTGAATTCTTCATTCATGAGTTCTGCCTTTTTTTATGACTTGTCAATGTTGAATCTCATCATACCATGCGTGTATTGTCTTGATGATCGCGTGCATATCATTGCTTGAATATCTCTGATCACACACAAGTGATAGTTCATTTTCCCGAATACCCACTTTTGCCCCCATAACTTCAGGCCAATGAATGGGACAATAGATGCCTCTTGAAACAAGAAACTCCCTAAGCGAATCTCTGTTTTCCATATTCAGAAAAATCGGCAAATAGATAGGCGTGTCAACGGACATTTCTAGCTTCGGAATTCTGAGAATATGATCATCGAAATCATTTAAACCGTGAACGAGCACACTAACATTTTCTCTGCGTCGTTTAATAACCTCATGCATATCAGTATGATTCAAAATGCCCAAGGACAAATCGTCAATCTTCAACATTTTATCCAAATGGATTAAATCATTTTCAAAAGTCGAATGTAATAGGAGGAAACTCTCTTTAGACTCTTGATTACCAGTTAGATAAGCAAATTTCTCTTTCATCCCCGCCACTTTATCTACGACCAGGTGATTACTATCGAGATAGGGTTTTTTAAGAATTGATCCAGATCTTTTACCTACCCAACCACCGCTAGGTATACCGAGCCATTTTCTGAGACTTGTAATATAGTAATCACTACCCACGGAAGCATTTTGTTGGCAGAGCATGGAATGAGTAATATCTTCAATTACAATTGCACCTTGTTGTTTGAAATCCATGATCACATTTTTCACTTTATGTGTTTCAATTCCGAAATAATTCATGACTAGAGCAACCGAATCATTGTCAATTTGCGGAACATGATACGTAAACCCGTCGTCATAATGGACATCGTAGAACACTAACGGGATTTCATAATCAACAAATGGCTGCAACATTGAAACACAACTGTATGACGGAACGTATGCTTTTTTAATATTTAAACTCATCATAATATCTTGGAGAGCAATACTGATGGCAGCTCTTCCGGAAAAAGAGAAAGCAAAATCATCTACACCCGGTAGCCAATCAAAATGCCTCAATGGATTTCCCTCTTTAAAGTTATCCCCCTCCAGCCACCAATAGCTTCCAATTTCGGAATATGTCATGTTATTGATACGCATATGTGTTTTCCCCTGCTCTTTTATCACACTATAAGGACCAAAGTCCTTAATACTTGTGGTTCCACGAATAGAAACATTCGAGCGTCCAAATACCTTTACAAAAGTGACGAAAATGATCTTTAAATCTAATAAAAATGAGATATTACGGACATACTCTATATCTAAAGCTAATCGCTCATCCCAGGGCAAATCGTTTCGCCCGCTCACTTGCGCCAGCCCCGTTAATCCTGGCCGAACTTGATGCCTCTTCCTCATTGTGCTTGTGTAATGGGGAAGATAATAGATTGACAAGGGTCTCGGTCCGACGATACTCATATCCCCTTTTATGATGTTTATCAGCTCTAACAATTCATCGAGACTACTAGCCCTAAGAAACCTACCGAATTTTGTAAGTCTCTGAGAATCAGATAGCAGTTCTCCCTTTTTGTTTGTTGGATCAGTCATGCTGCGAAACTTATAAAGAGTAAAGAGTTTTTCATCTTTCCCCGGCCGTGTTTGCCTAAATACAACCGGACTACCTAGCGTAAGGCGAACTAGAATTGATATAACCAATAGCAGAGGGCTCAACAAAAAAAGAGCCATTGAGGCAAAGATTAAATCTAGTATCCGTTTAATGTGCTTTGAATACAATTCCACATTTACCTACCATTCCCCACAAGATCTACAGACGAGTCCTAATAAACCTCCTTCTATTAGCTGGTCTACCTTCTATAAGCTGGAAAAAATTCATGGTCTGTAGAAATACTAGAATGTGATCCTCTAATTGAAACTAATTTGTCATAGATTTCTTCATTGAAAATAATCTGGCCAATAGAAAAGAATGTATCTGATTCTCTGTTGAAGCCTTGCTTGAATGTATACAAACTATCTTCAGAAGAACTGCCAACGCCTCCACCCATATGAAAGCTCTTAAAATCATTTTCTAAACCCCATTTAATGACTTCAGTAAGCAAAAGATTGGTTCCTCCAAGAGTACTATAATCGGGATCACTTCCTGACAAGTGATAGTGCATTTTCCCATTAGCGAATAGTATGATCGAGCCTGCAATCATTTTCTCTTCATACACTGCATAGAAAATCAGACTGTTATATTTCAATGAATTCAAAATACTCGAATAAAAATCCTGATCAAAGAAATAGTAATCCGCCGCATTGTCTTTCTCCATGGTTATTCGATAGAGATCAGCAAATTGTCTGAAAATGTCTCGGTTTCTACCCCAATATGCGTGGACACCATTCTTAATCGCTTTACGCACTTTGTTTCTGTTGTTTGCTTTATAATTTTGCCAAATATCCGTAAAGCTTACTAAAGGTATGGTAACTGTATTGCCAAGATCAATGACCCTAATGTGCTCGGAACAATCTTTCAAGACGTTAGCATTCCTTAGCACGGGATGAAATCTGATAAATTCGCTAACGTAGCCTCTTTCCCTGCAAAACATTTTGTAGTCAGAAAAAAATTGATTCAAAGAGTCGTTTGATAAATTTCCTTCAAATAAAAAGCCGCCATAACCATACGGTGTAGATAAATCAAAAAGCCTATCACGTTCAATGACATTGGCAAAATACTCACACTGAGATATGTCCCGCTTCATGACAACATTAATTACTCTGAGATCATCACGCGAAAAATAAAAAAGTGTAGGTATTCCGTCTCCATGCAACTCAAAGGCCTCAACATACTCTGCGAGGTAATACACATCGTAATCAATAAAGCTTCTTACTATTGCATTCCATTCAGCTCGATTGTCAATATTAATTTCTTTAATCAATTCCCGCTCCGCATACAACGAAGAGTTACGAAACTTTTTTCGAATTATACAATTAATCCACTAATATGTTAGCGATAGTTTCAACGATACGTTCCAACTCTCTTTCACCCATATTGATATCACTCGGCAGACACAAACCGCTCATAAACAGCTCCTCTCCCATACTACCTTCAGGTTGAGCCGTGATGAAATCGCAATAATGATAGAACGGCTGCATATGCATAGGCTTCCATATGGGTCGAGCGGAGATAATATTCTCATCAAGCTTCGCAAAGACTTTAATGACCTTACTAGAGTCATCAAAAGTAATACAGCTGAGCCAGTAGTTAGGATACACACCCTCCGGTACCGGCATCATGCGCACCATTCCCGTTTTCTCCAAGCGTTCCTTGAAAAACTCAAAGATAGATTTCTTCGCCTCAATGTGACGGTCAAGAACTTTCAGCTGTCCACGTCCGATGCCAGCTAAAACGTTTGACATCCGGTAATTGTATCCTAATTCCTCATGTTGATACCAAGGTGTTTTTTCTCTTGATTGAGACGCCCAGAAGCGAACTTTCTTACAGAATTCCTTCGCCGAATCCGGGTTGTTACCCGTCAGCATTCCGCCTCCCGATGTCGTGATGATCTTGTTCCCATTAAAACTGAAACAACCAATATCCGCAGCAGTACCGGCGTACAACCGTTTTGGCGTGTCGTGCCAGCGTCGTTTCGCCTCTCCCTCAGCGCGATAATAATAGGCGTCATATGTTGAGCCAAGCGATTCCGCCGCATCCTCAATAACAGGCACTCCATATTCATCACAGATTGAAAGAATTTGATCGATATCTGCAAGCAAGCCATACAGGTGTACGACAATAACCGCTTTGACTTTATCCTTGTACTTGTCAAGCGCAATCTTCAACGCTTTAGGATCCAGGTTCCATGTCGACCATTCGGAATCTATCAAAACGGGAGTTGCGTTTTGATACACAATGGGATTGACCGATGCCGCAAAAGTCAGTGAAGAGCACAGAACAATATCGTCACGTGGATCACGTGCATTGGGGTCGCAAGGGCGAATGCCCTCTCCAACGCCTACAAGTTTGAGTGCAAGATGGATCGCCGAAGTGCCGGAAACGAGGGCAGTCGCATCATACGTACCGAGCGCTTCGGCAAATTCCTTTTCAAATGTTGTAACATTTGGACCGAGAGGAGCAATCCAGTTTGTAGTAAAAGCTTCCTTTACGTATTCAAACTCATACCCCTCCTCGCTCATGCGAGGGGAAGATAAATAAATGGTCTCTGTTTCAATCATTTCCATGCTATTACCAATCACTCAATGCCGCTATAACATATTCAGGGTTTCACAATCTACTTGTATGAAAAACGTCCCCTGAATACTGCTTCTCAAAAAAACCGTTTGTAACGGTTTATTTTTGTTGTTCATTATCTCATAAGTCATAATCAGAGTAAAGAACAGGTGAACCATGATCGTGTCAACTTGTTGTCGATTTTTATTTTTATTTGCTTAGGTGCGGGGTATATCGTCTACGTTGCCTCAAACAGTTTGGTCTGGTAAAATAATGCGGATAAGGATAATTTTGTAGAAACAGTAAGAAGGGCATTGAATTATTCACTTGATTTCGATGTACACATACCAGAATAGTAATAAGAAGTTGAGGAAACGTTCATAGAATTAGAGGCGTTTTAAATAACGAGTTAGATAGTAGAAATGTCAAACAGGAAATTGTTAATTCGCGGAGGAGACGCTCTACTCTTTGTAGTCTGTATTGCGGCGTCATCTCTGATCATTTTAAGTAATATTCATGAGTTTAATTTTTTGTTGATGTTTCTTCCTTTAGTGTTTGGACTATGTTATGTGTTTATTCTTGCGCCCTTAAGAATCAGGACAGGATCAAAGACTGTAGTGTGGTTCGCAGTAACTGAATTCATTAGACTTGTGTTTGTGCCATGTTATGAAGCCTTAAACGAATATGTTGGATTTTATGGTTTTTCTACGCGGGACATCTCTCTTCTTTCACGATCAGTATTGCTGATGTCATATGAGTGCGTGTTTATTTCAATTTTTCTCTTGATAGCATTAAGGAATGCGATAAAAGAAACCGACGCAGAAGGAATCAAGGTACAGCCATTAGGAAATGATGCTATTACACTGGGATTAGTGTTGGTATTTGGATTTATAATTTACTTTACTGTTCCTGAAGTAAAGAGATCATTAAACTTCCTGCTACTCAAACCAGACTCCGCAAAAATCGGAGAGTTGATTTCTGAGACCCGAACAACATTATCTACGGGGTTGATAACGTTTACGTATTATGCATTTTTGTGTGGCTTCATTATCGCTTTGGACTATGCAAAAAGGCGATATGATATCTCGGGAAAAAAACTGTATGTCTTTATAGGTGTAATAGCCGGTTTATTTACAGTAAGTATTATTAATGGTGAAAGCCGTTCACTAGTAATATATTCCTTGTATGCTATTTTACAATGTTTATCCATAAGCTTTAGGAAATACAGGAAAATCATAGTTCGCATACTAACAATCGGCGCTATTGTTGTTTTGTTGGGAATGACATTCTATCGCTTGTTCACTGTTTATAAACAGAGTTCATATAGTTCAGCTCTTCAAGGAACTTCTCTACGCGAAAACTATGTGCCGTCATTTATTGAAATGTATTGTCTGGGTCCACAATCAGTAGCTTGCGGAATTCATTTTTCAGATATCAACCAGGGAAACTTTACTGCAGATACGTTTTTTTACGATATTTTCAGACCATTTATGGGTTTGAACATTATCGCCAAAAAAATTAGTGGTAGCACATCGATAATGATGTATAACTCTTGGTTCTATGGAATTGAGGGAAGAGATTACGGTATTTTTCTGCAAATAGCCAATCAAGGATACTGCTATTTTGGACTATTTCTCGCACCTGTATTTGCATGCATTTTCCTGAGAATTGCGATATATATCGAGAAGAAACTCAAGCAGAAAAAAACGTTATTTTTAGTATTTTTCTATAACTTTACGTATATTCGTCTTGCAACCTGCGTGATAGCCGGTACTATGAGCGGATATATTACTTCTATTACCATGGCGTTATTGATGTGTGGCACGATCTACGTGTTCCAGAAACTTTTCACTTCTACTGTCCGGCAAAAAGCACAGCATGAAGGATTAGAGTTCTACTCTAACAGTTAATATTATTTTCTATGAACAATAAATACAAGCGTTTGATTAGTGATATGGGCATAGTTGCTCTTGGTGAGTTTGGCTCTAAACTTCTTCTCCTTCTCTTGCTGCCAATTTATACTCATATTCTTACAGATAGCGAATATGGAATCGCAGACTTGGTTTTCGCTGGTAGTGATCTGCTTCTTCCTTTCATTTCGTTGTCGATTTTTAACGGTTTATTACGATATGGTTTGGTAAAAGGTAAAAGGCAGAATTCGTTACTCTGCGCATCCATCGTATTTTTGGTAGGGAGCGTTGTTACTGTATTTCTTACCCCTCTTTTGGGATTGTATGTTCCCATTCGAGAATGGAAATGGTACATGTGCGCGAATGTAATAGTTCACTTCGCTCGTTTAAATTCTTTGGTGTACTTAAGGGTAAAAGAAATGATCAAGGCATACTCTGCCATGAGTATTATTCAAGCTCTTCTTCTGGTTGGCTTCAATATAGTTTTCCTTTATGTGTTGAAGATGGGTGTTCAGGGCTATTTACTCTCAACAATTTTGTCAAATGCATTACTGTCTTTTTTAGCGTTTGTAATAGGAGGTATGCGGACAGATCTTCAAGAAACATCATTTGATAAGTCATTAATGAAAGAAATGGTTATATACTCCATACCATTTGTTTTTAACGATGTGTCTTGGTGGATCATCTATTCCTCTGACAAGATAATGATCGAAAGGATGATTGGAGATGCGGCATTAGGAATATACACAGCTGCATCAAAAATTCCCGCATTGGTAACTGTATTATCATCAATTTTCTCTCAAGCATGGGGACTGGCTTCAATTAAGGAATTCGATTCTACGAACGAAACGAGTTTTTATTCTACCGTTTTTAAGTATTATAGTGTATTCATCTTTGGAGTCACGATTATAATTATCGGTATTACAAAACCGTTTATGAGTATTTACGTTGGAAAAGCATTTGAAGAATCATGGCACTATGTTCCGCTACTATTGGTTAGTGCTACTTTTTCTGCATTATCAATTTTTGCCAGCGGTTTGTTTGGAGCTTTAAAACAAAGCAACATTATAATGACCACAACTATTGTGGCGAGCATTGCCAATATTGTTGTAAATTATGTTCTTATACCGATCACGGGTATTTATGGTGCAGTTGTCGGCACTGTGTTTGCTTATTTTATAGTGGCATTATTGCGAATCATTAGACTGAAGAGAGAAATTAGAAGTATGAATTTTCATTTTTTAAAGCTGGGAATATTAACTATTCTCATTCTCTTGCAAGCAACTTTAGTTGGTATTGATTACCACGTATATGCTGTCTCAGCAATTTCATTTTTCATATTTTGCATAATAACAAGACATAACTTGATGCCAATGGTTGAAATGCTGAAAACAAAGATGAATCGGCGTAAGTAGGGGCTACTGAATATTCCGACCTAAGTTGGTCCTTCCTTATATTTGAGTATTATCATATGATATTTAGAGACTTCTGCGTAGGACCAAAGGCCTTGAGAGAGCTGTTAGATTTTTATCACGCTGTCGCAGCCAATATATGCCGTCTTTTTGTGAAAAATCGCATGGAAAAAATGAAGATGATAAGATCTCTCAGGATCTTTTGCAAATTCATCACCAAAAGGGGCTGTCTCAAAAAGGGCGGCCCCATTTTTTAAGGTAAAAAAAGAGGTGCCAAAGCACCTCTCATGCTGTAAACTTATGTTATGAAGACACTAAATTTACATTCAGACTATAGCAAATACGGGGGCTATATTCAACTCTGTTTACCGATTGAGACCGAACGATTTATCCCCGTGAGAGATT
>JAAZMK010000144.1 GCA_012798865.1 Clostridiaceae bacterium | reverse complement strand
GTGTTGAAAGATATGCCAAGTTTTTCCGCTGTCGTTCCTATATCAATCATCGGATTTTTCTCAAGATACCAGAAGACCTGCATCGCTGTTTGAGAGGCTCGCCCCATTTTTTCAATGATGGTGAGGTTCTTATTTCGTAGCGCGGTCAAGTTATCAATGGTGTGTATCGCATCCTTGGCGGATTCAGCAATCGCGAGGAGGAAAAAACGAATCCATTGTTCGTAATTGCCTTTATGTCTGACCTCGCTCAACCGGTCGTAATATTCAATCCGGTTCTTCTTCAGAAAATAGGAGATGTAGAGAGCCGGTGTTGAAAGCAGCTTTTTGTCCATTAAAAAGAGTGTCACAAGCAGACGCCCGATCCTGCCGTTGCCGTCGAGGAAGGGGTGTATTGTCTCAAATTGATAGTGGATAAGCGCCGTGCGCATAAGAGTATCAAGTCCGTTGTCTTCGTTCATGTAGCGTTCTAACTCGGACATGGCTTCGATCATATCGTCCGTGTTTGGCGGAATGAATCGCGCTTCCTTCAAAGAGCTGTCCGGACTTCCAATCCAGTTTTGAGAACGCCTGAACTCACCGGGGTTTTTCTCTTGCCCGCGCACGCCGGTCATCAAGATGGCGTGTGCTTCTTTGATCAATCGGTTGCACAGCGGAAGTGATTTAAGGCGCTCGATCGAGTGTTCCGTCGCCTTGATGTAATTGACGACATCCGCTACGTCTCTATTGATGTTTTTCTCAATCATCGGATCGAATATGTCTTCAAGTGTGGCTTGTGTTCCTTCAATCTGCGAAGAGAGCAGCGCTTCTTTGCGGACATACATTGAAACGAACAGATCCATGTCAGGAATGCGCTTGGCGATGCTCTCAAGCGAAGACAGTGCATTGTTGGCATGAATGAGTTGCGCGAGCATATCGTCGTCAATCTCAATGGCGGGATGCGGCGGCAGGGGAGTTGGCACGAATGACTTGTATGCTGCTTCTCCGGTTAGGTTCGTTTTGTAGTAGCCCGCTCGGCGGTGCATTGGTTTTCTTTTCCTTTAACTTGAAATACTAAGCGCATTATACCTCGTTTATTTTAATTTAACAAGTAAACTTAAAATAAGTTGTGTATTTCTCGGTTCTTATTTAAATTAGAGGCTTAGCATGAAATAAGGGGTACGTTCCTTGCTCCTTATTCCACGTTTGAGAGTTAGTGTGTTCGGTGGATCTACCGCTTATCGTCTACGTCGATAATCTCGCCGATGAACATCCAGTGCGGTTGCCATTCGCCATGTTCATCCGCTGGAAATGACCTCGTGTTGGTTTGATAGTATTCCTGAATGTCTGTCGCCAAACTTTCCTTGGCAAACGGGTGCTGGTAGATCTTTCTACAGAAAAAGGTCAAATTAGCTTCTTTGTAGGTGATGCTTTCACCCATGGCGACAGGCGTGAGACCCGACATCTCCACTTTGTTTACATCGCGACCGGAGTGAGAGCCCATAATACCCAAAGCCTTTTTGTAGTTTGCGGGGAAGAAGCTGACCGTAAAAGTGTCGTTCTCCATCAGAAAATCACATGTATAGCGTGTCGGGTGGAGGTATACTGTGATGATCGCCCCGCTTTTACCTCTTGTCCACAGGGTGCCCAAGCTGCCCCAACCAATCGTGCAGGAGTTAAAGCGCTCCATGTTCCCTGCTGTTACAAGTGCCCACTGCTTTTGGAAAAGATCGAACACCGTGTATTCTTTTTCTTCAAAATTGCTCATGAATTGATACCGCCTTGAATAATCTCTGTCTACGCATATTTGTCTGCTTCAATTATAGGTGATCAATGAACTTGCGCATGAGGTTATTAGAACCGTATTCATTGACAATATTTGGGCGAGAATCGATAATTTTGTCAGAAGTACCGCAAGAGACTATGCCATGATTGAATCATCTCTTGCTGCGAGCAGATGAAGCGTATAACTGTTGACCGACCTTTGCGGGGTAGTCTGTCAGTTCTGAGTTGAAGGAGAATATCGATGAAAAATTTTCACTATAATGTGCCAACGGAAATCTTTTTCGGCAAAGGAGCGATCGCGAACCTGAGCCATATCGGCAGGTATGGCAAGCGGGTTTTACTTGTTTACGGCAAAGACAGTATCAAGAAAATGGGTCTTTACGATAAAGTTGTTCGCATCCTTGAGCAACTTGACATGGATTTCTTTGAATTGTCCGGCGTGGATCCCAATCCTAGAATCGAATCTGTCCGTCAAGGGAGCGTTCTGTGCAAAAAGCATGGCGTAGATGTTGTGCTGGCAGTGGGCGGAGGCAGCGTCATCGATTGCGCCAAGGTGATCGCCGCAGCTACCGTCTACGAGGGCGATGCTTGGGAGCTCGTGCTCGATTCCAGCAAGATTGTAGACGCTTTGCCCGTTGTGGCTATTCTCACTTTGGCTGCGACCGGCTCGGAGATGAATGGTTCTGCGGTCATCACCAATGTTGAAACACGTGAAAAAATCGGTACCTATTCAACTTTGCTGAAACCGAAGTTTTCAATCATGGATCCTGAACACACCTTTACCGTTTCAAGGGCGATGACGGCTGCAGGTGTTGCGGATATTATGAGTCACACGTTTGAGAATTACTTTACGCCCGTCAAAGGTGCTTATGTGCAGGCGCGGATTTGCGAGTCTTTGTTGAAGACTTGCATACACTACGGTCCTATAGCGTTGGATGAGCCGACCAACTATGAGGCAAGAGCCAATCTCATGTGGGCAGGTACGCTTGCTATCAACGGTATCTGCAGTCTCGGTCAACAAACCGGTTGGTCTGTACACCCTCTTCAACACCAATTAGGCGCCTATTACGATATTACGCATGGCGTCGGACTGGCGATTTTGACGCCTCCATGGATGAGATATGTACTGAGCGATGAAACTGTCGGCAAATTTGTCGAATATGGTGTGAATGTCTGGGGGTTGGATGCGAACGGCGATCCGTTTGATATAGCCAACCGAGCCATTGATCAGACAGAAGCGTTTTTCCTATCTCTCGGTCTTCCCATGACATTATCGGAAGTCGGCATTGACAGCCGATATTTGGAAGAAATGGCTAAGAATTGTGAACGCCGTACATTGCAGGGTTTTGTGCCCCTTACCTACCGCGATTCGATGGCTATTTATAAAGCAGTCTTGTAAGTCCGCCACTTAAACTTAAAACGGATAGTAGTGAACCATCTTTCCGAGGTCTTCCAGGCGGTTGAGAATGGCGCGCACTGCTTCGCGGCGAATTCTGATGCCTAGCTGCTTGAAGAGGAGCATCTCGTGCGCTTCATTCGCGGCGAGTCCTTCGTAGACGTCGATTACGTCGGAGTTGAAAAAGAGCCGCGCGAGCTGTTCCGGTGCCGACTTCCCTTTTACTTCCTCCGGATCTGCGTAGAGGAGGTTGGCAGCCTGATTGAGCGCGATGGCGCCCTCTGTGACGAAATCGGCTCCTTTCATTGCATATGTCGGTGGTGAGTGGAGTCCCTCTCCTTCGGTAAGAAGTCTCACGCGTGTGCCGAGTTCTCTCGCGAGAATGCCGCTCGTCGTCGAGCCGCAGATGACTTTCGTCCCCGCGGCATTGCGGAAGGCATCGGCGTATGCCGAGTCGTCGTGGCGCCATCTAGGCGGTCCCGAGAAGAGGCTGAGATGACGCGCTTTTGACGCTTGAATCATGATAATCGACGTGTCGTCCTCGTACTGATTGCCTGAAATCTTTTGGCAGTGTTCGACGAGCGCGTCGAGCAGTTCTTCAGGCTCCATGTTGGAACAATGGCGTCCGATAAAAGATGTCACACCGTCTTCACCCCACCCGAGCGCACGTCCTTTGCCCATTCCGGACTGGCTCACGCCGTCGCTGAAAATGAAGAGCATATCCTCTTCCTCGAGATCAATCTTGACCTCGCCGAT
>JAAZMK010000143.1 GCA_012798865.1 Clostridiaceae bacterium | reverse complement strand
GGAATATAAAAACCGACGACAAGTGCATTAAGTACGACCGGCGGCAGAAGAGCGTATACTTTCAGAGAAATGATTTTTTTTCTCGTAAGTACTCGATTCCGTTTCACCGAATCGCTCTCGACCACCTCCGAAGCGTTCACTTCACGCAGTCGGCGAGCGAGCGCCTGTCGTAGAGGGTTTCCCAGAACCCACGTGAGGTACGCAGCGATGAGCGTCGTAGCGCTCCCGGCAATGACATCCACGATGCCGAGCGGAGACGGATTTAAGAGATTCGACAGAAGACAGCCCGCAAACACTCCTAAAACGGCAGATGGAAAAAGCGCAGGGAGCGCTGTCAAAGCCTCCGCCAACCGAAGCTGAACTACCTGAAAACTCATAAAAGATGTTGCAACCGTGAGGGCGAGATAGAGAGCTGCGATCAAGGCACTCTGAATCAAAGCGGAGAGCGCGTAAAAAGAGCGGGTTTTCACTAAAGAAAAATCCCGCCCCTGTCTGTCATTGTTTTTCATTTGAAGGTCCAAGGCAAAACCACCTTATGGAACACGAACCGCAAAAGTCATATCGTGACCGTTGATGTCCCAGTTTTGAGCGTCGAGTCCATCGGGTAATTCAGCTGCGTCGTCAAAGAAGATGACTTGCTGCGCTAGAACTTCGTCCATGATGCTGTCAATATAGCGGTGGATGACGTCTGCCAAATCGTCGCGCTTTACGTACAGGTCAATCCTGTCCGTCACCAAGAAATCGCTCGAGCGGCGCATCGTCTGAATTTTGCTGACCATTTCGCGCACGAGCCCCTCCTCAATCAACTGTTCGGAGAGGACGGTATTTAGCGCAACCGTCACGGATCCGGCACTCTCGACGGCAAAGCCTGTGGCAGGCACTTCCTCGACAAGAAGGTCCTCAAGCGTCAATTCATATACGGTCCCGTCGACTTCGAGATCAAACTTTCCGTCGCGCTCAAGAAGATCCATTGTCTCTCTCCCCGGTAAAGCTTCAATCAGCTTGCGCCCCTTCGGAAGGTTCGCGCCCATGAGGCGCCCCAGCGTGCGAAGTTGAGGCTTGAAAGAGTAATCGACAAGGCGTCTATTGTTCTCCTCTCGGACCATCTTCTTGATATTCAGCTCGTCGAGCACGAGTACCGTCAGTTCGTCCGACAGAGGCTCGCCTCCAACGACGATCATCTCCTCCAAGGGTTGACGAATCTTGAGCTGTGACACATTTCTAGCTGCTCTCCCGAGTGAGACGATTTCGAGAACGCGCTCCATGTCATTTTCGAGCTTGTAGTCAATTTTCGTCTCATCTACAGACGGGAAATCGCACAGATGGACACTCTCCCGCGCACCGTCAAGGTGACCGACGGCGAGATTCCGATAGACAGTCTCCGCCATAAAAGGCGTAAACGGCGCAGTCAGATGAGCCATCGTCACGAGAACATCGTGCAGCACAATATACGCAGTGATCTTGTCGGCATCGAGCCCCGCACCCCAGAATCGCTCACGCGAACGGCGAACATACCAGTTCGACAAATCATCGGTGAAAGCCTCAAGCGCTCTCGCCGCCGTCGTAATATCGTACATCTCCAGCTTCGTATCGACTTCGCGGATCAGAGAATGAAGTCGGCTTTCGATCCAGCGGTCGATCACCGTTTTATGATCGTCGACGGGAAAGTCGCTGTACGCCTGTCGCTCGAAACCGTCAATGTTGGCATAAAGCACGAAGAAAGCATAAGTATTCCAGAACGTTCCCATAAACCGACGCTTCATCTCGTTGACGGCAGCCGTGGAAAAGCGCACCGAAACCCATGGATGACTGTCCGCATAGAACATCCAGCGGACGGCGTCCGCACCCTCACGTGCCAAGACCTCATTGGGGTCGACGACGTTACCGAGGTGTTTCGACATTTTGATGCCGTCCTTGTCGAGGACGTGTCCCATCACGATGCAATTATCGTAGGCAGGCGTATCAAAAAGGCACGTAGCGATCGCATGCAAACTGTAAAACCATC
>JAAZMK010000142.1 GCA_012798865.1 Clostridiaceae bacterium | reverse complement strand
GCGGTTATCATAAATTATCGAGATTTGATCGACTGATCCTTCAGCCTCAGACAAAGGATAATTTATTACGAAGCGCCATTGATCGTCTTAGTCTGACGCTTCTCGATGAGAGGGTCGCCGTTGAGGATCGGCGACCTTATCTTGTCATAATTTGTGATTCTTCGACTCGAGTGTCCTGCATGCGCCTTTCTCCGATACAATTGGAGTTCGGTCCGAAAATCCTTGAGCGGTTTGAAAAACTAATTCAAATCTCCCCACAACTTCCCGAATTGAACATAAATGTGAAAGCTGCCATTGAGGAGCTTTCCACCCTTGAATTATTAGATCCACAAGATCGTGCGCGACTTGTTTACTTATTATTCAAGTTCGATAAAATCGCCCGCCGTTCACCCTTTCATATTCAGGATCAAGTGTTGCTCAAATCATTTAATAAGTGGTTCTTGTCTTTGTTCTAGCTCGTAGATTCGATGAGATTATTGACCTTCCTGTCACGGCATTGTCATTTGAATCGGCAATATCTCTTGCGTATAATGTCATTGACAAATGCGCCGAGTCGAACGGATGGTCGCGGCGTCGTACCGAAAGGTCTTCGGCGAGGAAAGTCCGGGCTCCTAGGGCAGGATGCCGGCTAACGGCCGGTGAAGGCGACTTCAAGGAAAGTGCAACAGAAATAGACAACCGAGCAAACACTCGGCTAAGGTGGAAAGGTGAGGTAAGAGCTCACCGGCGCCATGGAGACATGGTGGCCCTGCAAACCCCATTCGGAGCAACGCCGTGGAGGAACAAAACTGTCGCCCGCAGGTTCCGTGGAGGCGGCTAGAACCGCTCGGCAACGAGAGGTCCAGATAGATGACCATTCATGACAGAACCCGGCTTACAGGTCGACTCGGCGCTTTTGATTGATCATCCGGAGATATGTTATAAATACTGAATATGACGGATATACCCGCTTTTAATATGAATCGAAGTACGTTTGCAATCAAAAATCGCCGTCGCTGCGCTTGGAATAGCAAGAGCTTGTCCTTATTGGCTTTTCTCTTTCCTTTCTTGCTCTTAGCGATCGCTTATGCAGTCGGTCAGACATTTCCTTTCGGTAACCGACACATGTTGACGGTCGATCTCTTCCATCAATACGCTCCTTTTTTGCAGCTTTTGCGCGATAAAATCCTTATGGGCGGTTCTCCATTCTATTCTTTAGTGTCCGGACTCGGTGTCAGCTTCTACGCATTGTTCGCCTATTATCTGGCAAGTCCGCTCAACCTTCTTCTTTTATTGTTTCCCGCTCCTTTCCTGACTGAGGGCATTTTTCTACTGACACTCATCAAGGTCGGACTCATGGGGTTTGCGTTCTTCAGGTTCCTATTGGTGAGTTACAGGAGAAAGGGTATTCTTGCAGTCGCTTTCTCGACGTTTTACGCTTTGTCGGGATTTACACTGGCGTACTCATGGAACATCATGTGGCTCGATTCATTGATTCTTCTTCCAGTCGTTGTGTTAGCACTTGTACGCCTCATACGTGATGGTAAATGGATTCTGTTTCCCATTTCGGTCACGATGCTTCTTGTTTGCAATTACTATACGGCCTTTTTTGCCTCAATTTTTATTGCGCTATATTTTCCAATTCTGCTGTTTCGCTATACAGAGGGCTCCGGAATTAGAAAAAAGATTCTCATTGTATGCAAGGTTGTCGTACTTGTCGCAATAGGAGTCGCGCTGTCCGCCATACTGCTTTATCCGACTTTCCGGTCGTTGTCGCTGACATCTGCCGCTGGAGATCATTTCCCGCGAAAATTTGAATTGATCGGCGAGCCGCTGACTTATTTAGGGCAGATG
>JAAZMK010000141.1 GCA_012798865.1 Clostridiaceae bacterium | reverse complement strand
TTCCATATCAATGCAAGGTGGTGTTCGCAAGAGCGTGGGGTCGTAAGAGATGCCGGAAATGATCGATGCGCTCGGAAGACAGTATTATAAAAATGATGGTGTCCGAAACCGAGAGTGTCGGCAAGTGAGCGGATCATATCCGTTATCAGAGGAAGCGATCAGAAGTCGCTTATCCGATGATTTGGGCGACTTGCGTATTAGCTGTTTTGAGACGATCACTTCCACGAACAGCGTCGCGCGCCTGATGGTTGGCGGGAAACTCCCGTGTCTCATCACGGCGAACGCTCAGACAGCGGGGAGGGGGCGTCGCGGAAAGACTTTTTATTCTCCGCACGGTGTCGGACTCTATTTTTCGCTCGTATTTCCTTGGGAACGTGAAGAATCTGCGGCGCTTGTGACAACGATGGCTGCCGTTGCCGTCTGTCGTGTCCTCGAAAATGAAATTGGCATAGTCGCCGACATTAAATGGGTTAATGACATTTTTCTCGACGGCAAGAAGATTGGCGGAATTTTGACCGAAGCGATTCCTGTGTTTGATTCTGAGAATGAGAAGGCAATTGTTCTCGGTATCGGTATAAATCTTGAGCGTCCTGAAGGCGGTTACCCTGCCGAGCTACAGGAAAGGGCAGGCGCCTTGTCCGACGTTTTGGATCGTTCGAACGTGAGCACTGATATGACTGCTGTCTTTGTAGACGAACAAGGCAACCTCGTTTTTAATAGGAGTGTCCTCATCGCGATGATGATCAATGAGCTGACGAAGATCGTGCGCGCGCTTCCCAATCGCGATTATCTCAATGAGTATCGTGAGCGTTGTTTCATAATAGGGAAGGAAATTTTTCTCGACGACGGACGTGCCATCGTGCCGTCTGGAATTTCAGATGACGGCGCTCTTATGTATCGCGACGAGAATGGTCAAAATCGCGAACTTATCTCGGGCGAAGTCATCCTTGTGCGCTATTAAATCTTGCGTACGTCCTTTTCCCGGAAAGAGTTTGCATGGAAGACCGATAGGCACGATGAAGACGAAAGTGACGACAAGGATGATGACACGTGCCGCATTATTCGGCGTGCTGACGTTTGTCTTCGGTTTCATTCAAATTCCTGTCGGACCCGTTCCCGTCACATTGCAGACATTCGGTGTCCTAATGGCTGGACTGCTTCTCAAGCCGCTGACTGCGTGTCTTGCCATGTTGCTTCATATGCTCTTGAAGATTGTTTTTGGGGGTGCCTCACCTTTCGTTTCCCCCAGTTTCGGGTTTGTTCTTGCTTTCGTGGTCGCGGCACCTTTTCTAGCGTATTTGACACAAAAGAGAAACGAGAAACGTGTCGACATGGTGCTTAATCTTGTCATTGTCACGCTTCTTATCTATGTGATCGGTTTGCCGTACATGGTCTTGGTACTTCGCTATTATATGAACCAAAAACTCTCTTTTTGGAATATTCTCATGACGGGGATGGTCATGTTCTTGCCGGGGGACTTTTTTAAAGCCGTTCTGGCTTGGTTCCTTGCGCATCGCTTGTCTTTTTTCTCTGTACGACCGGAATGATCTGCGCAAACAAAAAGTGTCCCGGATCATCCGGGACACTTTGAATGCAAATGATCGGTGATTATTTGCGAGCGTTTAGGTTACCTGCAGTCTTTTTCTCCTGACAGGATACCGAGCATAACGTTCTCCGGTGTAAGCGGCAGACGATAGAAGTTGATGCCTGTCGCCTCGTAGAGAGCGTTGCCGATCGCGGAGGGAACGGAGATCATGGTATGTTCCGCTATGCCGCGCGCACCGTAGGGACCATTTAACTGAGGATTCTCGATGTAAATCGGGACGACCTCGAACGGCATATCTTTCATCGTCGGAATCTTGTTGTCGGTGAAGGACGGGTTCAATAGTACGTTGTTATCGCTGAACTTATATCCTTCGAGGATCGCCGATCCGATTCCCTGCATGACGCCGCCAATGACTTGGCTATAAACCATTCTCTCGTTGATGACCTGACCGATGTCGAACGCCGATGCGACTTTCAGAACATCGATGTTACCTGTTTCGACATCAAGTTCAATCTCGACAGCGTGCGCTCCAAATGTCCAAGCGAGAGCCGGCAACCCTTTACCTGTTTCGGGATCGAGGTTTGTCAGACCGTCCGCCATGCAAACGCCGTGCGAGATGATCGGTCCGCCTATTCCCATGCCATCCGGATAAGCATAGCCGAGTGCCATGTCCTTGTAAGCAATGCGGATTTCCGGCATATGCTTTTTGTAGATGTACCCATCGGCATGACCTAACACGTCGGGGGAGCAGCGAAGCGCCCGTGCCGCGACGTCTTTCAATTGATCGACCATGCGACGACTCGCTTGAATGACGGCGTTGCCCGCCATAAAGGTGAGTTTAGACGCCACGGTGTTCCAGTCGTACGGGTTAGTCTCTGTATTGGTTTGCGGGATGACCTTGACCATGTCGAACGGAATATCGAGTTCCTGCGCAGCGATCTGAGCAAGTGCCGTGAGCGCTCCTTGACCATAATCGACGGCGCCCATCATGATGTTGACGTGTCCGTCTCCCACCATCTGCATGATGACGGATGTGGCAGTGTTAGCAGGCATCGCTGGCGCCTTTTGAATCATGGCGAAGCCCTTGCCGCGCACTTTACCTGTTTTCCACTCTTTCTCACGCTCTTCTTGTGTCTTGCGTCCTGTCCATCCAATCTCTTTGACGACGGCGGAGAGGCAGTCGCAAGGACTACCCGAGCTCTCCGTGATGACTTCTTCTGAAATCGTCTTTGACCCCGGCTTCAACATGTTCATCATGCGGAATTCATATGGGTCGATCCCGAGTTTCTGTGAGAGAATATCGGTTTGACGTTCAACCGTCCAGAGAGTTTCAAGGTGACCGAAGCCGCGATACGCAGTACTGAAGACCTTGTTCGTGTAGATCGTGTTCGAGACGATGCTCGCATTTTCAATGTCGTAAGGTCCGAGTCCTCCGTACACGGCAGTTTTACCAACGTTGACGCCGTAGTCGGCATAGGCACCGCTATCCCAGTCGTACACGATCTCAGTTGCCGTGATCTTGCCGTCTTTCGTGACGCCCGACTTGATCCTTCCGCGCATGCCGGCACGCGTCGGCATATAGTTGAATTCCTGTTCACGCGTCATGCGCAGCTTGACAGGGACTCCGCCCGCCGCTCGTGACAACAAGGTGACCAGCGGCTCAAGGTGAATACCGGCTTTCCCTCCGAAAGCTCCGCCGACATAAGGGATGTGTACTTCTATATCGGATTCTTTTACGTCGAATGCGGCAGCCATCATCTGTCTCAAAGCGAACGGTGATTGCGCAGAGGACCATATGCGGATTTTATCAGTGTAAGGATCGGCTTCGACGATCGCCACGTGCGTCTCAAGCGGAACGTGCGCGACTGCAGGTAACGAGAATTCGTTCTCAACGATGAGGTCGGCTTCATCGAAACCCTTTACGAGACTACCGCGACGACTCGTGTTGAGGCTCGCGATGTTGGTATCGGGTTGCGGGAAGAAGACGCCCACAGTATGTTGTATCGTATTGATGTCCGGGTGGACGAGTGTCTTCGCTTCAAGCGCTTGGTCGACATTGATCACCGGTTCGAGCACTTCGTACTCGACTTCGATGAGGGAAATGGCGCGCTCCGCAATCGCTTCCGTAGTGGCGGCAACGGCAGCGACGACCTCTCCCTGATAGCGTGTTTCGCCGCTGGCAAAGACCATTTTGTCCTGCATGTAAAGACCGACTTTCGTATTGGCATCTTTTCCGCACAGACAGGCTTTGACGCCATACAGCGCTCTCGCCTTGCTCGTGTCGATCGAGACAATTCTCGCTCTAGCGTAGGGTGAGTGCAGTGTCTTTGCGTGGAGCATGCCGGGCAGTTCCATGTCAAATGCATAAGTCGCTTGCCCCGTCACCTTTTCAACGGCATCTTTTCTGATGTAGGGTTTTCCCACATGTTTGTAGGCAGACTCGTAATCCCTGCAGCAACTATATTCAAAATTTTCTAATTGACAAAGATATGACATGACCTACTCCTCTCTCTCTTCTCTCTCGCGTTCGGCTGCCCGCTTGACCGCATCAAAGATTTGAAGGTATCCGGTGCAACGGCAGAGATTGCCTGCCATTGCTTCGCGAATCTCTTCATCAGTCGGATTCGGGTTTTTGTCGAGGAGTCCGCGTGCCGACATCAGCATGCCGGGCGTGCAGAAACCGCACTGGAGCGCGTCTTGGAAAATAAATTCCTGCTGGAGAATGCTAAGTTCATTTCCTTTGGAAAGTCCTTCCACGGTGAGTATCTCCGCGCCGTTTGCCTCAACGGCGAGGACGAGACACGATGTAACTGCATAACCGTTCATCAGAACGGTGCATGCGCCGCATTCGCCTTCTCCGCATGATTCTTTTGCGCCGAACAGTTTCAACTTGTCGCGTAAAAAGTGGAGCAAGAGCATGTTCGGTTCGACTTCCTCAATGACACGCTCTCCGTTGACGATGAGGTCAATGACAACACGAAGGTCTCTTGACGAACTGACATGCGCCGTGTCCATGGCACAAGCTTTTCCGTCATTTTTCAATTCTGCGACTGTCATGTTTATACCTCCTTACCTGTCAATGTCACTAGGCATCGTTTCATAAGAATGGACGCCATGTGGCGACGATATGCTTCCGATGAGCGGACGTCTGAGATCGGTTTAATGTGTTCGTTGATGGCATCTGCCGCCCACAGAATTGTCTCTTCGGATATGCCTTTCTCGTTAATCTCAGCTTCCAATGCGGTAAGCCTGAGCGGGGTGGGTGCGACGGCACCGATGGCGACGGCGACTTTGCCTTTCCCGTCTAGGCGGCACGCAACGCCAACGGTCGAGAGATCATGCCCTTTGAGGCGCGTCTGTCGCAGATAACAGCTGGTGTCATTTTCACCCGGGTCGGGGAGGAAGACAGAGAGGACCAGCTCGTTCTTTGTCAGGACTGTTTTTTTGACGCCCGTAAAGAACTCTACAAGCGGTATTTCGCGTACTCCGTCGACACTCGCGATCTTGACAACCGCGTCATAGACGAGAAGTGCGGGGGGTAGATCAGCCCCGGGCGATGCATTACAAATGTTGCCGACAAGTGTCGCTCTGTTTCTTAATTGAAACGAAGCGAGACACGAGGCTGCGTCATGTAATGCCTTGTACTTGTTCTTGACGAGTTCCGAATCAATGAGCGTGTTGACCACCACATTGGCACCGATTGTTAAACCCTCATTTTCGACAAAACGAAGTTCATTCAGTTCCGGAATGCCTTTGATGTCGATGATGTGGCGTGCGTTGATCAGGTTATGGCGCAACATGATCAAAAGATCGGTACCTCCTGCCAGTACGTAAGAATTGTCTTCCTTGGCAAGAGCGGCTAGCGCCTCATTCAGAACAAGCGGTTTGACGTAATCAAATTGACTTAGCACAGAAACCTCCTTGCGATAAAGACTACCTTTTCCAGATAGAATTCGAACCACTTGCTATTGATGCTTACTCATCGGAAACAACATCCCGATCGATTAGTCATCAATATTTCACGATATGATTAATTTTAGCACGTTTATGGTAAATGGACTTTGTCACTGGATACAAGATATTTAACTTCTTAGTTCTTGAATTGGTATCCCTAAACAAATACGGAAGCGATTCTTTCAATATTTTTGTGCGATTCAAGTTAAACAAGGACTTTTGACGATACTTTTTTGAAGGCATAGCGAAAATGGCTGCTTTTTGACGAGACGCTTATCGCGACGTTTTGTTGTCGTGTAGTCTCAATTATGGAATATCGCTAAAAAGGAAACTGAAGGATCAATCATTTTATGCAAGAAGATAGCTAAGCGGCGGATAATATCTGTGCTATTTTCACACATGTCTATGATATAATAAAATCAACGTTGTTATTGAAGACCAAATCATTTGCCGTTTTTTTTATTTAGAATGAACATGAGGTGCAAATCATGCCGTACGAAAACAAACTTATGATTGAATTGAAGGATATTCTCCAGGTCAGTTTGTTGAAAGATGCAGAAGTCTTGGCTGGAAGAGGCGGTCTGACGAATAGCATTGTCTCCGTTAACGTTTTGGAGGTTCCTGACATTATCGATTGGGTTCGCCCAGGCGAATTTTTACTGACTACGGCATATACATTCAGCCATGACATTGAGGCATTCGAGAAACTCATTCCCCAGCTTAAGGAAAAAAAAGTCTGTGGAATGGGAATTAAGACACAACGGTATATCAGCGAGGTGCCGGACAACGTGTTAAAGATTGCCAACGAGATATCGTTTCCTGTCATACGGATACCTCAGGCTGTGCCGTATGGGGATCTCATTAAGGAGATTTTTAACAGGATCATTGGCGAACAGACGAAATTGCTAGAGAATATCAACGACTTTAACTCTAAAGTGCGCAACATCATGTTGCGTCATGGCGGCATGAAAGCAATCGCTGAACAGATTTACCGATCCATCCGCGCACCTGTCGCTATCTGTGATGATATCTTCCGCGATGTTCATTTTTATTGTCCCGATCATGACAAGGAGATGATGATTGAGAACGATTTAAAAGATGTGATTGCCCACGCTTTCACACGGCGTCACTCGTCTGCTCCTGATATGCGAATTAGCGAATCGTTCGTGACTGATCTTTCTATCAGACGGTTCGTAATTCCTATCTATTTTGACAATATGCATTACGGCAGTATCTTTTTGTGGGATACGGATAATGCCATTCGCGCCCATGACTTATTTGTCATTGAGTCGGCGACGTCGCTTATCGCACTCGATATTCTAAACCGCATTACGCTCGTTGAACGCGAAAATGTGCACCAGACTACTTTCTTGGAGCAGCTGTTAAGTGATGACCACGATGAACAGAGTAAAGCGCTTGAGAATGCTGACTTTTATCTTTTCCATCCCGAGCTTCCAAGCCAATGTATCGTCCTAATGATTGAACAGAACAGACAGTACCAACTGACGCCCAACAATGCCCGCATGGCAAAAAATCTGAATACGAATCTGCTGAATCTCGCAAATCGGTTGAAGCAAGAGTATGACGGATATTTTCTTGCGACACGTAAAAGTGACCGTGCTATTTTTCTCTTGCAATTTGACAACAACTGCGCTTTGGACGTGAGAAACTCTCAATTGCAGCGTTTTATCGATACGTTGATTCGGTGTATCGACGAGAAGGGTGTGCTCGAATACGCACATATCGGTGTTGGTTCATGTGTAGAGACGTATCGAACTTTGGCGTTGAGTTTACAACAAGCGGAGCAAACTGTTCGCATACTGATGAGTCGACAGGAAAAAGGCAAATCTGTTCTGTATTACGATGAACTGGGATTGCTCCGTGTGTTGGGGCACCCGCTTCTGAGGGAAGAGGCGCTCGCATATGCCGATGAGATTCTGAGTCCGCTTGAGGAGCACGATAACAGGCAGCACGGCGATCTGATCGAGACTGTGCGCGTTTATTTCGCATCAGGCGGTAATTTGAAACGTGTGTCCGAGATTTTGTTTACGCACTATAACACGATCATTTATCGTATCAACAGGATCCGTGATGTCTATGGAATTGATCTCCGTGATCCGGAAACGGCGTTTAATATACAATTGGCGATTAGGATTAAGGAGCTTATTCAGTGATGGTCGGAAGTTTTGATCGAACGATTCATGCGGTGCAGATGTCGCAAGATCTTCACGACCTATTGCTTCATCACGAAAATATTGTCTTTCGCGTTCATTCAATCTTTCGTGGCTCAGTCAATTTATTGTCGCCTGCAGAAGAATTGGTGACGATCGCCAGAACCGATGTCGATATGATGCCGATGGGAATGACGGTCGATTTGCCCGCGCATATTGCCTGGCCTTTCGAGGTGGATGACAGTGTGGTATACAACGGACAGTTGGAGTTTGTTATACCGAAAAACGAGAATCGTATCAGATTGCGCCATGCGCGTGTCTGGAGACCTATACTTTCAGCACCTTCAGGTGAAATTGCGTGTGCGAGCGAAGAAGCGCTCAGCATGATCAAGAAGACGTTACTGGAACTTGATTCCGGAGGTGTTTCATCTGTTATTCGTTTCATCGATGGCGATACGAGGGAGTCGTCTTGTACAAGTATCTATGCCCGTTTTATTACGGGAGATATTTGTTCATTTATTGATGCCGTGGAAGCGAAGGATTGGGAGCGATCGCTTTATCAGGCTGAACTGCTTGTAGGTTTTGGACCGGGCTTGACACCATCATGCGACGATTTTCTCGCGGCTTTTATTCTCTCTCTTCACTACATGAACCAATGGAATCACCACGATGATCAAGCTTTGTTGAGTTTCTTGCAAAGCATCGTCGAACTTGCAAGATCAAGGACAACGATTGTCAGCTATTCCATGCTCAGGCATGCATCGGCAGGTAAGGCAAGCGACAGCTACCTTAAGATATTAGAAGCATTGGCAACGCATAATCTCCCTGAACTTCGCCGCGCGATTGATCGCGTGTTGGAATTCGGTGCGACATCCGGAGCTGATTTTCTATTCGGGATTTGGTGTGTTCAGACGATTATATCGCGCTGGGCACGGCAGGAGGAGTGTGTTTTACAGAAGGAGGATCTCATATGATTCAAAGTATCGTTAGAAAAAACGCCTACTACGACTCGGTAACCTTGATGCTGATTTCGCGTGAAATGAAATCTATTGAAGGTGTCGAAGAAGTTCTTGTCGGAATGGGCACCGAGCTGAATTTGGATCTCGTCCGCAATCTCAAGATGTTTGATGCGAATCTCGAAGACGTCACGCCGAATGATCTCTTCATCGCGGCGAAGTTCAATGACGAGCTCGTCACAATGGAACAACTTGTCAATTCGTTCGATGAACAGATCAACCGCAAAAAGGAAGCATCGGCAGGCGATTACCGACCGCCAACTCTCCGGTCTGCCATCGATCACCTTGGAGGCGCTAACCTTGTTCAGATTTCGATTCCTGGTCAGTATGCGGCGGAAGAGGCTGAGACTGCCCTGAAAGCTGGACTCCACGTCATGATGTTCTCGGACAACGTATCGATTAAGGATGAGCTCAGGCTTAAGCAAGTGGCAGTCGAGAAGGGTCTTTTGATGATGGGTCCCGATTGCGGAACGGCGATTATCAACGGCGTTCCTCTCTGTTTCGCCAACGTCGTGTCAAAGGGGCGAATCGGTCTTGTCGGCGCATCCGGTACAGGAACGCAGGAGATCACCGTACGCATCGATCAGCTCGGCGAAGGACTTTCACAGGTGATCGGAACGGGAGGTCGCGACCTTCGCGAAGAGATAGGCGGTCTGATGATGATTCAGGGCATCGAGGCATTGTTGAAGGATCCTGAAACAGATGTCATCGTGCTTGTCTCGAAACCTCCACATCCCACCGTTGAGAAAAAGATTGTCGATTTGGTTAAACAAGCGGACAAACCTGTTGTCATCGATTTCATAGGCGGAGACGCCGCTTCCATCATCGCCGCCGGCGCCACACCGTGTGTCAGCTTGGAAGATGCCGCTCGGAAAGCGGTCGCTTTATTACGCGGCGAAAAGGTTGAAGATTTCGATGGCTTTGATGCGCCGGAGGAGGAAATTGAGAAGCTTGTTTCTGATGCGGCGTCGACACTTGCCGCCGATCAGAAGTACTTGCGCGCACTTTATACAGGCGGTACGCTCGCCGATGAAGCGATCAAATACCTTGGAGAGAATTATCCGATCTACTCGAATATCCCTCTCACGCCTGATCGCGCCTTAGCAAATCTCGGCGGCTTGGAAGGGCATATTTGCCTTGATCTTGGAGAAGATGAATTTACACGCGGCAGACCGCATCCCATGATCGACCCCTTGACGAGAACGGAATTCTTTAAGACGCATGTCGACGGTTCAACGGCTGTGGTGCTCGTAGATGTCGTGATCGGTTACGGGTCGCATGAGGACCCGGCAGGTGCTGTCGCGGAATCGGTGAATGCCGCACGTGAGCGCTTGTTGGCAGAGAATAAAGATCTCGTTGTTGTCGCTTCGGTGACAGGTACAGACAAAGATCCGCAAGATCTCGCTCAATCGATCACGACTCTTGAACGGGCGGGTATCATCGTCATGCCTTCCAACGCGCAGGCTGTCAGGCTCGTCGGTCGTATCATGGATAAAATCGGTGCATAAGGAGGAATAACGCTATGTCAGTCAATGAACTTTTTAAGCAAGATTTGAAAGTGATCAATATGGGGCTCGAATCTTTTTACGAAGAATTGCGAAGTCAAGACGTAGACACAATACATGTCGATTGGAAACCTGCTGCCGGCGGTGATAAGAAAATGGCATCACTGCTCGGGAGGCTAAAGGGGTTATAGAGGTTACAAAATCTGCTTCTGCCGCGCGCAGCAGGCAGGTTTTTAGTATGAATAACAGGAACGTGTCATCGTACTGAAAGACACCATTAGAGAAAGAAGGGATTTATGGCAAATTTTATTGACGATGCCAACAAGAAAGCACTAGAAATCATGCAGAACGCTCAACCGACACTCGTCGGGATGGGAGTTGCAAAAGACGTTGTTCCGGGTATGCACAAGAAACTCATCATGCACGCCGGTCCTCCTATCACATGGGAGAAGATGTCCGGACCGCTTCGCGGCGCGGTGATCGGCGGCTTGATCTATGAGGGTCTTGCAGCGAATCCGGAGGAGGCGGAAAAACTCGCCGCTTCTGGCGAGATTGAATTCGACCCTTGTCACCATCATCAGGCAGTGGGACCGATGGCAGGTGTTGTGACGGCGTCAATGCCGGTCTTTATCATCGAGAATAAAGCGTATGGCAACTTTGCGTATTGTACGATGAATGAGGGGCTGGGGAATGTCCTTCGTTTCGGCGCTTACGGCGAGGATGTCATCAAACATTTGAAATGGATGGAGAAAACACTCTATCCTGTCATGAAACAAACGTTAGAAATATACGGTCCGGTTGATCTTAAGAGCATGATCGCACAAGCGGCTCAGATGGGCGATGAAGTGCACAACCGCAATAAAGCGGCGACATCGCTGTTTATCCGTGAGATTGC
>JAAZMK010000140.1 GCA_012798865.1 Clostridiaceae bacterium | reverse complement strand
TCCTTTGACGATCCTCCATCGTCAGATGTTTGTGTTTTGACATAGAAACCTCCTAGAAGGAGACCTATGCCGAGGAGTCGTTCTCTTGTGACAAAAAGTATAGCGGAAAGGTTACACAGATTCATAAATGTTGTGTCATAGTAAACAGAACAGCCGACTTGCCAGATTAAACTGGACGACCTGCGCTTCTCACTGTCCAAGTTACTTTGGCATTCAGCTCGCCAAGCATGTCCGTGCGCGACTAGGTGAGTTCTTTTCGCTGCTGTCGATTAACTCTTGTATAATTATCTGTAACTGTTACAGAAAGCGGTTTCGTTATGGCGTACTCAATTGGGATTGATCTCGGAGGGACTAACATCGTAGTGGGAATCATCGATGATACCCATAAGATTATCGATCGCGAACGCGCGAAAACAAGGGCTCCGCGACCTGCCGAGTCACTCGTCAATACAATGGCGGAGTGCATCGACACACTGCTAATGCGCCAAGGTCTTTCCGTTTCGACCATTCGTTCCATTGGGATAGGCATTCCTGGAGTTGTCGACTTGGAGACGGGTATGCTGCTGCACGCGACAAACTTGTTCCTCAAGAATATCGATTTCCCTGCGCTCATGAAAAGAAAATTCCCCGATGTCCCTGTTTTTATCGCAAATGATGCTGATTGCGCTGTTTTCGGTGAATACCACGCCGGCGCCGCACACAACTATAAAAGCGTACTCATGTTGACGCTCGGCACTGGTGTCGGAGGCGGTTTTGTCTATGATAATAAAATCTTTCGCGGAGGAACGGGGTTCGGGATTGAGCCGGGGCACATGGCGATCGAGGCGGGAGGTCATGTTGCGTGTAACTGTGGACAGTGGGATTGTCTCGAAGCGTACGTATCGATCCGCGGACTGAAACGCATGACGGAAGAAGCGTTGCTCAGCGATGAAGAGACGGTATTACGCCATTCTGTTTCGTTGGAGGAGCTTTCTTTCAATACGCGCCTTGTCTTTGAAGCGGCAACCGCAGGCGACAAAGTCGCGATCGAGATCGTGGAGCGATTCGTTCACTATCTCGCGCTCGGCATTCGGAATCTCGTCGTTCTCTATCGACCGCATATGATCTTGCTCGGAGGCGGGATCAGTCATGCGGGCGACGTTCTGCTGGAACCTCTGCGTGCGCGTGTCGCCCTCACGACGGTCAGCGGCGACGTGCTGCCTCCTCCACTGATTGAGCTAAGCCGTCTTGGCAATGACGCCGGCGTGATCGGAGCCGCCATGCTCTACAGCGAGGGGCAATTCCTATGACTGAGGAATATTTGGACAATACACATTTGTGAATAAAAACGCCAAAGCGATTGTTTTTTAAAAATAAGTCGGGTACAATATGAAACACAGAGTGTTTGCGTCGTGCTTTTTTGATGTAAGGTGTCGGCTCGTGCTTTCTGCGTTTCTAATCAATTAATTGTGTGAAAAGGAGTTTTTATGGATCAGATTCTTAAAGCACTTCAAGAAGCGCTTGAAAGCGGTGAGGATACCGTTCTCGCGACCGTGACGGCAAGCTCAGGCGCGACACCGCGAGGCGCGGGCGCCCGCATGTTGGTCGGGAAGGCGGGTCGCTTGGCGGGAACGGTTGGCGGCGGCGCTGTCGAATACCAATCAATCTCTATTGCCCAAGAGGCGATCAAAGAGAGACGATCGAATATTCACCAGTTTATTCTGACAAAAAACCAGATTGAAGACATCGGGATGATTTGCGGCGGCAGTGCGACGGTGCATTATCTCCACTTGTCCGGTGATGACAATGCACTGCTTGAGATTGTGAAAGAGGCGCGCGACGCGATTCGAGAACGCCGTCCGAGCTGGTTAGTTACCGACATCAGCGAGGAGAACCAGTTGGGGCTCGCGCTTTTTACGGCGCCAGCGGGGACGAATCCCGCTAACCCCGATTTTTCCGTCGAGGGATGGTCGTTTAAGGGCTTCCCGGAAGATCACCCCTGTACGATCGCACTGCTCGATGACCCTCGGATGTTGTGTCAACGCGGGCATGCCGTCAGTCTATGCGATCACACCTTTTACGTCGAGGAGCTTGTAGTCCCCGGCGTTGTTTATATCTTTGGAGGAGGACACGTCGCGCAAGCGCTCGTCCCGGTACTCGCGCACACGCATTTTGCCGTCGTCGTTCTTGATGACCGCGAGGAGTTCACCAATCCGGCTCTGTTTCCCGGCGCATACGATGTGCGCATGTGCGACCTCGACCATATTGATAAGACCGTGTCGATCGGACCGGATGATTTCGTCTGCATCATGACGCGCGGACATAAGAACGATCTCGATGTGGAGGATCAAGTGTTAAAGACTCAGGCACGGTACATCGGCGTGATAGGCAGCATGCATAAGGTACGAACTGTCGATGCCATCCTCATGGAGCGCGGTCATTCTGAGGAAGCGGTGAACCGTGCCATCTCCCCCATCGGGCTCGACATCGGAGGCGAGACGCCGGAAGAGATCGCCATCAGCATCGCCGCGCAACTGATTGCCGTACGCTCGGGAAAGATTGAACCGAAACGACCGGGACGCTTATGCCTATAAGGAGCAGAAAAAGGAATCTGAAAGAGTTTTTATGGTTGCCATAAAAGAAAAGACATTCATGTACCCTGCCAATGAACGCGGAATCATGATGTTCGCGCAGTCGGCGCTGTTCCATGAGGACGGTTCGCGCAAAGGACATTTGCTTGTAACCGGTGTGATCGGGAGCGGGAAATCTACTTTCGTGCAACGATACCTTGAAGATGCAGGGTTGAATCCTTCGGGATATATGACAATTCGCCACACTAGCAGAAAAAGCCAGAAAATGGGGTTTTCGCACATACCGGCAGGTATACAGCGTGAGACGGGTCTATTAACCGTCCGCCATCAAAACGGGTCAACTTTCCCGAAAGATTGCTTCCTCATCGTTGAAGGAGATGACAGCAGGTTTGACGTCGGTCAATTTGCTGACAAGGTTTTTCCTTTGCTTGAGAGGAAGGGCGACGTTATCGTCCTTGATGAGCTGGGTGGCGTCGAACTACTTGACGATGAGATTTTCAACCGCGTCTTGCAAGTACTCGATAACGAGACAACGCCTGTCATCGTCGTCTGGAAACACGATCAATCGCTTGAAGAGACGCTCTCGCATTCTTATCTTCCCGAATCCGATAAAGCCGTACTCATGGAGCGCCGCCGCGCTATTCTAGGGCATGATTCCATGACAAGCGTCATGCTTGAAAGTGACGGCACGATCACGAAAGAATTGGAAGAGCTTCCCGATGAGCTCATAGAGGGCGGAAAAAAGAGGCATCTCATTGTACGGTTCGGCATTATGGGGGCAATTCTCATCGTGCTGATCATTATCTCGTTCGCTATTGGGTGGTACTGGATCAATCCGATGACGATTATTCGATACTTTTGGAGTCAGCTGTGGGGAACGGGTGAGGTATTCGCGGAGGCGGTCACGACTGTCATCGTCAATGTGCGCTTGCCGCGTATTTTGTTGGCGATTCTCGTCGGTTCGGGTCTCTCTGTCGCAGGTCATACGTTCCAAGGGGTATTTCAGAATCCGATGGTGTCCCCCGACGTACTGGGAGCATCTTCAGGGGCGAGTTTTGGTGCGGCGTTGGCGATTTTAGCGGGATTCGCGTCGACGGGGATTACGCTCATATCATTTGTATTCGGATTGCTTTCCGTTATTCTTGTCCTCTTTATCGCCTCTTTAGTCAAGGCAAATAAGTTGCTATCGCTTGTCTTGACAGGCATCGTCGTCAGCTCACTTTTTTCCGCAGGTCTTTCGCTGATAAAATATACTGCCGACCCGACGAATCAGCTGCCCGCTATCACATATTGGCTTATGGGATCCTTAAACTCAGCTCGAATGAAGTCTCTCGTCTTTGCCGCAGTACCGATTCTGCTCGGGATTGTCGTGATCCTTCTCTTACGCTGGCAACTCAATTTGCTCGCTCTCGGTGAAGAAGCGGCGTCGACCATGGGTGTGCGTACGCGCTTGATCAGGACGATCATGGTGGTGGCAGCGACGCTGATTACCGCTACATGTGTTTCCGTGAGCGGCGTCATCGGTTGGATCGGTCTCGTCGTACCGCACATCTCGCGCATGATGGTCGGGAGCGATAATCGCGTATCCTTGCCTGCGTCGGCGCTCATCGGGGCGAGCTTTCTCCTGTTCGTCGACAACATTGCGCGACGTGCGACGACGGCGGGTATTCCGCTCGGGATATTGACGGCGTTTATCGGCGCTCCTTTCTTCGTATTCCTCATCCTTCGTGAGGGTAGAAAGGGAGTGACGGGATGATGAAGTCGGAGCTTGCGATGACAAACGGTTTGCATATACAGGATGTTTCGTTCAGCTACCGCCGCCAGAGCGAAGTGTTGAAGAACTTATCGTTCTCCGTTCCGCGCGGACGCGTTGTCGGTATTCTCGGAGCGAACGGCGCGGGCAAATCGACACTCTTCAAATTGATTCTCGGCGTGCTCCCGTTACAGAGCGGCGACATCAAGATTAATGGACGAAGTGTCAAAACGTTATCGAACCGCGAGCGCGCTAAGCGTATGGCATATATACCGCAGACCCAGAGGGGCACGTTTCAATTTACTGTTTCGGAAATGGTTTTGATGGGGACGACCGCCTCTTTCAGTATGTTTTCGCAACCGGGAAAACGTGAGCGCATAAAAGCGGCTGAGGCGATGAAGCTTTTGCAGATTGAACAATTCGGCGACCGTCCTTTTGATCAATTATCGGGCGGCGAGCAGCAACTCGTCCTGATCGCGCGCGCTGTGGCGCAGGACGCCCCGATCCTGATTATGGACGAGCCGACGGCGAGTCTCGATTACGGCAACCAGATACGCGTCCTTGAGGAGATTCGCCAACTAGCTAACCGAGGCTACCTCGTGCTCATTTCTACACACAATCCGCAACACATCTTCTTATATGCCGACGATGTTCTGCTCATTGACGGGGGGACTGCCATAGCGTTCGGAAAACCGCAGGACGTTCTGTCCGAAACGCTCTTGTCGCACGTTTACCGCGTGCCCATTCAGCTCGAGAAAAGCGTGAGAACGGAGACGGTGACCGTTTTGCCCCACTTTGAAAAAATGCGCAATCACGATATGACGGATAGAAAGACAGACTGCGAACATGCATGCAAACGAACATTATGACGTAATGATTGTGCTGTTTCTCGGGTGATAGGAAGAGTAGATAACACAAAGGGTTGAACGCGATGAAAATATCGCGATGAATGCGGTGAATGGATGCACCGCCAAAGGGTTAAACCAAAACACTTAGTTAGGGAGGAAAACATGAACAAGAAAAAGTTGACATGGATCTCGCTCGTTTTAGCGTTGATCTTGGCACTGTCGATGACGATCATGGGATGCGAACCCAAGCAACCCGATCCGTCCGACTCGTCTCAACCTGCCGCCAGCGACAAGACAGAACCTGTTCCGCCTGAATCGAAAGCCACGGAACCAGCAGAACCGAAGGAGCGTGTGTTCACCGATTCCGTCGGTCGCAAGGTGACGCTACCGACAAAGCTGACAAAAATTGCGCCGTCAGGTCCGTTGGCCCAGATCGTGCTCTACACAGCGGCGCCCGATTTGCTCTGTGGAGTAGCAAGTAAATTCTCGGATACACAGCTAAAGCTGATCGATAAGAAGTACGGCGATCTACCGGCGTTCGGTCAGTTCTATGGAAAGAGCGGTGACTTTAACTTGGAAGCCGTTCTTGCGGCAGGGACGGAAGTCATCATCGATATCGGCGAAGCGAAAAAAACCATCAAGGAAGATATGGACGGTATGCAGGAGCAGATTAACACACCCGCCATCTTCATTGAGGCGACATTTGGCGGTATGCCGAAGACGTATCGCGATCTCGGTGAATTGCTCGGAGACAACACGAGAACCGAAGTACTCGCCAAGTATTGTGAAGAGACGCTTGCTCTCTGTGACAAAGCAATGGCGGAGATTCCCCAGGAGGAACGCATCAAGATTTATTGGGCGCTCGGTGATCTCGGACTAAACACGAACGCCGTCGGTTCATTCCACAGTGAAATTTTTGAGTACGTTCCGATCATTAATGTGGCGGATGTCGAAGCCTCGTCGAAGGGCGGCGGCTCAGAAGTTTCCATGGAACAAATTCTCCAGTGGAATCCTGACGGTATTCTAGTCGAGAGTGCCGCTTTGGCGGAAGAGATCAAGAAAGACCCCGCTTGGGGTGCGCTCGAAGCCGTAAAGAATAACAGGATTGCTGTGGTGCCTTCTGTCCCGTATGGCTTTTTGGGGTCGCCGCCGTCAGTCAATCGTTATCTCGGCGCTCGTATGCTCATCGCGGCTTTCTACCCTGATTTTTACGGAGATTCGCCTGAGAATGTCGTAAAAGAATTCTTCAAACTCTTTTACAGCATTGAGGTCGATGACGCCCAATTGGCAGAAATCCTTGCAGGCACGTTTGAGTAATGAACTGAACATAACGGATGCGTGCCGAGGCTGAAGATTGCCTAATCCGAACCAGCTATATAGGCAAGCTTGCTTGTCCGATACCTGTTCACACGAAGGACATCTCTAG
>JAAZMK010000139.1 GCA_012798865.1 Clostridiaceae bacterium | reverse complement strand
GGCACTTGCCGAGATGATTGTCAGGCGTATGTGTGAAGAGATACGCCAGGCGATTGAGCGCGTTCTCGACAAGTTGAACGCGAGTCCCGTCTATACGATTAAAGAGTTGTTGCGTGATCGGACGATTCGACCGCAGGCTGTGGAGATCATCGGAGGACCTGCCGCTTCGCTTTCAGGTTACTTGGGGGAAACGTTGCGTTTGCCCGTTTATTGCCCCATTCACCATGAAATTGCCAACGCGATCGGCGCCGCGCTCGCGAAGCCGACTCTTGAAATTAACTTGATCGCCGATACGGAACGAGAGAAGATGTCCATTCCGGAGAGAGGACTTTATATACCGATTGATCGCACGTTTAATTTGCGGGAGGCGGAACAATTCGCCCTTTCACAAGTATGGGAAGCAGGGAAGGCGCTCGGTCTTGAGGAGGATCGGCTTGACGCTGAGATTGTTGAATCGAGCTCTTTCAATATGGTAAAGGGCTACGGCGGACGTGTTGACAGAAATATTCGAGTGAAAGCGCAGATCAAGCCCGGTCTCCTCGAAAAACTGAGAAAGAGTGACTGATATGAAAGCGAAAAACACACTCGGTCTAATTCTGTTCCCGGCATTCGACTGGGCGATCTCACGCAGTCATCCCGAGCGCGAGGAGAGGCTTCTTTACACGCAGGATCAATTGCTTGAAGAGGGAATTGAGGATATCGAGGGGATCGAGTTAATCAACCCCGGGATGGCGACGTTCCGCGATGTCAACCGCGTTCACTTTTGTTATCCCGATGCGAAGAGCCTGCTTACCGAGTCACATCTGATTGCCGCCGGAGGCGTCATGAGAGCTTTTGACGCCGTCTTGGGCGGTGAGACGGACAAGGCTTTTGCGCTTGTCAGACCGCCGGGTCATCACGCTCAACGCGTTGTATACGGTGATCGAGGTTTTTGTATCATCAACATTGAGGCGGTCGGTCTCGAATATGCCAGGCAACGCTACGGCGACATGCGCGTCGCCATCGTCGACACTGATTGCCACCACGGCGACGGCACGGAAGATATCTACTGGAACGATCCGGATACGCTGTTTATCTCGTTTCATCAGGATGGAAGAACACTGTATCCCGGAACGGGTGATATCGATGAACTCGGCGGACCTGGCGCTTTCGGTTACAACGTCAATATTCCGTTGCCGCCGATCACGGGGGATGCGGGGTTTCATTATATTTTGGAAAACACGGTCATGCCGATTTTGGAAGAGTACAAGCCGGACATTGTCATTAATTCCGCAGGGCAGGATAACCACTATACCGATCCTCTCACCAACATGAATTTCTCTGCGCAAGGTTATGCGTTGCTTAATGAACGTCTCAATCCCGATATCGCCGTTTTAGAGGGCGGGTACTCGATTCAAGGCGCGTTACCTTATGTGAACACGGGCATTATACTCGCCATGGCGGGACTCGATTATTCAGGTGTTGTCGAGCCTGATTACCATCTCGGGAAATGGAGGCAGTCGGAGAGGGTAACCGATCAGGTGAGAAGGATTGCGGAACAGGTGAATGAGCGGTGGCTCAAGCGCGAAGCGCTATCCGAGCGAGAGTATGGCGGTCGTCGAACCGTTACGCGTCGCCGTCAAGTCTATTACGATACGGCGGGGATTATGGAAATACAGGTGCAGGAGTTCAAGGTCTGTCGCGAATGTCCCGGAGTGAACTCTATCCATTCATATAACGACAGGGGGGCGAGTATGGCAGGGATTACGATCCCGCGCAAAGCCTGTCATGCTTGTCGTGAGGAGGGGTACAAGCTTTTTGAGAGTGCCGCGGCGACCAAGAGGAGTTTTCTGCAAGATATGAGCTCCGATGATTACAAGGTTTTCAGCTAGTGATCGCGCCTCATGACGAGAAGCCATTCCGACGACATTTCTTCAATTTCTCTAAATCCGAACAGCAGCATTGTTTCATAATGTTCGTAGTTGTATTTCGCAGCGCGTCTCAGAACGATATAATCGGGGAGAGGGCGATCTTTTTCCCAGTTGTAGTACATGGCGTCATACAGTTGCTCGATGTCCGCAAGGTGGACGGTGACGAATCCGTCCGCAACGACGATGCTGTCGCGCGGAATCCGGTTGAGGAGCGCCAGAGTCTCGGAATAGGACGGGGCTTGGTGTTTGACTATGATATTAAGCGGTTTGATTTTCTTTTTCAGAAACTGAGCAGACTGTGTCAACGAAGTGATGAGTGCAAGCGCCAGCAAGAAAGAAATCGCCGTTCGCTTGAGCGATGCATGAATTCCGATGCAAGAGTCTATAAAGGGTATGCGCTGTTTCGCAGACGTTGGATCAGTTATGAATGCCGTCCCGCGTCGCACCGTTTTTCGCTTACTTGAGAATTCCTTCACGTAGTCTGCGTATGTCAACAACGCGAGGACAAAGAGCAATACGTGACTCCCGTAGTTATATTGAAAATCGATGCGGTATTGGTATTCGTAGTTGCTCATGAGATTGATCACGATAAATGGAATCCAAACGAAGAGGCGGTGAAACTTATTGTTGAGCAGAGGGATGAATCCCAACGATGTCAACGCGATCATGATATACCCCATTTTTGATTTCACGAATATAGTTTCCATGAAAAGCGTCAGGTTTAATAAGATAGTCGGTATGACCGATAGGAGTCCCAACTTCGGTATACCGATGAGATTGTTAAATCGACCTGTCATCGCTCCCATTCCTTGGTTGGCGAGATAGATAAGCGCTGTCGCGAACCACACAGTGCCGCCGACAAACATGACGATCGCTATCGTTGTCGCTCTTTCCCGAGAAAAAGCTGTTGTTTTTCTGTCTTGGGAACCGAATATGAGAAACAAGGCTATGGCAGCCACATACAAGAAAGCATCTTCCTTGATCATCAGCGTCAAGAGAGTAAAGGCAGCTGTTCC
>JAAZMK010000138.1 GCA_012798865.1 Clostridiaceae bacterium | reverse complement strand
CGGTTCGTCACCTTGAACGCGTTGCAACGACTTGCCCATGATTGCTGAGGAGACGAGCTGCCCGAGAAAAGCTCCGAGTATGGCGCCGATGATGAAGGAGGGTCTGAGCAACTTCGTCTGCTCATGGAGCACATTCGCAAAGTCGAACGCATAGAACAGGTTGCCCGCAACAATGCCTCCCGCCACGGAGAAAACGGGTTGAACGAATGGGAACCAAAGCATGGTACCTGTTTTTCGCCCGCCCCACTCTGCCGGTCTTTTTATAGCGCAAAACCAGCCAAACACGAACCAGAAAACGGTCAGAATGACGTAATACAGGAGACTTCTGTCAACCTCGATCCCGCGATACGTGTCGAACGCCGGAGCGAAGAGCCACACAAGTTTATGTATAGAGCTCTGTCTGTTCATATCGCCTATGAGAAACGGAATGAGCAGCGTGAGCGGGAATGCGAGATGAATCATGATGTTGAGAATGATCGCGTCAAACAACCGTCCCGCCAGCGAGAAAATGACGAGGCTGAACCCCGCGAACACAATGGTCGAGAGATACGTTTTCAAGTAGGCGAACAGATAATCGCCTAGCAACTCATTAAGTCCCCACGCATAGACGATGCCGGTCGTCGCGACGATGTTGACCAGGTAGACGACCGACAGCCCCGCGACGAGCGCAAGGGCGCGTCCGAGGAACCACTGGCTCTTCGTAAGCGGAAGGCTCCATTCAAAATCGACCGTTTCGCGGTGGTAAAGCGGACGGAAGAGCGAGCCGCCCATGATGAGAACGGCGACAGATGACACGGTAATCATCATGAGATGAAAAGGTACAAAGGCGAAATTGAAGAGTAGAGGTTTTCCAAGGAGGTACGTTACCGACATCCCTTCCGCATCGTGATACGGTAAGGTATACCGGTTCGCGAGCCCCGTAAAAATTTCTCGCCCAAGAATCAACATCGCGATGGGCATAACCAGCAAAAAGAGAAACACAAAAATCGCGATGAGTGAGCGCAGGTCGGCGAACTGCCTGCTAAAGGTCCACCAAAGGTCGCTCTTGCGGTATAACGCCCCGCTCTTTCCGCGATCTGTCTGTAATTGGAGTGCCATGATGTCGTCCCTTTCCGCGTTACGCCAGAAGTGCGCTGACGACATATGACTTCCGGCTCAACTCATAGATAAAGACTTCCTCGAGCGTCAGGGGAAGCACATCGAGCAGCAGCGGATTCACCTGATTCAGAATCGTTCGAAGCTCCATCTCCGTGTTGCGCGACAGAATCTCGACGAGTGACCCACGCGCGCTGAAGCGGAGAATTTCAAGCCCCATCTCCATGAGTTTCTCCGAACTGACCTCCTCTCGGAAGGCGACTTGCGCCTTGACAAGACCAAGACGGAGCTTGTCGAGTTCTTCAACAAAGAGCAACCCCCCCTCGTGGAGCAGCCCGACATGATCGCAAAAGTCCTCAAGTTCACGCAAGTTCTGTGACGCGATGAGCGTCGTCATCCCGTCGTCGACCACTTGCCGAGCGAGAACGCGCTTCAAGTTCTGGCGCATGACAGGGTCGAGACCGTCGAACGCTTCATCCATCAGGAGGAGCCGAGGTCTCGCGGCGATCGCGAGGATGAGAGCGGCTTGGCGGTGCATACCCTTCGACAGGAGATCAAGTCGCTGATCCTCTCTGATCGGGAAGATTCGAATCAATTCCTGATAAAGTTCCTGATCCCATCTTTCGTAGAGAGATCGGTAAAGAGCCGACATCTTCCTGAGATTGTCAAAGTGAAAATACGGTTGATCCGCCACGAAGATGATGTCTTTTTTCGCGTTCGGATTGTCGAAGACGACCTGCCCGCGATAGAGCATGGAGCCCTCCGTCGGTCGGTAAACGCCCGCGACCAGCCGCAAGAATGTCGATTTACCCGCTCCGTTTGACCCGATCAGCCCGAAGATCGACGCGCCGCCGATCCTACAATTCACTTTATCAAGAGCCTTCGTCACTCCGAAGTGTTTGCTCAGGTTATCGGCGACGATGACGGCTTCCTGATCATCGACCGGTGGCGTCGCAATGGACGAGTTTGCCCATTCACTTTGCTGTCTCTCAACTGTCAGTTTATTTGTCATGGTGATACACCTTTCTATATCTGTATAGAGGAGACCTATCTTTCCTGTTCGGAAAGCTGAGGCTCATCAAGGCATTCATCGAGGAGTTTGTGCAATGTCGGGCGATCGATGCCGGCAGTCCATGCGATGTGCGCGGCGGAACGAAAACTGCGCCGGATCTCTTCGTACTCGACATCGAGTTCTCGCTCGGAATCACTGAGAAAATTGCCTCGTCCCGGAACGGCGTAGATGAGTCCTTCCTGCTCGAGCTCCCTATATGCCTTTTGAACGGTGTTGGGGTTGATTCCCAGTTCCATCGCCAGCTGGCGCACGGACGGAAGCTGTTCATGAGGCTGAATAAGTCCGAGCGCCGCCAACCGGTGGTAAGAGTTTTTCAACTGCTGGTAAATCGGTACGCCGCTCTGTACGTTGACTTCCGGATAAATCATCTCCTGCTCCTTGCCGCTGTCTTTATTTACGCGCTATAAGTGTACTATATCACATAGTACAGCTTAAGTATAGAACGAGGATTATCTATTTGCAACGGTAAAAATGACAATGTTCGAAAAAGAGATTAAAGATCCGGAATGTCAGACAGAAATCGCCGCCTTATTTAGGAGGGAGAAGTCCGATGCTCTTCGCGTACTCCTGCATGGCTTCAAATGTCTCTTTCGAGATGACGTGCTCCATCTTGCAGGCGTCTTCATCTGCCGTGTCTGGATCGACGCCGATGTGCATCAGGAATGACCGCATCAGGACATGCCGCTTGTACGTCTCTTCGGCAATCGCTTCACCTTTCGGCAACAAAGAGATGCAGCCGTTGTCCGCGACCTTGATATGACCTGATTCACGCAATTTGCGCATGGCGATGCTGACGGAAGGTTTGCTGAATCCAAGTAAGCGGACGATATCGATCGAACGGACGCAGTCGTTTTTCTTCCTCAGTACGTATATACTCTCAAGATAATTTTCGGCAGAATCGGACACTTGACTCATAACGGCAACCTTTCCGGCGAAACTCTCGCCTGCCGCTATTTTATCAGTTGAACGACGGGACGTCCACGATACCGCTCTTTTATTCCGCATCGTTTGATTCTCCCCCGATGTTTGACGGACAGTCATCCAGACGTACACCGCACGTTTGGCTGTGAGGGCAGCCGTAACATCCGCCGCCCTTTTTTCTATGCCGGATCATCGAAACAATAATGGCGGCGATAACGAGGACAATGACGGCGATCACCACATAGTCGATGCCGCTTACCGGAGCCGTGACGTTCGCCAAGGCGGTCCAAAGAAAGTTTTTGAGTCTCATATGACAACCCTTTCAAGTGATTCTGAGACAGAGCGTTCCCGGGAACCGCGAGGAAGGAGAGTAGAACCTGCGGCTCCCGAGAATTTATGGTTGATGACGGCGCTGCCAATAGAGTGACAGGACCGGAACATCCGGTTAAATTGTGATCGGTCAAGCGTCTCCTTTGGCGGATACCGCACCGGACGGCGCGATATCCGCCTGTCTCGGAGATGCTCGCTGCTAAGCCGAAACGTATACGCCGCCTGCGCGAGGCTTTCTGAATAACAGATAGAGCGATCCCGCAAGCAAGGCGACTGCCAGCCCGGAAAGGAGATTGAACGACCCGCCCGTGAACAGGAGACCTATCTGGTAGACAATGAAAGACAGGATGTATGCGAAGACGAATAAGTAGCCGATCGCAAACCACGTCCACTTGGCACTGTTCATCTCGCGTTTGATCGCGCCCATCGCGGCGAAACACGGAGGGCAGAACAAGTTGAACAGCATGAACGAGAACGCCGAGAGTTGCGTGAAATGTTGCGCGATGGCGCCGACTCCGGCGTACTGACCTTCTTCAATGATTCCAAGCGCATCTTCGATACGGAAGATGACGCCAAATGTGGAGATAACTTCTTCTTTCGCGATGAGCCCCGTGACCGTTGCGAGCGAAGCCTGCCACCCTCCGAAACCGAGAGGCGCAAAGAGATGTCCGAGCACGGCTCCGACTTTTGCGGCGATGCTGTCGGCGATCATCTCATCTTCAATCATGACAAGACTCCCGTCGATAACAGCGAAGTGCAGAAGGAACCAGAGTACGACGCTCGAGAGGAGGATAACGGTCCCGGCGCGCTTAATGAACGACCAGGAGCGCTCCCACGTGCTTCGTGCGACGTTGCCGACCGATGGAACGTGGTAAGCGGGCAACTCCATTACGAAGGGAGAGGGATCGCCCTGAAACATTTTCGTCTTTTTAAGAATGATGCCGGATACGATCACTGCCAAAAGTCCCAAGAAGTAAGCGAGGGGCGCAACCCACCAGGCACCCCCAAAGACAGCGCCAGCGACAAGCGCGATAATGGGGAGTTTCGCCCCGCAGGGGATCATCGGCGTGTTGATGATCGTCATGCGACGGTCACGCTGACTCTCGATCGTGCGCGACGCCATGATGCCCGGAACGGAGCAACCCGTTCCGATGAGCATGGGAATAAAGCTTTTACCCGAAAGCCCAAATCGACGGAACAGTCTGTCGAGGATAAACGCGATGCGCGCCATGTACCCGATATCCTCCATGATACCGAGCAGGACAAACAGAATGATCATCTGCGGTACGAACGAAAGTACGGCGCCGACACCGCCGATGATCCCGTCCGTCACAAGACCTGTAAGCCAGCCGGATGCACCCAGCCCCTCCATCCAGCCTTGCACGAGCGGAATAAGACCGTCGCCGAACCACCCATCGACCATGTCTTGTGTGTTGATGCCCAAGCTGATGGCAATGTAATAGAGGGCAGCCATGACGGCGATAAAAATGGGGTATGCCCAGAATCGATGCGTCACGACGCGATCGATGCGGTCGGATCGCGTCAAATTGTCCTTGCGTTGCGCTCGCGCGATAACGTTGTCGGTCAGTTGACCGATTGCCGTGTACCGTTGGGCGGTGATGATGCTTTCGCTGTCGTCGTCGAACTTTTCTTCCGTGCGACGGATGATCGTTTCGATCATGTCTTTTTGGGAAGCGGTGAGCGAGACTCCTGCAAGCGCTTTTTCATCGCGTTCAAACGCTTTGACGGCGATCCATCGACGCCTTTCCTGCACGATGTCACCGATGACGGAGCCGATGTCCGCGATCGCCTGTTCGACGTCGGCGCTGAAACGGGTCGCCGTTTTGCCTGCGAGGTCTTGCTTGTCTTCGCTTTCGCCCATTCGTACACACCGAGCAACACATTCCTCGACGCCTTCTCCCTTGAGAGCAGAAGTCTCGATGACGGGGCATCCGAGCCGAGATTCAAGTTTGCGCGAATCGATTTTGTCGCCATCGCGCCTTGCCACATCTATGAAGTTCAGCGCGACGACAACGGGAATCTCCAATTCCAAGAGTTGTGTTGTCAAGTAGAGGTTTCTCTCAAGGTTGGAGCTGTCGACGATGTTCAGGATGACGTCGGGCTTCTCATCGAGAAGATAATTTCTCGAGATCTCCTCTTCCGGTGTATACGGCGAAAGTGAATAGATGCCGGGAAGATCCTGCACGGTGACATGCCTGAGACCCTTGACAGTTCCTTCTTTTTTCTCAATCGTGACGCCCGACCAGTTGCCGATGCGCTGACGGCTTCCCGTCAATTTGTTAAATAGGGTAGTCTTGCCGGAGTTCGGGTTCCCGGCGAGAGCAATCTTAATCGGTTTAGGTTCCATGAATATTCTCCTGTTTTCCTGT
>JAAZMK010000137.1 GCA_012798865.1 Clostridiaceae bacterium | reverse complement strand
AGAAGAGTCTGATCAGCAAAGAGGATGCCTTCCAACGTTTGGAAGTCCTGTGTGGTGGACGAGCGGCGGAAGAAGTCGTATTCAATTTAGCGACAACTGGTGCCGCGAACGATATTGAGAGAGCCACAGACATTGCTAGAAATATGGTGACGCGTTATGGCATGTCCGAGAATTTCGGAATGATGGCTCTTGAAACAGGCGGGAATACTTACTTAGGTCATGCAGGTCAATCAACGTGTTCACCTGAGACTGCCCGTTTGGTTGACGAAGAGATTCGGGACATTATTGCCGAGGCACACAGACGGGCAAAGACCATCCTAGTAGAGAACAGGGAAAAGATGGATGATTTAGCGGAGTACTTGCTCGAGAAAGAAACGATTACCGGAGATGAGTTCATGAGCATTCTTGAAGGAGATGCCGCTTAATCGGGAGAGGGATCAAGAGAACATACGTTTTAAGGTATAAAATCAATACATTTTTCAAATTAACTTCAGGGGGTTGTCTCAAAACCGCTAAATACTGTGGGAATGAGACGACCTCTTTTTTTTCTAGAAAACCGCGAGAGCGTGCGTAAAGTACCAAAATTCGATATTAACTGAAAAACTGTACACGGCTCCAAACCTTAACTACAGAAATTCAGTTTTAACTGAAAAACTGTACACGGGTTTCGGGCGTGAAGTCCCAAAATTCGATATTAATTGAAAAATTGAACACCGGGATCGAGTTGCCGAGATCGAGTTACCGGGATCGAGCTATACATCGGGATTGTGCTCCGGGATCGTGCCGCTCCGTGTCCTACGTGCGTTTAATTGACTTGAATGACGCGTAAACCTATAATTACAAAGATGTAGATTTTGAGGTGTTATCGGTCAATATTGATTTTGCGGCTTACGGACGCCTTTGCATGTTTTAGAGAAGGAGCAAAACGCCATGTACGAAAAGGTTGACAGCAGTCTCGATTTTGTCCCCCGAGAATTGGAGGTTCTATCGTTTTGGAAGGAAAACAAAATATTCGAGAAATCGGTAGAGATTCGGGAAGGCGCTCCTATTTTTTCTTTTTTTGACGGTCCTCCGACGGCGAACGGCATGCCGCACGCCGGTCATGTCTTGACGCGTGCGATTAAAGACTTGATTCCTCGTTATCGGACGATGAAAGGGTATCACGTCCCTCGTAAAGCCGGTTGGGATACACACGGTTTACCGGTTGAACTCGAAGTGGAAAAACGTCTGGGTCTTGACGGGAAAGAACAAATTGAAGAGTTCGGTGTTGAAGAGTTTATTCGCGAGTGTAAAAAGTCCGTTTGGAAGTATAAAACCGAGTGGGAAGAGATGTCGGAGCGCGTCGGCTTCTGGGCAGATATGGATAATCCGTACATCACGTATGAGAACGACTACATTGAATCAGTCTGGTGGTCGCTTCGTCAGATTTGGGATCAGGGACTAATCTACCAAGGACACAAGGTTGTGCCGTATTGCCCGCGTTGCGGAACATCGCTTTCAAGTCACGAAGTGGCGCAAGGGTATCGCGATATTACGGAGCGGACCGTTTACGTACGCTTCCGCGATGCTGAGGAGCCTAATACGTATTTCGCCGTCTGGACGACGACACCGTGGACGCTTCCTTCGAATGTCGCACTCTGTGTCAATGCAGATGAATATTATGTTCTTTGCGAGGTCGACCATGAGGTCGACGGTTCGCCTGGAAGTCCGCGCTATATCATAGCGGAAGCCCTGTGCAAACAAGTCTTTGGCGAAGAGGTGCGTATCGTTGAACGCTATCTAGGTAGTGAACTCGTCGGTCGCTCATATGTGCCGCTTTACCCGTACGCTGTAGAAACAGTGGAACAATCCGGCAAGCGTGCGTTCTTCGTCGTCGCCGATCCTTACGTCACGTTGACGGACGGGACGGGGATCGTGCATCTCGCGCCTGCCTTCGGTGAGGACGACGCGAGAATCGGGCGTCGAGAAGATCTGCCGCACGTGCAACTTGTCGCCGAGGACGGCACGATGACGAAGGAAGTCACCGACGTTGCCGGTCTCTTCGTCAAGGATGCGGACGACAAACTCGTCGAAATTTTGAAACGTGAAGGACTTCTGATTGCTGAAGCCGAGATGGAACACACATATCCGTTCTGCTGGAGATGTAAAACGGCGCTCATCTATTACGCACGTCACGCTTGGTTTATCGAGATGACGAAGATGCGCGACAACTTGCTTACCAACAACGATCAAATCAACTGGCTACCCGCTCACATCGGTCCCGGAAGGTTCGGCAATTACCTTGAGAATGTTGTCGACTGGTGTCTTTCGCGCGAGAGATACTGGGGAACGCCGCTGCCCGTTTGGGAGTGCGACGCATGTCATCACCTGCATATGGTCGGTTCCATCGAGGAATTGAAATCAATGTCGCCCGACTGCCCCGAAGAGATTGAGCTTCACAAGCCGATGATCGACAAGGTGCACATCCGCTGTCCCGAGTGCGGTAGCCTGATGACACGTGTTCCCGAAGTTATTGACTGCTGGTACGATTCCGGTGCGATGCCCTTTGCCCAGTACCATTATCCTTTTGAGAATCAAGAAATTTTCGAGGAGCGCATGCCTGCCGACTTTATCTCCGAGGCGATCGACCAGACGCGCGGATGGTTTTACAGTTTGCATGCGATCGCTACGTGCCTTTTTGATACGCCTGCCTACGATAATTGCATCGTGATGGGACACGTCCTCGACAAGGACGGCATCAAAATGTCGAAACACCTCGGTAACGT
>JAAZMK010000136.1 GCA_012798865.1 Clostridiaceae bacterium | reverse complement strand
TTTGATCCGCAGTCATATGGGATCGCAAGACGTTCATCACGTTTGTCAACTCTCTGTCCGAAGTCTTGAGATAGTTGTAAGCGTATTTTCGTCTGGCATCACCTTTCGTAAAGAAAGTGACAAGCTTATTTTCGTATCTCGCTTTGAAATTACATGATTCCTCAGTGTCGGGATCGACCTCACAATAATCGTCCGTGATGGAATAGCAATTAGAGATTGCCGCGACGTCACGTATTTCTTGCAACGCCCAGTGTTTTCCGCATGTTTCCAATACGTACCCCCGCTCAAAGTCTTTGATCAGGAAAGAGTTATGATACTTCAAAGACCCTCTATAACCGCCGTCTCCACCCTGTTCATGCTCTTCGAGCAACCTTGTGATGAAACTTACGGTCTCCTGTGCGTCTTTACAGTTGTGCAATGCCAGTCGCAAGATATCCATACCCAACAGGGCATGATCCGCCACCTTAGCCTTTGGGAAAACAGCCTCATTGCCTATTGACAAACCGAACTGATTGACCCCCATTTCGGCTCCCCACATCCATACGGGGCGCGATATCAACGCGCTGTACGGATTGTCAAACTTGTCGAAAATGGATTTTAGTACCAAGAGTGGACCACTCGTGTATTTTGAGGAAGCCTCGATATACGGTCTTTGATTGAATTCATCCACAGGATTCTCGGAATAGTAAACGATTTGAGGTTCACCGGGTTCCCGATCTGAATTTTTGCCGAAAAAAGAGCGACCACTTCCATCCCTAGAAAACATTGCCACCGTATCACACATGGTAACGATCCTCCCGCCGAAATCTCTTAGAAACCATTTGTGTTATTGATTCTATTTTTTCACGAATGCGAGCTTTCTTCAAGCCGATTGCTACACAAATGATAATCTCTATGGGCGTATCGCTTTGATCGTGTGATACGTCATGACTCCGATCAATAGCGGCTTTCACGTTGGCTTTAACCTTTTAATCGTGATAGCATCAATTTAAGGGTTAGCGTATGGTGTTCCGGCTCCAAGATATCGGATCAATCATTTGTCAATCGAAGGGGAATCGGTATGAATCACGAGGACATCCGACTTAAATTTGAACAGGCGTCAGCATTTTTCGCGACGAACCAAACACGATCTTATGATTTTCGCCGCTCTTGTCTTGAAGCTCTTGAAAGAGGGATACGGAGTCATGAGAAGGGTCTCTATCTCGCACTGAAGAAAGACTTGAATAAAAGTGAACACGAAGCGTTCATCACGGAGATAAGCCTCGTTTATGGAGAGTTATCGTACATCAAAAAACGTCTTCGTCGATGGATGCGACCGAAAAGGGTTCTTCCGTCAATCGCTCAAATGCCGTCTTCCGTGCGCGTCCATCCCGAGCCGTACGGTGTCTGTCTCATCATGTCGCCATGGAATTATCCGGCGCTCCTGACACTTAGTCCGCTGATCGGCGCCATCGCGGCAGGCAACGTCTGTCTTCTGAAGCCGTCCGCGTACAGCCCACACACGTCTTCCGCCATTGCGACCATTGTTCGTGAAAGCCTTCCTGAAGGCGTCGTATTTGTCGTAGAAGGCGGACGCGCGGAAAACGAGACGCTCCTCGATCTGCCGTTTGATTACACCTTCTTCACCGGAAGCCCTACGGTCGGACGACTCGTCATGGAAAAAGCGTCCCGCCATTTGACTCCGGTGACACTCGAACTCGGTGGGCGATCGCCCGTCATCGTCGACGAAAGCGCCGACATCGAGAAAACAGCCAAGCGGCTGACATTCGGCAAACTGACAAATGCGGGACAGACATGTATCGCGCCAAACCACGTCTTCGTTCACCGCTCCGTCGCCGATCAGTTGGTTGAGGAGCTCGTGAAAAACTTCTCGGGGACGTTTGATTCGGAGGAGCATTACCAAAAAGATTATCCGCGTATCGTCAACCGGAAGCATTTTGATCGTTTAATGCAACTCATCGAAGGACAGGAGGTCGCCGTCGGCGGTCGAGGGGATGGCGAGCGATTGCAAATCGAGCCGACTGTTCTTTTGAACTCCTCCAAAGACTCGCCCGTTATGGCGGAAGAGATCTTCGGACCGATCCTTCCCGTTATCCCTTATGACTCCTTGGGAGATCTCATCGCCGAGATCAAGACGGAGCCTAAGCCTCTCGCACTTTACTATTTCACGAAAGACAAAGAGCGCGCACAGCGCGTGATCGATGAGATATCCTACGGCGGCGGATGCATCAACGACTGCCTTCTGCATATCGCCTCACCCTATGCTCCCTTCGGCGGTGTCGGAAACAGCGGTATGGGCAGGTATCACGGTGTGGATAGTTTCAGGACGTTCAGCCATTTCAAGACCGTACTCAAAAAGTCTTGGTATTTCGACGTCTCGCTCCGGTACCACCCGTTCACGGAGAAGAAAACGCGGCAGGCAAGGCGACTTCTCTAGTGCATATAAAGCAAGCGTCTGCGCGTGTTTTCGACCGATTGCTTTGCGTGATATTTTGCGTAAAAGTACTCGTGAAAAGAATTCAGAAGGCGGAGCCGTTGGGGTCCCATCTTCATTGACAAGTGAGAAATGCTCGTGGTACTATCGCTATGCTCTGTGGCGTCGTCAGGGAGTAGTCAATGCTCAACGTGGAGGGTTGTCCGAGCTGGCTGAAGGAGCGCGACTGGAAATCGCGTGTGCCCCTACAAGGGTACCGAGAGTTCGAATCTCTTGCCCTCCGCCAAAATTTGTCCCAAAACGCCGTCATACCAGGCGTTTTGGGGCTTTTTTGTGCCCGAAAGCGTGTAATATTTTCCTTTTTTGGAAGGGGTAATAAAGATCTAACGAGCTTGAGGGAAAGTTCCGAAAACTGGGAAAAAGTGGGTTAAAAATGAACAACGGAGGAATTTTTTCCTCTATTGAACCAGTCTGCAGAGCTTATGCATGCGTTTTTTGTCACGGAACAGATCGAAAAGCGCGTCAGTACCCACGATTTTCATGACGCGATTCATGTTGTAGGTCAAAAAGCTCAAGGCATATTCACCGGCTACTTTCGTTTTACCCTTCAAGAGAGCGAAGTGAGCGCCATGGTACCACTTAATCGTCCCAAAGGGATGTTCAACCGTACACTTGCGCGTGCGTAACTTCTCGTTATCTTTCGGGATGGTAATCACAACCACGGCATCGTCGTGATCCTTGCGGTAGAAACTGTTGTTCGGGACAAAGCCTTCGGGTAGCGCTTGCAAGGGCAGGTCGCTGCGACCTCTCACACGAACGGCAACACACTCGGTATCGGGACCGAAATAGACCTCTTTTACTTTCGCTTTCGTACAACGAACGCGGCATTGGCGGCAAGCATCGCAATTGCGGTAGACCTGACCACCCCTGTCGTCGCGTTTTAACAAAGAAAGAACGTGACCTGTAGGGCAGGTCACTGTCCCGTCAGGATGGCGAAGGAAGCACGACAGCTCCGAGCCGCTCTGGACTTCAATCGAGACGCCTTTATCTTCATACGCCAAAGGAAGAACACCGGCGTGAAGGCACGTCTGAATAGCCGCGGGGTCGGTTC
>JAAZMK010000135.1 GCA_012798865.1 Clostridiaceae bacterium | reverse complement strand
TCGTCGATGAAGCGCACGGGACGCATTTCTATTTTCAGGACGCACTTCCCGTCTCGGCGATGGATGCGGGCGCCGATATGAGCTCCGTTTCGCTCCACAAGACGGGCGGGTCGTTGACGCAAAGTTCGCTGCTGTTGCTCGGACCGAGCATGCGCAAAGATAGCGGCTATGTCCACCAGATCATCAACTTGACGCAGACGACGAGCGCGTCGTATCTGCTTCTATCATCGCTCGATATCACGAGGCGAAATCTCGCGTTGCGCGGCGAGAAGATTTACGAACGGGTGATTGAGTTCGCCAATTACGCGCGCGACGAGATCAATCAGATCGGCGGGTATAACGCGTTCGGCGAGGAACGTTGTGACGGCGATGCCTTCTTTGCGTTTGATTCATGCAAGTTGCCTTTTCATACAATCAAGATGGGGCTGTCGGGGATCGAGGTCTACGACATCCTCCGCGACGAGTATGACATTCAGATCGAATTTGGCGACATGCTCAACTGCCTCGCGATTCTCTCCGTGGGCGATCGTCCCGTCGCGATTGAGCGACTCATCGCGGCGCTCGCCGATATTCGTTTTACATACGGAAAAGAACCCGCCAGACACCTCGTCAACGAGTATATCCCGCCCGTTGTCGTCATGACGCCTGCGGAGGCTTTCTATGCGCCGTCGGAACAGTTGCCTCTTGCTGAGTGCGAGGGGCGCATCGCCTCCGAGTCGATCATGTGCTATCCACCAGGGATTCCCATCCTCGCCCCGGGTGAGCGTGTGACGCCGGAGGTGCTTGCCTATATTCGATACGCAAAGGAAAAAGGAAGCAGGATGACGGGAACGGAAGATGGCGCCGTCGAGAAGCTTTACGTGCTGACCGAAAAGTAATAATTGACCAAACATTATATGTAACCCGCCCGGAAGGAGGCACACGATGGAACTGTGGTTTAGTGAATTCCATTCAACGGACTTCAAAGTAGACTTTCGCATCAGGAAGCAACTCTTCGGTCAATATTCCGATTACCAGCATATTCAAGTGTTTGACACGTATGAATTCGGACGTATGCTCGTGATGGACAACATCGTCATGTTGACGGAGAAAGACGAGTTCATCTACCACGAGATGATTGTGCATGTCCCGATGGCGGTGCATCCCAACGCCGAGAGAGTGCTCATCATTGGCGGGGGAGATGGAGGAACGCTCCGCGAGCTTTGTCGTTACGATGACCTCAAGGAAATCGTGATGGTCGAAATTGATAGTTTGGTCGTTGATGTCGCAAAGGTATATTTCCCAACGGTGGCGACGTCTTATGACGACCCGCGCGTGACATTGCTTTTTGAGGACGGGCTGCGCTATGTGCGGCGCTGTCGCAATATGTTCGACGTGATTATTGTCGATTCGACCGATCCTTTCGGTCCCGGCGAAAGCCTTTTCACGAAAGAGTTTTACGGCAACTGCAGTCACGCGTTGAGGGACGGCGGCATTCTCGTCAACCAGCACGAAGGCACTTTTTACCATAACGATGCCGAAGAGGCGGCGTCGACATACAAGAAGACTTCGCCTGTTTTCAAGAATACGTTCGTCTACCAGGCGCACATTCCGGTTTATCCGGCAGGTCATTGGCTGTTTGGCTTTATGTCGGATCGCTACCATCCCCTCAATGATTTTGATCCTGATCGCTGGAATGCGCGAAACATCAAGACGGATTACTACAATACCGATCTTCACCGCGGCGCGTTCGCGTTGCCGAATTACGTGTACCGCCTGCTTCACGACGGTGTGTTACTGGACCAAACCTTTAGGCGTGTCATCGGGGATACGATCTGGCCACCGAATGGGGACACGCTCAATACAGAGGATGAAGATCGCGTCGACATCGACTTCAGTGAAATTGAAAAGAATGGTTAACAAGATGGACGACCAACGTCTCGATGAGAATTATGAACCGACGACCTTTTGCGGATGTGAGGCGCCGTACGAGGCGAGTCGCTTCGTCATCTTCGGCGCGCCGTTCGACGGTCAGGCGTCTTTTCGTACCGGCGCAAGGTTCGCTCCTTCCGCCATGAGAAGAGATTCATGGGGACTTGAATCGTACAGTCCGGTTCTAGATCGCGATTTGGAGGATATCGGCGTCGCCGATGTAGGCGACTTGGAGTTGCCATGCGACTCGACAGCGGAATCTCTTCTACGTGTTCAGACGGCATGTGAGACTTATTTGCGGGACGGTAAAATCCCCGTTATGATCGGTGGAGATCATTCAATGACACTCGCCGGGATTCGAGCAACCGCGAATCGTTATGAAGATCTCCATGTTGTCCATATCGATGCGCACACGGATTTACGCGAGGAGTATCTCGGCGATCCGTTTTCGCACGCGTCCGTCATGCGCCGCGCTTACGAATTGCTCGGCGATGGTCGTATTCATTCATTCGGCGTGCGTTCAGGGTTGCGCGAGGAGTTCGTTTTTGCGCGCGAGCATCTCTGTTTTTACCCCTTTACGCTTGATCAGGCGGGACTGGCGCTCGATCAGATCGGTGAGGCGCCCGTATACGTCACGATCGATCTCGACGTCCTCGATCCTTCGGTATGTCCCGGTACCGGGACGCCGGAACCGGAAGGCGTGTCGTTTACACAGCTTCGCCAAGCGCTTTCTATTTTCAGCAAACTGCATGTCGTGGCGACCGACATCATGGAGCTGTCTCCGCCGTGCGACTTGTCCGGCGCGTCGACCGCTGTCGCATGTAAGCTGTTGCGCGAGTGGCTGTTGATGATCGCATAGTATTTTGTTCATACCGATAGATTCATTTTAACTTCGGATTCCTGAGTATTTTTGGCGTCGATTCTTATTCGACGAAATATCTCATGAACTTGCGCTTTCACTGGCTGAAAGTGTATGATTGACAGCCTGTCGTTTCTTGTCCCATCTGATACAATCATGATGGAAAAGTGCCGTGTATCCCCTACGATGCGGCGTGCCTCTCCACAAGATGGAACGATAGAAATCTGTTGACGGAAGGAGAAGATACTCGATGGCAAAAGCAATGATTATCGGTGCGGGCGGTGTTGCGCAAGTTGCCGCTCATAAATGTGTAGAGAATAAAGAAGTATTCAGCGAGCTCTGTATCGCGAGCCGTACGGTCGCTCGTTGCGATGAACTGAAGAAAAAACTGGACGGTCGTGGCGTGGCGATCACGACGGCGCAGGTCGATGCTGACAACGTGCCGGAGCTTGTGGCGCTTATAAGGGCGGAGAAACCTGACATTGTGATGAACTTGGCGCTTCCGTACCAAGACCTGACCATCATGGATGCCTGCCTTGAGACGGGCGTCGACTATCTCGATACGGCGAACTACGAGCCGGAAGACACGGCGAAGTTTGAATATAAATGGCAATGGGCATACCAAGATCGCTTTCGCGAGAAGGGTTTGACGGCGATTCTAGGCTCCGGGTTCGATCCAGGCGTCACGGGTGTCTTCTCTGCTTATGCGCTGAAGCATGAGTTCGACGAAATTCACATGATCGACATTCTCGACTGTAACGGGGGCGACCACGGTTATCCTTTCGCGACGAATTTCAACCCTGAGATCAACATCC
>JAAZMK010000134.1 GCA_012798865.1 Clostridiaceae bacterium | reverse complement strand
ATTGAATCGGGACGTACAGTCCTGAAAGGATTTGCTGACTTATACAACGTCAAAATCGTGGTGCCTCAACATGCCGAATTCGCTACGGCGATCGGTGCGGCGCTTTACGACTCAACCATCGTATGAGGCAACTCTGCCCATATTCGGATAAATTTTTATTGAGTCAGTTGAAATAGATAAAGAAACGCCCGATGCATCAGTGCGCCGGGCGTCGTAATATATCCGTTCTTGAGGAAACGTGTTTACGTATCTTCGTATTTCGCCTTGATGTATTTGTCGATCGAGGCGGCTGCCTGTTTACCCGCTCCCATTGCCAAGATGACAGTTGCGGCTCCGGTGACGGCATCGCCTCCTGCCCACACGCCCTCTTTCGATGTGGCGAGCGTTTCTTCATCGACCACGATACCGCCCCATGAGTGGCATTTGAGGTCTGGAGTCGTGTCGCGGAGCAAAGGATTCGGCGATTGCCCGATGGCGACAATCACTGTATCGAGCTCAATGTCGAACTCGGATCCTGGAATAGCGACGGGGCGTCGGCGACCGGACGCATCAGGTTCACCCAATTCCATGGCAATGCAGCGAATACCGGTGACCCACCCCTCGTCGTTGCCGAGCACTTCTACCGGGTTCGAGAGGAGTTTGAAGATTATACCTTCCTCTTTGGCATGTTCCACTTCCTCAAGTCTTGCCGGAAGCTCCTCTTCCGAGCGGCGATAGATGATGTAGACTTTATCAGCGCCGAGACGTTGCGCCGAACGCGCGGCGTCCATCGCCACATTACCCCCGCCGATAACGGCGACGCGCTTTCCGATGCTGATCGGTGTCGCCGCTTCAGGCCAACGCCACGCCTGCATGAGGTTGACGCGTGTCAGAAACTCATTGGCGGAGTAGACTTGATTAAGGTTCTCTCCCTTGATGTTCATGAAGCTCGGCAGTCCTGCGCCGCTACCGATGAATACGGCATCAAAACCTTCTTCTTCCATGAGCTCGTCAAGCGAGAAGACACGTCCGATAACCATATCGCATTTAATTTTGACGCCGAGCTTGCTGAGCAGCTTAATTTCACTCTGAACGAGGGCCTTCGGAAGACGGAATTCCGGTATGCCGTACATGAGAACTCCGCCGGCTACGTGAAATGCCTCAAAGACCGTGACGTCATAACCGAGCTTGGCAAGGTCGCCCGCGCAAGTCAATCCGGCAGGTCCTGATCCCACAATGGCAACCTTTCTGTTGTTGCAGGGAGGGGGTACGAGTTCGTCTTTCGCGTTTTCCAGATACCAATCGGCAACAAAGCGCTCGATTCGTCCGATACCGACTGACTCATGTTTGATCCCGCGGACACAGCGTTCCTCACACTGTTTCTCTTGTGGGCAGACGCGTCCGCAAACGGCGGGCAGACTGTTTGTCGACGATAAAATACGATATGCTTCGAGAAAATCGCCCTCGGCGACTTTCGCTATGAATTCAGGTATCCTGACATTGACCGGACAACCTTGAACGCAAGGTTGATGCTTGCACTGAAGGCAACGCGTCGCTTCCTCCATTGCCATTTCCGCCGTATACCCGAGCGCTACTTCTCCAAAATTGGAGCGCCTAATGTCCGCGGGTTGCTCCGGCATGGTCACTTTAACAGGAGACATGTTCGGTTTTCTCTTCTCATTCATGGCGCACCTCCCCAGTCAGTCGGCAACGGTGGCTCTCTTCTTTTTCTTTCTCTCGTTCTCTATCGTAAGCTTCCTGTTTCAGATATGCTTTTGAACGACGAATCGCTTCATCGAAATCGACTTGATGCGCGTCGAAATCAGGTCCGTCAACACATGAGAATTTGATTTCTCCCCCGACGGTCAGCCTGCAACAGCCGCACATTCCCGTGCCATCGACCATAATCGTGTTCATGCTGACAAGCGTGTCTATGTTGTACGGCTTCGTGAGATTTGCGACAGCGCGCATCATGACAAGCGGTCCGATCGCGATGACAAGATCGTAATGTTTGCCGGCATCGATGAGTTCTTTAAGGACATCCGTCACAAAGCCCTTCTTTCCATTCGATCCATCATCCGTCGCGACATAAAGATTGTCCGAGACAGCGCGCATTTCGTCCTCAAGAATAATGAGATCCTTCGTTCGAAAACCTGCGATAAAATCAACGTGAGCGCCAATTTTGTGTAGATACGTCGCCTGTGGATAAGCGATGGCGGTGCCGAGTCCTCCTCCGATGACGGCAACATTCTTTCCTGCAAGATGGTCCAGCTCAGACGGTCTGCCCAGGGGACCGACGAAACTGGCGATCGTCTCTCCAACTTGTTTCCTGCCCAGTTGCATAGTCGATTTTCCGACCATTTGGAAAATGATCCTTACAGTTCCTTTCTCCGTGTCTGTACCGGCGACTGTGAGGGGAATGCGTTCACCCAATTCATCGACTCGAAAAATGATGAATTGTCCCGGTAGCGCTTTCCGGGCGATAGCAGGCGCCTCGATGTCTAACATGACTGTTTCGCTGTTGAGTACTTCACGCGATACTATTCTGTTCATGCCAGCGCTACTCCTTTCTCTTGATTGTTGGAAGTTCCGCAATGAATAGCGGATGGTCTTTAGCGATGAATTAATCATAACATATGAAGACGCGGGCTCCGTATATTCATAGGTATGCTCTGAATAACATTTCTGAGGGCACATAAAACCTTTTATAGCAAGGTTTTCAGAGCGCTAATGTTAAGAAAACGCTAGAAAACGCCTTTTTGTAAAAAGCGTTTGACAAAGTGCAAAATCCTTGATATTCTAGCAAAGCGCCTTTCGGGGTAAAGGCGCCATCGGACCTTGAAAATTGAACAGTGCGAACAAGACGGGACCTTAGATTCTAGAGAATTTGAGGAGCGGACAGTAAAGTAATT
>JAAZMK010000133.1 GCA_012798865.1 Clostridiaceae bacterium | reverse complement strand
GAAGACGCTTGATGATATTGAAGAATATGTCTTGAAGATGTTGTCCGATTCTCATTAGTCATGAATGTCCACTGAACAAAGCAGTTTTGGAACTCCACGTAAACGAGATTAATACCCATAACCCAGACAAAGAGGGGCTGTCTCAAAACCGCTAAATACGAGCGGAAATGAGCCAGCCCCTCATTATTTATCATCTGATGCTGTGGCGATCAGGCGATGACCTCCTCGTCGGGGATCGCCTGCAAACGCTCGGCGAGATCGCGCGCGTACCGGCGGAGCGACTCATAATCTTCTTCCGTCGGAAGACCGCGGACGAGAACAGGCTCAAGGCGCTCAGCTTTCACTCTTGCCGTCAGCCCGCTGACTTGTTTTTCGATTTGCGTCCCCCATCCGTAAGAACCGAACACACCAAAGAAGCGAATAGCAGGGTTAAACGCATTGATCAAGAGCGCCATCGCCGCCACCGCCGGGTGAGGACCGCCCAACACGGTCGGCGAAGCCAGGAGAAGCGATCCGGCATTGACCGTCTCCGTCACGACGGAACCGACCAACGTGCGCAGATCGCGGTTCGGGTCGCCGAGATCGTAAAGCGCGACGCGAATGCCTGCCGCACAGAGCTCATCGGCGACGACATCGACCATACAGGCGGTACTACCGTGCATCGACACGTAGGCGATGACGACGTCGCGGCGGACTTTGTCGGAGACCATGAGTTCGTACTCGTTCAAAACGATCACAGGGTCTTCCCAGATCGGACCGTGCGAGGAGCAGATACGCTTCGGTTCGAGCTCTTTCACTTTCGCAACATAACGCGCGACGTGCTGCCTCGTCGGCATCATAATTTCGGAGAAGTACGCGCGCGTTTCAAAAAGCCAAATATCCTCGTCAGGACAGTTCGGAATGGCAGGCGCGTAATGGCTTCCGAATAAATCGGAACTGAAGAGCATACGCTCTTCCGGCATCCAAAACATCGTATTGTCAGGCCAATGAGCGAAAGGTATCGGCATGCACACTAGTGTTACGCCGCCGAGATCGATCGAATCTCCCTCCGCAACGACAAGGAACGTCTCGCGCGGTATGTGGAAATGGTACTCCATCAGCTCGGCAACCTTTGCCGTTCCGACGATCTGAGCGCCGGGGAATACATCGCGCAATACGAGGACGGCTCCTGCGTGATCTTGCTCCGTGTGCAGACAGAAAATATAGTCGAGCTTATCGACTTGGAGTTCTTTGAGGTTCTGCAACAATTGATCAGCCTTATCGCCTTGCACAGGATCGATTAGGGCTGTTTTCTCGTCTCCACGAACAAGATAGCTGTTGTAAGTCGTGCCATACGGCGTTGGCATTAAAGCGTCAAAATACGGCAAACGCGGGTCCGGAGCGCCCACTTGGAAGACGCGATCATTGATCTTCTGCATCACTTTATTCCCATCCTTTCACATCGTTAACACGGTAATGATTGTTATGCTTTCAATTGCCCTTCCATCTTATCAGGTTCATCCGTAAAAAAGAACCGACGTGAAAAGAAGAAAGCCGGCGTTACCGGCTTTCTCGTCATACTTTGTCTAAACTGGACTGAACTTAGTCTTCGTAAGGTGAAAACTCACTTTTCGGAACGCCGCACAACGGGCATACCCAATCCTCAGGAATATCCTCAAACGGTGTACCGGGTTCCAGACCTCCGTCCGGATCGCCCATCTCGGGATCATAGATATATCCGCACATGTCACAAATATATTTTTTCATGATAACTCCTTCCTTATCAACCGGTATGTCATCCGGTCGGGTTCAACTTTAAATTGATTATACATGATTTACATTCAGGGAAAAGGTTTACGCTGTTCTTTTTCCAAGCGAGACCTGCGATAACGATATCGCACTATGTGCAAGGCAGGAGGGATAAAGACTATAAAGAGAACTCAAACAGCACACCGTCCATGAGAACGTCATCGCCTTCCTCGACGCCGGCATCCAATAATGCGTCTTGAATTCCGCTGTCGATAATACGTTTCTGAAAATGACGAAACGACTCCGTATCGCTAAAATTCGTCGATTGCATCAGCTCATGGATAAACGGTCCCTCAACCGAAACGATACCTTTTTGCTCGGAAACTGAGAAATCGTATTTCTTCTCCAATCGATAGACTTTGAGTCGTCCGATCTCATCGAGCTCGGGCGGAGGCAACGTCAAGACTTCTACGGCGAGCGCTTGCTTGAGCTCTGTTACTCCTTCAGTTGTGGCACCCGAGACAGCAAACACACGGTAACCGAGTGTCTCGATTTCATCGCGCAACTTCTGAACCGTATCTTCCGTTACGAGATCAATCTTGTTCAGTACAACCCATTGCGGGCGCGAATCGAGCAAGTTCTTATATTTTTCCAATTCACGATTCAAAGCGACAAAGCGATCCATCGGCTCGATACCGTCGAAGTTCGAAACATCGAGCACATGCAAAAGAAGCCGTGCTCTCTCGACGTGTCGCAGGAAGTCATGTCCCATCCCCGCTCCCTCGGATGCACCCTCAATCAGCCCCGGCACATCTGCGAGGACGAAACGCGCTCCCGAGACATCGACAACACCTAAAATCGGTTGCAGCGTCGTAAAGGGATAGGAAGCGATTTTTGGCTTTGCTGCCGACATTACGGAAAGAAGCGTCGACTTTCCGGCATTAGGGAAACCGACAAGAGCCGCATCGGCGAGCAGGCGTAATTCGAGATCTAGTTTTAACGTCGTGCCGAGTTTGCCCGCTGTCGCGAAGCGCGGAGCCTGACGAACGGGATTCGCAAAATTCATATTACCGCGACCGCCCGCACCGCCTTTCGCCACGAGCACTTCATCTCCGTCATTTCGCAAATCGGCAACAAGCTCGCGCGACTCCGATTCAAGAATAAGGGTGCCCGGCGGCACTTTCAGAACGAGATCGGCGCCGCCGGCGCCTGCCATCTTCTTGCCCTTGCCGTCCTCACCGTTCCCGGCGGCAAAATGGCGCTGAAACCTATATTCCTGAAGCGTGTTGACATTGCGGTCGGCGCGAATCGTGACATCCCCGCCTCGACCGCCATTGCCGCCGTCCGGTCCGCCGCTCGGGACGTATTTCTCGCGGCGAAAAGAGACACAGCCGTTACCGCCATTGCCGGATTTTATTTCTATGGTTGTGTGATCGAAAAACATGCGTAAAGCGATGAGAGCGGCTGTCGCCGCTCCCGATCCTTACATTTCGACAGGATAGACGCTCGCCTGTTTGCGCTTGCGGGAAATACGTTCATATCGCACCGTCCCGTCCACTTTCGCAAAAAGCGTGTCGTCCTTACCGATCCCGACATTGTTACCGGGATGAATCTTCGTTCCGCGCTGACGGTAAATGATGCTCCCCGCCGTACAGAACTGACCATCGGCAACTTTCGCGCCCAGCCGTTTAGATCGAGAATCGCGACCATTGCGCGTGCTGCCCATGCCCATTTTGTGAGCAAGTAATTGAAGATTAACTTTAATCATTTTTGCCTCCTATATCTTTGACGCGCTGAATATGATAGTCGCGTGATATGTTGATTATTATGTCTCCGTGTCCCCGTGGAACACATCGTTTACTGTTACAAATTTCTTTCCGTAACTGTCTTCCAGCTGAAGACATCCTATCCTTGTCGATGCCATCAAAGCGGCGATGACTTTTGACTGCTCGTCGTCATCGGAATACTCGACAACACATCGGATATTGCCGTCTTCAAGGGAATAGTCCGGCTCGACGCCGGCAAGCTCCTGTATGCTTCCGATGGTTGTCTGTCCTATCGCTGAGACTCCGGCGCAAATCATATCGGGCCATGGTCTCCAGTTTCTCGCATGTCCTTCCAGTTGAAAGGCCGTAATTCGACCCTGTTCATCATGGTGAAAGGTCGCGAGAATCATATATTAACCGTTGATCGCTTCGATCAGAACACGCGTGTAGGGCTGTCGATGACCTTGTTTGCGACGATAACCCTTTTTTGCTTTGTACTTAAAGACGACTATTTTCTTGCCTCGACCGTGTTTCACGATTTTACCCGTAACGGTCGCACCTTCAAGAAACGGCGTACCCGTTGTAAGAGACTCTCCATCGGATATAGCGAGAACCTCGTCAAACGTCACTTCGTCATCCGGCTCACCGGCGATCGTCTCTACAAAAATCTCATCTCCGACGGCTACGCGATATTGCTTGCCGCCTGTTTTAATAATGGCATAACCCATTTATGCGGTTCCTCCTAATTAACAGTCTCGCCCGACAGAGGTTGTTGTTTCAGACAACATTAAAAGACCCCGCCGGAGCGGTCGCCGAATTATGATACGACAGAAAAGACATCGATGTCAAACGGCATTTTCCACTACGTGCCGCGGACGAGCTGCGAGCTGCGAGCTGCGGTACGCTCACTTCGGCAAAGGGGCAAAGATTCCCTTAAATCTGCGATTTAAACACTACGAACTGCGTAGTGCATGTGCCGAACCGACTAAAACGATTCAATTTGAATGATAAAGTCATCCGGCGGCGCATTTAAAAGTGCCATCGGATGACCATCATATTATCCTTAAGGCAGGAGTAGTTCGATCGCCTTTGAAAGCTGTGTATCCTCTTCACGCGTCATGGAGCTGATCGGCTTACCCGACGCTCCCCGAGGAATCTCGACAACGTAGTCAGGTTCAAGTCCGACGCCTTCAACCGAGTCACCCTTTGGCAGATAATACGCGAAGTTGGTTACCTGAATCGCGGATTTATCAGGCAACTGGATCGTCACTGTCCCGACACCTTTCCCAAAAGACTTCTTACCGACGATCGCGGCTCTCCCGTAGTCACGTAAAACGCCCGTGAACAACTCACTCGCGCTTGCGGAGTTCTCATTGATAAGAACAACGAACTCCATGTCCTCCGAGACAACGGCTTTATTTTTTGTCTTCCAGACTTCCGTATATTCATGTCCGTCTTCGCGCCCTTTGAGAGACGCGACTTCCACAGGCGGCAACAAGACATCGAGCATATCAATACATTCATGTGCGTAGCCACCGCCATTATTCCTCAAATCAAAGATAAAAGACTCCGCTCCCTGTCCCAGAAGGTCGCTTACCGCATGTTCAAAATTTTTCGCGACGTTTTCCGAAAATTCTGATACCTGCACGTAGCCGATTTCACCCTCCAGCATGCGTGAACGCACAGAGACATTCGTAATATGTTCACGTGTGAGCTTGATCGTCAATTCTTCGTTCGCCGAAGAACGGAAAACAACAAGTGTTACAACTGTCCCCTCTTCTCCTCGTACAATAGCCGCCAGCTGACCGACATCTTCAAATGTTGATGTATCGATTCCGTTTACTTTCCGAATAATATCGCCTACATGCAGACCGTCTCTTTCAGCTGGTCCTCCGGGAATCAAGTCATTGACGATGTAGCGGTCGCTCTGATCACGCATGACAATGGCACCTATACCTACGTATTCGCCGCGCATCGTATCTTCAATCGACTCGTAGTATTCGGGAGTGAGGT
>JAAZMK010000003.1 GCA_012798865.1 Clostridiaceae bacterium | reverse complement strand
CATTCTACGGGAAGGTGCGCGATCTGAAATTAACTGATGCCGCCTATGAGACGCTTGCCGTCATTGCCTACAACGCGCCTGCGACACGTGCTGAAATCGAGACCGTACGCGGGGTCAATAGCGATTCGGTTGTAAGCCGTCTGATCGAACGCGGACTGGTGCGTGAAGTCGGAACCCTCGAGACGCCCGGTCGTCCGGCACTTCTCGACGTAACAGAGCAGTTCCTGATGGATTTTGGATTATCTTCGACGCGAGAGTTGCCTCCTGTTGACCTTATGATGTACGACACGATTACCGAATTTACGCAGGAAAGGCAATCGGACGCGATCAGCGCGGCTCCAAAACCGCTTGTTATTGCGATCGACGGACCGTCCGGTTCCGGCAAGAGCACCATTGCGAGGTTGTTGTCCGAGCACTTGGGGATTCTGACACTTGACACGGGAGCGATGTACAGGGCACTCGGTGTCAAGGCATTGCGTCTCGGGATATCGCCATCCGATCAGGAAGCCGTCCGTGCGATGCTGTCCGAGACGTCGATGGAAATCGATTTGGCGGATCGCGTGCAGAAAACAATCGTGGACGGTTCGGATTACACGCCCTATATCCGTACTCCGGAGGCATCGAAAGCGGCATCCGATATCAGTGTTCTGCCGGTAACGCGCGAGTACTGTGTACGCATTCAACGCGAGATCGGCAAAAGGCAGGCATTGATTCTCGATGGGCGCGACATCGGGACATACGTTTTCCCCGATGCGCCGGTCAAGTTTTTCCTTACTGCATCGCATGAGGTCCGTGCAAAACGGCGGCTTATTGACCTAGAGCGCGCCGGAGTTCCGTCGACTCTTGAAGATGTGATGCGCGAGATGGAGATTCGCGATCGTCAGGATAGCGAGAGACAGTTGGCGCCGACGAAACGCGCGGACGACGCCATCCTGATCGATACGAGCGAAATGAGCATAAGAGAAGTCGTCGATGTTATGATCGATGTCATCAGACAGCGCGAACAAGTTCAACCGTCCTGGAGTCAAAGTCGACATGGCTAAGCGTGATTACCATAAGAAGCCGTTTGGCGGTGAGCCTTTTTCAAAATTTATTCGGGGTGTTATTCGCCTGCTCGTCGCCGTTTTGATTTGGCCTTTCTACTTGCCGCGCGCCGAAGGTAATCGCGACGAACCGTCTGACGGCGGGTGCATTCTCGTTGCCAATCACCACAATTTGTTCGATCCTATTTTCATTACTTTCTATTTTAGAAGCAAGAGACTTTGTTTTATCGCCAAGAAGGAACTCTACAATGCCAAATTGATCGGACGAATTCTGAAGGCTTTCGGGGCGATACCGCTTGACCGATCAAGTTCCGATTTGCAGGCGAGCAAGTTCATCATTTCGGAAATTGCCAATAAAAAGATCATCGGTTTATTCCCTCAGGGAACTCGCGTACCGATCAAGAAAGAGATATCCTCCGATCCGCATTTCGGGTTAATTCATTATGCGATTCGGCGCGGTATCCCAATTATCCCTGTCGGCATTGATCCGACATACAGGCTGTTCGGCAGACCGCGTTTCGTTTTCGCCGACAGCATTTTGTTGAGACTAAAGGATGGGGAAAAGTTAAATCCCAGCGAACAAACCATGGTGTCACATGAGGTGATGCGACGCTTGTACGCATTGGCTGGGCGTGATTATCCACGGAAAGACAATGTCGAGAATGAAAAACTTTTTCTGAGGAAGATCGATGTCATCCCCCTTTGCGAGTAACGGTGATTTTCTCATCACAGTGGCATCTTCAGCTGGTTTTTGCCCCGGTGTTCGCCGTGCGATCGATATGGCGAACGACTTCTTGAAGAAGGCGAACGGTCGTCCTGTTGTCATGCTGGGAGCGATTGTCCACAACGAACACGTCATTGCTGAATTCAAAAGAAAAGGCGTCACCATCGTCGATCGTGTGGAAGAGATACCGCCCAATGTACTCGTTATCATTCGTGCGCACGGCGTGGCGCCGGAAGTTGAAGCTGAGCTTATACGAAAAGGGTGCGAGATGATGGACGGGACGTGTCCTTTCGTCAAGAATGTTCAACGGTTTGCGGCGGAAGCAGCTGCAAGGGGTGACGGCATTGTGATCACGGGCGCACCTAATCATCCCGAAGTGATCGGGGTGATCGGTTACGCATCTCCTGAAAAGCCGGTGCTCATCGAGGCGCTTCCAGAGGCTGAACAAGCGGAGTTTGACGACAGACCGTGGGTTTTAGTCTCTCAAACGACGTTTTCCGCCGAGAAATGGAATTATATATGCGAATATCTGAAAAATAAAATTGATAATCTTACAATATTTGATACAATATGTAACACGACTGCCCAAAGGCAGTCTGACGCGAGGGTGCTCGCCGCCTCATCCGATGTCATGTTCGTACTCGGCAGTGAGACGAGCTCTAACACGGCAAAGCTTGTGGAGGTATGTCGGCAGGGGTGTCCGGCGACGCATCTGATAAGCGTACCGGGTCAAGTCGATGAAGTGACTTCGAAGTATACGACGAGACCCTTGAGGATCGGTGTTACGACCGGTGCCTCAACACCAGACGAGATGATCAGGGAGGTTATCAAAAGAATGATGACAAATGAAGGCCTGACGAAACCGGAAGAACAGCCGGAAGTCAATTCGGAAAAAGTGATGGAAGCAGAAGTGGAGGAAGCGGTAGAGCAAGTCGCTGACGTCGTTACTGAAGAAGTTGTTGAAGAAGTGACAAAAGCTGTCGATGGCGAAGTCGCAGAAGAGTCAGAAGAAGTAACGAAAGAGGGTGCCGCACCCGAGCCCAACGCTGATATCAGCTTTGAAGAGTTTATCGACAACATTCCCGAGCTTCAGCCGAAGACCATCGTGAGCGGCAGAGTCGTACGCTATGACGAAGAGTATGTGTACGTTGATGTAAGGGACAAGTCAGAGGGCAAAATCCCGATCCGAGAGATGGACAATAATCCTGAGTTCGATTTGGATGAAGCGGTCAAATCGCATCGCGAAATCGATGTGTATATCCGCAGTATCCGCTCATCTGCCGATGCCGGCAAGGAAATTTTGCTATCCATCGCGTACGTCGACACGTTGAGGCAGAAAGAATTCGTTAAGCAGGCATACGAGGAGAAAACTCCTGTACCGGTGAAGGTGATCAACGTCGTAGGAGATGGCGTGATCGCTTCATACGGAAGAGTTGAGATCTACATTCATCGCACGCAGCTGGAACTGTCAGTCGTCGACGATCTCGAGCCTTATCGCGATCAAATGTTTGACGTGCTCATTACTCAGTTCGATGACAGACGTCGCCGCATGCGCGTATCGGGTTCGCGCCGTTCATTGCTTGAACGCGAGCGCAGAGCACACGCCAAGGAGATTTGGGCGACGATTGAGCCCGGAAGTGAATACACGGGTATTGTCCGCAATCTGACGAATTTCGGCGCATTTGTTGATATCGGCGGTGTGGACGGACTCGTTCATGTCAGCGAGATTTCATGGCAACGCATTCGCCACCCGTCGGAGGTGCTGTCTGTCGGCGACAAAATCGACGTCTTCGTTTTAGACTTTGATCGTTCCAAGAAACGCATCTCTCTCGGTTATAGGCGAAAGGAAGACGATCCGTACGCCAACATTGAAGAACGATTCCCGGTAGGAACGATTGTTCGCGGTGTCGTCGTAAGAATGTTCCCGTTCGGAGCTTTCATCAATATCGCTCCCGGCGTCGATGCGCTCTGCCATATTTCGCAGATCTCCACGTATCACCT
>JAAZMK010000172.1 GCA_012798865.1 Clostridiaceae bacterium | reverse complement strand
TGTGCAATTACTGTTCGGGGCTCTGTATGCCGGAGATTGCCGTTATGGGGGCGTTCGAACGTCTCGACGTGATGCTGAATGACGCGCTTTACGGGATTCTTTTCCGAGACATCAACATGCAGCGCACGCTCATTGACCAAAGTTTTTCTCGCATGGTAAACGGTGCGGCCGGGATCATCATTAACACGGGCGAAGACAACTACTTGACGACCGCCGACGCATGGGAGGCGGCACACACGGTGCTCGCATCGCAGTTTATCAATGAGCAGTTCGCCCTCCGCGCGGGAATGGCGGAGGAACAGATGGGACTCGGACACGCCTTTGAAATGAATCCCGAGCTGGAAAACTCTTTCGTGTACGAGCTTGCACAGGCGCAAATGGCTCGACAGATATTCCCGAAAGCGCCTCTCAAATACATGCCCCCGACGAAATACATGACGGGGAATATTTTCAGGGGACATATCCAGGACGCACTGTTTAATGCCGTGACCGTCTTGACGGATCAGCGTTTTCTTCTACTCGGGATGATGACGGAAGCGATCCATACGCCGCATATGTCCGACCGCGCTCTGGCGATCGAGAACGCCCGATACATCAGGCGTGCGATGGCCGATTTTTCATCGGAAATCGAATACAAAGAAGGCGGCCTGATGGAAAGGCGCGCCGATCAAGTCTTGAGTGAGGCGTTGGAGCTTTTGGAAAACATTCGCGTCGACGGGCTTTTCCACGCGCTTGAAACGGGGCAGTTTGCCGGCATCAAGCGTCGTCGTGTTGGGGGGAAAGGACTTGATGGCGTTGTCGCTAAAGGTGAGCGCTACGACAACCCGTTCGTCGAATTGTTTTTAGCGGAGCAGCAAAGGGAGCAAAAGTGATATGGAACTCAAGATACCCGGACATGAGGGGGAACGTTCGATGCCGGCCGAGCACCGGGTGAGACCGTACGGAGACACGATGAATGACGGGCGTATACAGGTGAGTTTCACGCTGCCCGTTCCCGACAGCGATCGCGCCGTTGAAGCCGCGAGAGAAATATTGCTGTCCATGGGACTGACGGATCCGGTGATTGCCTGGCATGAAGCGCTTGATGAGGGGTTCACATTCTTTGTCGCTTACGGATCGCACGAAAAGGGGATCGATTACTCGAAGATTAAAGTTCAAACGGTCGATGTGCACGTCATGAGCATGGAGGAGACGGACGACATGATACGCGAACGGTTCGGCCGTAAGCTCAGAGTAATCGGAGCGAGCACCGGAACAGATGCGCATACGGTCGGGATCGACGCGATCATGAACATGAAGGGCTATGCCGGACACTTCGGGCTGGAGCGCTATGAGATGATCGATGCGCTCAATCTGGGAAGTCAGGTTCCGAACGAAGAGTTCATTCGCGAGGCGATCGCGTTCGACGCCGACGTAATGCTCGTTTCACAGACGGTGACACAGAAGGACATCCATATTCAAAACGTGACGGAGCTCGTCGAGCTGCTTGAAGCGGAATCGGTTCGAGATCGTTTTCTTCTCATACTCGGCGGTCCGCGCGTGACACACGAGCTGGCGAAGGAACTCGGTTGCGATGCGGGATTCGGTCCCGGCAAATACGCGGACGATGTCGCCAGCTACTTCGTGACGGAACTTGACAAGAGACGCCGGGCGGGGGAAAGCGCATCATTTGCGTGATCTGGGACATATAAATGATGACGTAAAAAGTACCGGAGGGGGAAGTGCGACATCAGCATGATATCGTACAGGTACAGACAGAATAAGGAGCGAAAACAATGAGAGAAATACTGTGGCGACCGAGCGTGGATCGAATCAGCGCGTCTGAGATGAAATCTTTCATGAAGCAACTGGAGGAACGTCGCGGACTGACGTTCTCAGGCTATCGGGAATTGCATCAATGGAGCATCGAACAACCGGAAGTCTTCTGGGATGAGCTCTGGTTTTTCTTTGATATCATCACATCGCGCCATTACGATGCAGTCGTCGACGATTTGTCGAAGTTCCCCGGAGCGGAATGGTTTCCCGGCGCGATGCTGAATTATGCTGAGAACATGCTCCGTGATCGACGAAGCGATGAGACCGCCATGATCTTCAGAGGTGAGAACCATACGCGGCGCACGCTCACGTGGCGCGAGTTGCGCGATCGCATCGAGCGCCTCGCTACGGCCATGCGCAGGGAAGGGATCGTTCCCGGAGATACGGTCGCCGCGTACATGCCCAATATGCCGGAGACGATCATCGCGATGCTGGCCGCCTCCGCCATCGGAGCCGTCTGGTGTTCCTGTGCCACCGACATCGGTCCGACGGCGGCGATCGACCGCCTCGGGCAAATCGAGCCGAAAATTCTCTTCACGGTGGACGGCTACACGTACAAGGGTCGTCCTTTCGACGTAACAGAGCGCGCAGCTGAAGTGGCGGCAGGCATCCCGAGCGTGAAACGCGTCATCTTCGCCCATTACGCCGGCGACTGCGACCGCGTCCGGGCAGTTCCTAACGGCATCGGTTGGGACGAATATCTGGCAGACGACGTGCCGAATCCGTTCGTATTTGAACAGCTGCCTGCCGCGCATCCGCTCGTCGTGATGTTCTCCTCCGGAACGACGGGAAAACCGAAATGCATGGTGCAATCGCAGGCGGGACTTCTCATCAATCAGCTCAAGGAAATCGCGCTCCATCACGATGTGACGGAAAGAGACCGCATGCTCTACATCACGACGTGCTCGTGGATGATGTGGAACTGGATGCTCGCCGCGCTCGGGACGGGGTGTTCGCTCGTCCTGTTCGACGGCAACCCTTCGTATCCTGACACGTCGGCCATTTGGAAAATTCTCGAAGAAGAGAAGGTGACCTTATTCGGTCTCTCGGCGAGCTACATTCACGCGCTCATGGCGGAAGGTTTCGTACCGAAAGATCACGTCGATCTTTCGCATCTTCGCAACATCTCGCAGACAGGTTCCGCGCTCTCCGATGCCGGTTTCAAATATGTCTACGATTCGATCAAGCGCGATCTTCATTTCTGCTCCATTGCCGGCGGCACCGATATCAACGGGTGTTTCTGCCTCGGCAACCCGCTGGAACCCGTCTACAGCAATGAGCTTCAGTGTGTGGGACTCGGTGAGCCGGTCAAAGCATTCAATGACAAAGGTGAAACCGTCTATGACGAGCAGGGCGAACTCGTCTGCACGTTCCCGATTCCATCCATGCCAATCTATTTCTGGGACGATCACGACGGACAGAAATATCGCGATGCGTACTTCAACGTGTTTCCCGGCGTATGGCGTCATGGCGACTACATTGAAGTACACTCCGACACGGGCGGCGTCACCTTCTACGGACGTTCCGATTCCATCCTGAAACCGTCCGGTGTGCGCATCGGTACGTCAGAGATTTACGCACAAGTTCAAAAAGTCGACGAGGTTCAAGATTCGCTGGCCGTCGGGCAACAGTTCGAAGACGACGAGCGCGTCATCTTATTTGTGCAGATGAAGGAGGGGGAAACCTTGACGTCTGACGTCGCTAAACGGATTCGGACGGAACTTCGCCGGAACGCTTCGCCCCGTCACGTTCCGAAGCTGATCATGGAAACGGAGGACATTCCGAAGACGTTGAATGGTAAAATCGTGGAAAGCGCCGTGACGAATATTTTGCACCGCCGCAAAGTGACAAACCGCGACGCGCTCCAAAATCCTGAGATTTTAGACTTCTTCGAGTCGCTCTTGCCTCTATTAGAGGCGCCCGAAAGCGAGACGATGGCATCCGAGCTCGTGTTCTAGCGCATGCGCACGATGAATGTGGGCAATCGCGCATTCGCAGTGCAGACCGGACTTATGTTTTCCCGGAGAATTCAGCAATCCGAAGTGTAATACGGCAACGTGAAGGATGGCGCCGAAGAGAATATATTGATATTATGCGGGTGATTATGTAAAAACAAACATTTTGTCGATAAGGTTAATGGAAACAGAAAGGAATAAAAAATGAAAGTTTTTATAGCCGGTTGCGGTACGATGGGATCGGGGATCGCGCAGACATTCGCGGTCAACGGGCACGAAGTCGTCATGTTCGACAGGACGATGGAACTTGTCGATCGCGGGTATGCCGGGATCGAAAAGCAGCTGACAAGACAAGCGGAGCGGGGCCGGATGACAGCGGAAGAGGTCGGAGCGGCTCTTCAGCGCCTCTCGCGCTCTGTCGATTTGAAAGATGCGTCCGATGCGTCACTCGTACTTGAGGCGATCTATGAAGAGATGAGTGTCAAGCGCGAACTGTTTGAGGCGCTCGACGTCATTTGCGCCCCCGAGTGTCTTTTCGGCAGTAACACCTCCTCGCTTTCCATTACGGAGATGGCGAACGGACTTCAGCACGAAGAAAAGTTTCTAGGCATTCACTTCTTCAACCCAGCCCCCGTGATGAAACTCGTTGAGATCATTCGCGGCGATGCCACGAGTGATGAAACGATGGGTGCAGCGCTTGATCTTGTCCGCTCCATCGGTAAGGAACCTGTCATCTGCCGCGAGAGCCCCGGATTCATCGTCAACCGCATCCTGATCCCGATGATCAACGAGGCGGTCGATCTCTTGGATCGCGGCGTCGCCAGCCGCGAGGACATCGATCAGGCAATGAAGCTGGGGGCAAACCACCCGATGGGACCGCTCGAACTTGCCGATTTTGTCGGCGTTGACATCGTGTTGGCCATTATGGAAGTGTTGTACAGAGAGACAGGCGATCCGAAATACAGGCCGAGCCTTATGCTGAAGCGTCTTGTGCGCGCAGGTAAACTTGGACGGAAATCGGGAGAAGGTTTTTATCAATATAAGAAGTGATGCGGGAGTCGGGCGGCATGTCTGCCCTCCGCACATACGGATAAAATGCGCGATGCAAACGGCAGTGGCGCGTTGCATCTGAGCGAAACGAAAGAAGAGGACGAACGAGAATGAAAGAAGTTGTTATTGCCAGTGCCTGCCGTACGGCAGTCGGGAAGTTCGGCGGGACGCTCGCATCGGTTCCCGTCGTGAAGCTCGGCGAGGTTGTGATGCGCGAAGCGTTGGCGCGTGCCGGAATCGATGCCGCGCTCGTTGACGAAGTCTTGATGGGATGCGTGCTGGCAGCCGGACAAGGACAGAACGTCGCACGTCAATCAGCCATCGCCGCCGGCCTGCCTCCAAGCGTCCCCGCTACGACGATCAACAATGTCTGCGGTTCCGGGCTGAAGGCGGTCAACTTGGCCGTATCTCTGATCCGCAGCGGTGAAGCCGATGTCGTCATCGCCGGCGGCATGGAGAACATGTCGGCCGCACCGTATCTGCTCGATAAAGCGCGATATGGCTACAGGATGGGGCACGGTTCTCTCGATGACAGCATGATCAAGGACGGTCTTTGGGACGTTTTCGGCGATTATCACATGGGGATGACGGCGGAGAATGTCGCCGAGAAATATGGAATTTCTCGCGAAGATCAGGACGCTTTCGCTTTGGCAAGTCAGCTTAAAGCGAAAAATGCGGTTGAGAGCGGCCGTTTCAAAGGTGAAATTGTCGCCGTGCACATCAAGGAAAGGCGTCGCGAGTTCGATTTTGACACGGACGAATATCCGCGCCTCGACGCGACGATCGAAGGTTTCGAAAAGCTTCGTCCCGCTTTCAAAAAAGATGGGACGGTAACGGCCGGAAATGCGTCGGGAATCAATGACGGCGCGGCGGCGCTCGTCGTCATAAGCCGTGAAAAAGCCGACGAGCTCGGTATTGAACCGCTCGCCGTTATCAGGGCGGGCGTGTCCGTGGGACTTGATCCCGCCTACATGGGCATGGGACCGTATTACGCTACGAAAGCGATACTGGAGCGCACAGGTCTGACACTCGATGACATTGATTTGTTTGAATACAACGAGGCATTTGCCGCTCAGGCAGTCGCCGTGGCGCGGCAGCTCGGTGTCGATCAGACTAAGGTCAATGTTAACGGCGGCGCTATCGCTATCGGACACCCGATCGGCGCGTCGGGTGCCCGCATCCTCGTCACCTTGTTATACGAGATGAAAAAGCGTAACGCAAAACGCGGACTCGCAGCACTTTGTATCGGCGGCGGTCAAGGTGTCGCGACGATTGTTGAACGCCCTTAATCTGCAGAAACTGTTTGAAGGCGCGGCGTTTCGCTTTTTGCTGAAATGCTTTGAATGGCGTACAGCCTGTGCGAATGTGATTGTGTTTCTTGATGCTTGAGTGTAGAGCAGAGGAAGCTGGTGCAGCCCGTGCGGATGTGATTGTGTTTGCAATTTTGAAGAATGGCCTCCATTCTCTGACAAACTAGTTATGCGGATGTGATTGTGTTTGCTGCTTTGAATAATAGTCTCCATCCTCTGACATGCAAGTGGTGCGGATTTGATGGTGTTTGAGAAGGCAGCCGTTTAGAAGCAGGGGAGAAAATGACATTTATAAAAGTTGAACAGAAAGATTTCGTCGCGCTCCTGACGATCAACAGGCCGGAGGGGTTGAATGCGCTCAACACGTCAGTTCTTCAAGATTTGTCGGAAGCGCTCGACACGCTTGAGAAGGATCGCGATGTGAGAACTCTCATTGTCACGGGAGCCGGCGACCGGGCGTTTGTCGCCGGAGCGGACATCGGCGAGATGGCGGAGTTGACCCGAGAAGAAGCTGTTTCCTTTGCATGTGCCGGCCACGAGATGATGAACAAACTCTCATCGTTTCCGATGCCGACGATTGCCGCCGTGAACGGTTACGCCTTGGGCGGCGGTTTTGAATTGGCGCTTGCATGTGATCTGATCGTCGCCTCCTCAAGAGCTCGCTTCGCTTTCCCGGAGACAAGTCTCGGTATCACGCCCGGTTTTGGAGGAACCCAGCGCCTCGCACGGCTCGTCGGGCCGATGGTCGCTTGCGACTTGATTTTCACGGGCAGGCGTCTCAATGCGGAACAGGCGTTGGCGCTAGGGGTTGTCACGGAAATAGCGGATCCGGAATCACTTCTCGAGCGCGTTTTGGAGATTGCGCATGCCATCGCGGAGAAAGCGCCCGCTGCCATTCGAAACGCAAAGAGTGCCATATATGAAGGACTCTGCGGGACACTTTCGGATGGGATTGCGATCGAAACGGAGCAATTCAGCCGATGCTTTGATACTGACGATCAGAAGAGCGCGATGCGCGCGTTCGTCAACAAAGAGAAAGCGCCGCCTTTTCAAGGTCGATAAACCTCAACTTTCATGCGCCGGTTTTTGTGCATATACGCACTGCGCGGCGAGCCGAAGTCATATATAATAAAAGTGCTTTTGAGCAATTGAGGCAACCTGATCGAATTCAGCATTTGAATGCGGTAGGATCGGGCGCCTTTTTGGCTGTAACAATTCAAATGATTTGTTCGGATTCGACTTCGTGTCCGCCGTTTCCGTAATCTGTCTGTCAAGGAGCGAACTGATGAAAAAACTGAACGCAAAACGTGTTAAACGTCACATGCTCAGAACGTCCGAGTTCTGGCAGCTCGATGAAAAATTCCTTATGATCTCTCCCGATAAAAAGCTCTGCACCCTGACTGGAATGGAGTCATTGCCTGAGAGTGACGTAGGTTATCTGGGATACGCATTCCTTGACGATACGATGCGCGTCGCCTTTCTCGGTTTCTGTGATGAAATAGAAGGCACATACAAGTATTTTGACGGCGATCAAGTGCTCGTCGCGCAGGCATCCATGTTGCCGACGATGCTGGTTCGCGTTGTCAAACCGACGGAAGAGCTGGAGAAACATCCCTTTGTCCGAGGTGTTCTCGATTTTCATGAATCTGACATTCTTCGTCGCAGTACGCTTGCGCTTCGACAGCTTGATCATCTTCGTGACCCGTTTCGTCCCGGCATCTTGAAGGCGGCTTGGATCAGAGACGAAAAGAAACTGGAAAAAACATTTAATGAAAGCGTTGAAGAGTATGTAGAAGACCTTTTGGCCGCCTATGAGCAAGCGGAAAAAGACGGTATCAGAGCAAGGGATGTCGAGATCGAGGGCGAACCGGAACCGCTCCCCGTCGACGCGATGACGGTAGAGTTCGTTCGCATTACCGATCTGGTGCCTGCCAATAACGGTACGTGGCGCGCCGTGTTGCTTGATAATATTTCCGGGACGAGAAAAAAGAAAAAAGGTGACGAAGTCACAGTCTCGATGGTGACGACGACCGTCGAAGAAGAAGGGCGAAGCTACACCATGCTCTTCATTGAAGTCGATGCGCCCGTTGAAGATACAAAGATCAATGTCGCCGCGTCCAAGCCATTCCGCCTTCCTTGGCGTATCGCATATACACTGGCATGTCCCGAGTGCGATTTTAAGGATACGTATTATCTCGGTCGAAGCGGCGAAGACCGCCTAATGTTTAAAGAGATCATGGAAGAGATCCGCTCAGGCAGGGTCGATCCGGCGATTGCGATTGATCTCGTTCAGCGCGATGACTGCGAGATTGACTTTTCGCGAGAACTTTACCGCTGTCGTTCATGCGGAACGCTCGATGTGAAGAGACGCGTTCGCCTCGTCACGAAGGATCACACGCTTTCCGCAATGTATTATTGTCTCGAATGTGGGGAGCGTATGTCTCACGTCAAGCGCGGAAACATCGCTTCGCTCGATTGCCCTCAGTGCCGTGAACCGTTGAGTCCTGTCGAAGAAACGCTCTGGGACGGCATCATCCCGAATTGATTTGCCGAAGCGGACAGTGAAAGCAATGATCACTATAGGTGTGCCGGATAAGAGCGAGTCCTTCGTTTCATGAAAGAAGCAAATCAAGCAAGCGATACAATGAATTCCGAAAAAACCGGTTCATTTTCTCCTGCCTACTTAAGCGTTGGACAGTGTCAAGATTTAATCAAACTTGTTTCTGATCTCATTCGCTTGCCTAGCGAAAATCCGCCCGGTCGCGAAACAATCGTTGAGCAGTATTTAATTCAATATTGTAAAGAGAATAGACTTCGCGTCGACCGCGTTCCGGTCACTTCAAATCGCGCTAACTTAATCATTACGTTAGCGGGCGAGAGTGATGACGATCCGCTTGCCTTCACGGGTCATATGGACGTTGTGCCCGTTTGGGATGACGAACGGCTTCGTTGGCGGACAGATCCTTTTGAACCTGTCGTTCAAGGCGGCCGGATCACGGGTCGCGGAGCGGCAGATATGAAAGGCGGGCTCGCGTGTGTCCTGCTCGCCATGAGCGAGCTTGCGCAAGCGTCCATTCGTCCGAGTCGCACTATTCATTTGCTTGTGACATGTGATGAAGAAGATGCAATGCGAGGATCACGTGTGCTTCTCAAGCATCCTCTCATGGCTAAGCTTTCCGACCTCGTTGTTTGCGAACCGACAGGTATGACACTTTGCCGAATCTCTCGCGGTCGGACTTATGGCGAACTCGTGGTGCGGGGTAAAACGGCTCACGGATCACGTCCCGGAAAAGGCGTCAATACGATTGATGTCGCCGCAGACATCGTCAGCTCGCTCAGGACATTGAATGACAGCTGGACACCTCCGCGGACAACTCCGCGTGATCTTCATTCTTCTCGCTGCTTGACCGCTCCGTCGTACTGGCAACCGCTTTCTATTCACGCAGGACTGGAACCCGGGATCATTCCTGATGTCTGCACGTTGCGTCTTGATTGCCGCGTTTCACCTGTGAGTTCTTGCGACGATGAGATTTCGCGCCTGAATCACATGCTCAGCGAAACTGAGACAACTCATCATGTAAAAGCCGAGTTTTCTACGGAAGATAAGAGAGAGCCGTGGGTAACTGCATCGGATCATCGGCTTGTATCGAAAATACATTCTTTGGGCGACTTTGACGAGACGATTTTCTCCGGCAGCACGGACGCCAATGTGCTGCGCGAAGCGGGATTGACACCGGTGATCATCGGCCCGGGAGATCTGGCCGACGTTCATCATGAGAATGAACGCGTTTCGCTCAATGAACTTGAAAGAGCCTTCTCTCTTTACAGATCGCTCATGTTTTAATTTTTGTATCGCCATTCCGACAGGGTACTCGATCGGCATTTCATCAAGACAATACCGCAGCGGAGCCAAGGCGTCTCAAGTCAAATGTTGATCAAGACTTTTCAGTCCGAACGGTGAGTTCTTGTGCGAAAGTATGCGGTACAATGAATAATGAAAGTGCAGGGACGCTGCATTCGTGTAACGCTAATATCAGAGTGATCTATTGAGGTGGGATTGGATGAATCAAGAATATTATCTTCAACAGCTGGAAGAGGAGCTGGTTGTCGCACTGGGTTGTACGGAGCCAGTGTCTGTCGCGTTTGCCGCGGCGCTGGCAAGAAAAGAAGCGGGATATGACGAACCGATCGAATCGATCGAGCTGCAGGCAAGTGTCAACATCTACAAGAATGCGATGAGTGTTTACATACCCGGGACGTCCGATATGGGCGCTGCGATGGCAGCCGCTCTTGGCGCCGTCGGAGGCGATCCCGCTCTCAATCTGCAGGTTCTTAAGAATATCGGCGAAGACGATATCATTGCTGCTCGCAAGCTTTGCTCCGAGGGCAAAGTATCGCTCGACCTCGCTCCAAAAGGAGCCCCTTCCTTGTATATAGATGTCACTGTCTACACAAAAAACCATAAGGGACGTGCGACCGTGGCGTGGAAACACGATCTCATTATGGAGCTGGAGCGTGATGGCGTCCTGACATTTTTGAACGATACGAGCCAAGTTCAGGAACTGACCGATTCGATTACCGATGACGATTTACGTGATATTTGGGATTTTGCGACTGCTGTGAACTTGGATAAGCTTGACATCATACGCCAAGCGATCGATCTTAATGAGAGAATCGCTGTCGAAGGTATGTCTGATTCATACGGGCTTGAAGTCGGACGTTCCATCGCGAAATCGTGTCGTAGCGGAAAGGATTATCCGGATGTAGAGTGTTGCTCGTTGTCGGATTATTGCGCAGCTTGGACGGCCGCTGCGACCGACGCGAGGATGGTAGGGGTTTCTTTACCGGTTATGAGCAATTCTGGGAGCGGGAACTTGGGGCTCACGGTTACGTTGCCTATTTTAAGCGCTGCGCGTTATCTTGGGAGCACGGAAGAAGAACTGCTCCGTGCCCAGACTCTAAGTCAACTCATTTCCGTTCACGTAAAAAAGAGTTTCGGTCGCCTTTCGCCGCTCTGCGGGGCGACGGCAGCGGCCGTCGGAGCAAGCGCGGGAATAGTGATGCTTCAGGGAGGGGACATTGAGCGCGCGATCGCTGCTGTGCAGAATATGTTCGGTACGGTAACAGGAATGATTTGCGACGGAGCAAAGCCCGGATGTTCTCTGAAAGTTTCCGCTTGTATTTATGCTGCTGTCCAAGCGGCAGCCGTTGCCATGCAAGGCAAGCAAATTGCTCCGACGGACGGCGTAATTGAGAGTGATGTCGAAGAGACGATTAAAAATATGGAGCGCATTTCAAGAGAGGGAATGGACAACATGGACGCATTGCTGCTCAACATTATGCTGAACAAGAAGGGTGAAGACGCATAATATCACCGTTCAGTGCTTGCGTATCCGGGTCATTATAAATTGTTGCGTAGGAGATTGAAGATTTTGTCAGTATCTTGGAGGCACTATGATTATTGACGAACTCATTAGTTATATTGAGCCGGAGGCCGGCGATCAGGTCGTGAAGGATATTCGGATCGGTCTCGGTTACACCTGTGTGGAGCTGAGCGGTGGCGGCTGCGGTTTGGCGTATACATTTCGCCGTGATACAGGTCATACCTGCTCCGTGTTGGGGACTGCCGGCACTTTGCTCGGCATGCCGGCGGCGGAAATGTTGACGTGGGCTAAGTCGGATTATCGGATTAGGGCCGCTCTGGGGCTTGCCACGATCAACGCCCTGATGAATCGCGAAACCGGCGACATGACGCGCGCCAATGTGGCTGACGCTCTCAAACTTCAGGATCAAGATACCTTTGGAATGGTGGGAGCCTTCCGTCCCATTCTTATGCAGATAAGATCTTCGGTCGGGAAGATCTATGTTTTCGAAGAGGAGATTGAGGAGGACAGCGGCTTTTATCCGTCGGAAGATATTCCAAGTTATTTACCAAACTGTGATGTTATCGTCCTCACCGCAACCAGTCTCATCAACCACACGATTGACTCTATTTTGGAGCACTGTCGTGGTGCCAGAGAGGTTTGTCTCACCGGTCCGTCGACACCCATGTGCCCATCCGTCTTTTCTCGGCACGGCGTTACATTGCTTGCAGGAAGTATCGTCACAAGACCCGATCTCGCCTTGGAAATTGTCAGTCAAGGCGGCGGAACGCGGAACTTGCGACCGGCGATCGAACACGTCCTGCAGCAGACCCGCTAGAAAGCGCTTAGTGTGTTTCAAGAAGCGACGTACCCTTTCCTTCCCTGTCGGATCGACAAAGGGCGCCGACTGATGTGGTATACGATTCGACAAGTAAAATAAATGTGCCCTTGTCTCTTAAAGAGTTGATGCGTCATAATCCGCATGATCGTGATATAATGCTTCGTGCAAGAACGTACAAGGCTGAAAGGCAAAGTCCGCACCGGCTTGCTTAATCCATCGCGCGGGTGTAGTTCAATGGCAGAACATTAGCTTCCCAAGCTAAATACGGGGGTTCGATTCCCCTCACCCGCTCCAGGCAAAGGTGCAGCCGGTCTTGATTATCATGACGGTGCCCTATGGCGATTCCCATCACCCGCTCTAGGCAAAGGCGCAGTTCCTTGAACGGAGAGACGCTTTTTAGATTATCGTTAAAAATGGAGGCGCGTATAAAACAGACTTCACGTTGGACAGTTTTGCTGCTTATCTTTTTGGTTACGAATGCTCTCGGGTTTATATACCAGGGCTTTCCTCCCATTTTGACATTCGCGATCTCCTCGCTCGGTTTGAGCCATGCGCAAGCCGGCGCGCTGATGAGCGTCTTTTCGCTGCCGGGTATTATCGTAGCTCTTCCGGGGGGCATCCTTGCGACAGCATACGGCGCAAAACGAGTTCTTCTTGGGGCATTGATCTTTATGACCGCGGGCGTTTTTCTTGTCGCTTTTGCGCCTTATTATCCTCTGCTTATTGCCGGACGATTCATCGCGGGCATCGGCGGGATGACTGTTGTGGTTGTGGCGCCTCAGACACTTTCTGTTTGGTTTTCTGATAAACGGCTTAGTATCGCAATCAGTGTGTACAACAGCGCCATTCCGGTCGCATTCATAACTGCCTATAATACGTTCGGAACCTTGGCGAAGGTAACGCACTGGCAGGTGCCTGTTCGCCTGACATTTATATACTGCGCCGTCGTTTGTCTGTTGTTTGCTTGGAAATATCCCTCAAAATCTGCTGTCGAAGCGGAGCGACATAAGCCCGACATTCGCGAGAACCTCATGGTTCTGAAAAAAGCGGGAAGTCCCGTGTGGCTCTTATCTTTTGTTTGGATGATGTACCATATATCGTCTGTTTCCTTCATGACGTTTGCCGGCGACCATTACATCGCGCAAGGCTTAAGTGTCGAGTTAGCGGGGTTCTTGACAAGCCTCTTCATGATGTCCTCGATTTTTCTCGGTCCTGTTCTCGGAACCGTCATCAGTCGGATCGGCAAGGAAATATACTTTGCCGCGTTCGGCTTTGCTATGATGGCGCTCTTTATCTTCCTCGTGCCGAGAAGCAATATAAATCCGCTCATATTGGTCGGACTGATCGGCCTATCTTCCGTGTTCATTCCCACGCCTGTACTTACCTTAGTGCCGCGCTATTTGCCTAGCCGTTACTCCGGACTCGGATATGGACTGTCTTCGACTTTGGCGAACGTCGGTGCTTTGATCGGACCGTATCTCGTGGGGCTTATTCACGATAAGTACCATGATCATAGTCGCGGTTTCAGTTTCATGGCGTTTTTTGCCATGCTCGGGGCGGTTATCGCTCTGCTTGTGCCGCTTGCAGTAAAAAGGAGAGAGTCACGGAAATCGCATCAGAATTAATGATCGTGCTATAATATTTCGTACGAACGCGTGTGATTCCAGCCGGCAAAAGCAGCTTCTATTCGCTTGGCTACGGTGCGAATGCAGTTCAATGGCGGAATATTAGTTTTCACACCAAACAGGGAGATTCAATTCCTTGCGCCCGCTCCAAGCGAAGGTCGCGATTTCCGTTAACGGGAGGGGCGCTTTTCGGCATTGTTTGATAATGGAGGCGCCTATAAAACAGACCTCACGTTGGACAGTTTTGCTCATTATCTTCTTGGTCACAGTCGCTTTCGGGTTTGTGTTCCAATGCATTCCACCGATTCTGACTTTTATGATCACTTCGCTCGGTTTGACGCATGCGCAGGCCGGCGCATTGATGAGTATGTTTTCGCTTCCGGGCGTCATTGTCGCCATTCCGGGTGGTATTCTGGCGCCGGCATACGGCGCGAAACGTGTTCTTCTCGGCGCATTAGTCATTATGACGTTAGGGACGCTGCTCGTCGCACTGGCTCCAGGATTTACCTTGCTTATTGTCGGACGGTTCATTGCGGGCGTCGGCGGAATGATCGTCGTCGTTGTGGCGCCTCAGACGCTTGCCGCATGGTTCTCCGATAAATGGTTCAGCGTCGCGATTGGCGTGTATATCAGCGCCCTTCCAGTTGCCGTCATCGTCGCTTTCAATACGTTCGGTACATTGGCGAAGGCGACGCGCTGGCAGGTGCCTATCTGGGTGACGTTCACCTACTGTGTAGCTGTATGTCTCTTATTTGCTTGGAAATATCCCGCTAAACCATATATTGAGCCGGAGCGACGTAAACCCAATCTCCGCGAGAATCTTACTGTCCTGAAAAAGTCGGGGAGTCCGGTATGGCTTCTGTCTCTCGTTTGGATGCTGTACAACGCATCATCGATCTCTTTTATGACATTTGCAGGAGATCACTACATCGCACAGGGTTTCAGTGTCGAATTGGCGGGTTTTTTGACAAGCCTCTTCATGATGTCGTCGATCGTGCTAGGTCCTGTTCTGGGTGCCGTGATCGGTCGAATCGGTAAGGAGATTCACTTCATCGTTTTCGGCTGTGCAATATTGGGGATTTTCATTTTTCTCATTCCGAGAAGCAACATTAATCCTCTATTATTGGTTGGCCTGATCGGACTTTCCTGCGTGCTTATTCCCACTCCTCTGTACGCTTTGCTGCCGCGCTACCTGCCCAGCAGGTACACGGGGCTCGGATACGGGTTGTCCGTAGCTTTGGAGAACCTAGGCTCTTTAATCGGTCCGTTCCTTGTCGGACTTTTGCACGATAAATACCACGATCATAGCAGGGGATTCGACCTGATGGCTTTCTTAGCATTTCTCGGGATGGTCATCGCCTTACTTCTTCCGTTCGCCGTAAAAAGGAGAGAGTCACGGAAATCGCATCAGGTTTAGTGATCGGTCGCTTACTGAGCATTCACGATCTTCTGAGGTCGTAAATGCATCGTGCCTGATGCGTGCACCCCCGCCAATTTCGCGCAATATTTCTGTTTAATAAAAGGGGCGCCTCATTTCTGAGACGCCACCCACATCAAAAAGAAGAAGGTTGTTAATCGCGTTATGCGATGCTAAGCCGATCGCGACGAGAGCTTGTAGCTTGCATACGAATCGCTAAAGCGCCGGTTCCTGTCCATGCCGAACCGTCACACCGAAGGCTTTAAGATTGCATGCGAATCGTTATTCTATCCTTATGGCTCCCTGGCAACTTACTCGTCCTTATCATAACTGTAATAGTCGACTTCACTGACCTCATTAAAGGTTGCCTTGACGTAGAGACGAAGGCGATTTCCCGCTTCGTCAAACCAGCAATAGTAGACGGCTTTTCTTTCGAATGTATCCGGCTCAGCAATCTCGGCAATCTCCAGTCCAGGCGTTCCGAGCTTAGTGAAGGCTTCGTCGATTGGCATGTCTTCAAAGTCAATATCGTTATCCAGACTTATGCTTGCAGGCGTCAAACGAGCGTAATCTTTATAATCAAAATATTCCAACATAATCTGTTTTTGGATTACGCGTAAATCTGGCGTCAACTTAACTTGGAGTGTTTTTCCGCTCATATCGGTAAAAAAGACGACCTGTGAGCCTGTTGGGAATAAAACATCTCCTTTATGCCCTGTTATCGCTCGCACCTCGTCCAGCGTCATGCCGAGCTTTACTTTGTTATACCATTCGCACGTTCTTACCCTTAGCTCTTCTACGCTCAGCTCCGAGCCCTGACGAGGCATCTCCAAGTTTTCAAAAGTATTAGTTGCATGAAGATTAGTCTGGTTGTTTACGGCAAGTTTTGCAAGGTCGATCAAAACGTCGAGAGCGACTTTTTCCGAACCGCCTACGAAACTGTATACACACTCGCCGTTAACCACTAGAACGGTCGGCCTGACGGAATGCTCCTTCGTGATCGTAAAAGCGTACGCTTTCTCTCCGAAATCAAGTTGTTTAAGGGTTGGATTCTCTTCTTGGTCCTTTATGTCAAATTCAAAGAATTTTCGAGCTGCACGCTCTTCGGGGGGCTGTTTCGTCGAGTAGTTCACGCCTATGGTGATGAAATAATCTGTTTCATGCAAGTCTGAAGCGAGAGGCATCGAATCTTTCTCGCCGAAGAAAAGGCGATTACCTGTTTTGTCTCCAAAAGCATCCGTTGCTTCGCGGCATGCGAGGACCTTGAGGCCGGTTACTTTCTCTATTTCTTCTCTTGAAATAACCTGATAAAAAACGATGGGTTCACCGGGTTTCTGTGGATCGTCACCGTTGTTTTCTTGAGGATCATCTTGATCATCTGTTTTTGAAGCATTACTTTCCTTAGGCTCCTTCCCATTGTCAGAGGGTTTGTTCTTGGACGAACAGGCAACGGTGAAGAGGAGGAGGGCTAAAACGAAAGCTAAAACGGCTAATAATGTTTTTCTCACGCGATGTCTCCGATCTAGCGCATTTGATACGCGCACAACGATTCCTTTAGCTAATGATGTGCGAAAAAGATTACCCGGAAAATCTGGCGGAAAGTCAGCCCGCGGATACTGATTACTTCACACTCTTACATATAGCAGATTTGACAGTTTTATGCAATATATATGGATTACATAATTAAGAACTTTCCTGAATAGTGTTTAAAGTCATTAGCCTTACAGCCTAAGCTGGGAAGAAGCCCATCTAAGAAGCAGTACACAACATCCCCTCTTTAATAATTCAGGGCTTTTAAGTTTCATATGACGCAGAACGCCGTCCATCTTCTTATGGAGTCCCGCGAATACATCGGCGTAGCAAGACATAAATAAAGACGACTTCGGTTTGTGCCCGTTTTGTCGTCTTTTTGTGGCAAATGACAGTGCAACAGATACAATCCACTATAAAGTTTACCTCGGCTGCAATTTTGAATATCGGACGCAGTTTAGATTTTAAGTGCAAAAATTTCTTCTGAGCGCAAACCCGAACCCATGGCTTGAATGACATGAGAAAAATTTCAGACACTCAAAAGAGACATGCCCTCAGATCGTATGCACGAAATTACTTTGGTATATCACCCTAAAAACTGATCTCCTAAAAAGCTCTGTAAGTTTCGACAATTTGACTGCCACTAGCGGTTATGGGCAAAAACTCCCTCGTCATTACTCTGTGCCCTTCGTTAAAATTCGAGCACGAGCAACTACGTTGAAGATCGAAACTACCTCACCGCAACTCCGCACCCCTCGTTAAACTTCGAACGTGAGCGATTACTATGGGGAACAAAATTGAACATAGGGAGAATACGTTTAAGAAGAAACTCGGATCTGAGCGATGTTACTGGGAAATATAATCAGACATGAGCGATTATCTGTGGAGACAACATTGAGCATGAGCAATTAAGTGTAGAAGCGTATTCAAGTATGAGCAATTACTTTTGGAAACAGATTTGGGCATGAGCGATTATGATCGATAATGCATTGAGCTCCGAGGACAGGCAATCGCATTGAATAGTCATTGAACCACGAGCATGAGCGATTACGTTCGATAATGCATTGAACCTCGAGGACAGGCAATCGCATTGAATAGTCATTGGGCCACGAGCATGAGCGAACGCGTTTAGAAAAAATTTCGAGTATGAGCGATTACGTATGGAGACAACATCGAGTATAACAATTGCGTGAGGAACTATTTCAAGCATGAGTCATTACATTAAGAAATACATCTGTGGGAAAGCGGCACTCGATTACTGGGGCGTGCCTTCGCTCCGAGGTAAAATCGAACCGCCCGATATCATCTTCCCGGAAGAATACGTCATCTTCACCGACAAGCCCCTCTATCGCCCCGATCGTGCCACCATTCACACCTGCAGTATCCCGGGCGCCGATCAATACGTGGAAGGAAAGGCCTGCACTCTCCCGCTCGTCTTTCTCCAAGTCGCCCTATCCTATAGTATTCACGAACTTATTTTTCTTGGCCTCCAATTTTGCTCCTACCGTGAAGGCGATCGCCCACGATGTACCGTCGAAGAACTGCGCACCT
>JAAZMK010000132.1 GCA_012798865.1 Clostridiaceae bacterium | reverse complement strand
TCGCGATCACCAACTCTTGAAACCCGTCGATTCGAATGTCATGAAGTGTTCTGACGAGACGCTTTGTCGGCGATCCCTGATCCATAAAAGAAGAAAAATCGTGCGTTCCAAGAAAATATTCGCTCGCAGAACGCATGGCGTCGACATCGAGCTCGCCCGGCACGAACGCCGTCGTGCGACGCTTAATAACCGGTCGTGTTTCACCCGTCAAGATCGTATACCGGTACGTCTTTCCAAGTGTGTCATATCGCGCGTAAAAACTGTCGGGTACGCATACGGCGGCGCGAACAACGACAGACTCCGGTAGTTTTGTGTTCCATGCTCGCGCGATTCTATCCGGCGGGATCGAAGTGGCGGACGCAAAATCCGAGACGTGTGCGATCGCGGAGACTCCGGCATCGGTGCGACTTCCCCCGCGCAATGTAATCGTTTCACCAGTTAGCGACAACCACGCGCTCTCAAGGCATGCCTGAACAGAATGCGCATTCTTCTGTCGCTGCCATCCGTGGAAAGCCGAACCGTCAAATTCCGTCGCGATCGCATACCGCGTCATTTTTTCCGGGATTGTATTCACGTTTCTATCATATCACTGTTTAAATCAGACACCGATCTCGTTCAAAGCAGGGGCGGTAAATGCGGTTGCACCACAAAGACGAGTAGTAGCAAGCCCAAAAGAATGAAAGAGAATACGATGTCGATGGTCTTGAGCTTCGATGCGTGCAAACGCGTTCTTGCCGCACCGCCCCGGTAACAGCGCGCTTCCATGGCGACGGCGAGATCATCGGCACGCCTGAAACTGGAGATAAAGAGAGGAACGAGTATACTCACGAGTCCTCGGATTCTCCGCAACGGACCGCCCGTATCGTAATCGGCGCCGCGCGAGGATTGAGCCTTCATAATCTTATCCGCTTCATCGAGAAGTGTAGGGACAAATCGAAGTGCAATGGACATCATCATTGCGAATTCATGGACTGGAAAGCGAAGATAAGCAAGAGGTGACAACAAGCTTTCCAGAGCGTCAGCAATGGCGAGCGGGGTTGTTGTCAACGTCAAAAACATCGACGTATTCACCACCATCAAGGCTAAACGCAATGCCGTCAAGCCGCCCGATATCAGACCTTCACGCGTAATCTTGAGGGCGCCGAGTCGTAGAAGCACGTGACCGTCTACCGTGAACAGGTGTAACAGCGTCGCGAAGATAATGATAAACAGCAGCGGGCGAATGCTGCGCATGATCACCTTGATTTTAATCTGAGAAATAATCGCGATAACGATCGTCCAAAGGAGGAAAAATCCCAGGACACGGACGTCGCGTGCTGAAAGCGTCGCCACCATCAGCACGATGGCGCCCAAGAATTTTACACGCGCATCAAGACGGTGTACAAGCGATGTCCCGGGGATCGACCGACCTAACATACTGCGCGCTTTCATGGTTTCTCTCTCTTACACAAGGGGCTATGTCGGAAAAATAATTGCCGTCTTAATTGGCGGAGCATTCTTCGGCTGTCGCTCTAAGAAGTGAATCCGCCGCCTCTTCCGCTGTATAACAGTTTGTATCAAGATTCGGGAACAAGTCAACAAAACAGTTCAAGAACCGTTTTGCTGTCGGCAAGACGAGTGAAACGCTTTCCAGGAATTCGGACGATGAGGTCACGTCGCGAGGCGTGCCGCACCCTGCAATTTCGCCGTCATACAAAATGAGAATGCGATCACACAAACTCGCCATCGTCTCCATGTCATGTGAAACGATGAGAAGTGTCGCACCCTCATCTGCCAGCGTCATCAAATCGGAAAAGAGATCATCGCGCCCCGCAGGGTCTAGCCCTGCCGCCGGCTCGTCCATCATGATGATATCGGGCTCTGCCGCCAAGACGCCGGCAATAGCGACACGTCGTCTTTGACCGCCCGACAACTCAAAAGGCGACCTGTGCAAAATCGAGTCAACTCCAAGCCTTTTCGCCGCGCGCAACACGGCGCGCTCAACCTGTTCAGGCGTACGGTTCAACTGTTTCGGCGCAAAGGCGATGTCAAGTGCCACCGTCTCCTCGAACAGCTGATCTTCGGGATATTGAAAGAGAAGTCCGACGTGACGACGAATCTCTCGGACAACTTTTCTGTCGGAAAGATCGCGCCCCAAAACGACGACCGTCCCTTTCTTTGAGGGGAGAATGCCGTTTATATGTTGTATCAACGTTGATTTACCCGAGCCCGTGTGTCCCAAGATCCCCAGTATCTCACCTTTGTAGACGGAAAGAGAGACATCTTTCAACGCCTTGACAGGATCCCCCGCATCCGAGACGTAGGCGAATGAAAGATTGGAAATCTCAACCACGCACTCACGATTGCTCTCATGAGCGACATCAACGACACGGCGGTCCTCGGATTCCACAGATTTACTTGGAGACTTGTCGAAGGTATCCAGGCGATCGACCGGGACATCAGAAGACGAATACTCCGACAAAACGCTCCGAACAAACGAAACGGCTCCATCAAATGTGAAAATGTCTTCGGGACGATAGGGCGCGGTCGTCGCATCGGCGATGCGGCGTGCGATCTCAATATGCGTGGGGACGGAAAGACCTTCGGCAAGGACTCTCTCAAATTGGTCAAAGACTTCCGCCGGAGTCCCTTCAAGGGTGATACGTCCTTCGCTGATAACATAAACGTAATCGGCGAGAACTGCCTCTTCCATATGGTGCGTAATTTGGACGATTGAAATATCGGACTTTTCCTTCAGTTCAAGGATGAGCTCCATGACACTCTGCCTTGATAACGGATCGAGCATTGATGTCGCCTCGTCCAGAATGATGCATTCCGGCTCCATCGCCAGAACTGACGCGATGGCGAGCTTTTGCTTCTGTCCGCCTGACAAATTGTGTGGCGCTCGATCGCGCAATTCGGTGAGACCGGCTTTCCGTAGCGCCTCATCGACTCGGCTATTGACTTCATCGATTGATAACTCCAAGT
>JAAZMK010000131.1 GCA_012798865.1 Clostridiaceae bacterium | reverse complement strand
GCAGGCACGTTTGAGTAATGAACTGAACATAACGGATGCGTGCCGAGGCTGAAGATTGCCTAATCCGAACCAGCTATATAGGCAAGCTTGCTTGTCCGATACCTGTTCACACGAAGGACATCTCTAGCACAGAAACACTCTACTTTTATTACAGGTATCGGTAGTGAGAGGATGCCCCGCGGTCACTCCGCCGCGAGGCATCCTTTTTTGGGTATGACGGTTGACGATTAAGCGGATTACAAAAATCATCCTGCGTCCATTTATGTATATAATAGATTTGTGTTATCTGACTGATCGAGGTGATGAGCGATTGTGTTGAAGAAGAGATGACAAGCAATGTATTGAGCGCTTATCTTCATTGATGTATTGATTGGGGGGGATTTATGTTTCGAGTGGGACTTTCAGGCGCATTGATTGCCGATCAGGACAAGCATTGGGAAGGTTCAAACAGGCATTACGTGAACGATGCGTACATCCAATCGGTGTACACCGCGGGCGCCGTTCCTTTGATCATACCTGTGACGAACGACAGTGATGTGATCGATTCCATTTTAGATATCTGTGGTGGCGTCATTCTGACCGGAGGTGTCGACATCTCACCTCTTGCCTATGGGGAGGAGCCTATCAAGGGTCTCGGGAAATTGTCGCCGCAGCGTGACGAGTTTGAGCTGCTTTTGTTCAGAAGAGCGCTTGCGCGCTCTTATCCGATCTTCGGCGTTTGTCGAGGCATGCAGCTTATTAATGTCGCGCTTGGCGGTACGCTGTACCAAAACATTGAAGACGTGCCGGAGTTTACCGTCCAGCACCTGCAAAATGCATGTCGACAAGCCGTCACACATCATGTTGACATCGAAGCCGGCTCCTATCTGATTGATGCTCTAGGTCAGACATGTCTTGTCAATTCATGGCATCACCAAGCGATTAAAGATCTCGCGCCCGGACTTCGTGTCACCGCTCGAAGTCGCGACGGTCTCATTGAGGGAATCGAGTCGGACAATCCTGACATGACACCGATCATAGCCGTTCAATGGCATCCGGAGGAGCTCACCTCAACTATTCCCGGCATGGCGAAACTGTTTAAGAATTTCGTAGAACTGTGTAGAAACCGAGCACACTGACTTTTTCCGTGAGAAAAGTCATAACACTAAAAAACGACTCGCGTCATTGCGAGTCGTTTTCGGTAAAGGAGCAAAAGACTTTAGGATTCATCGATATGTGCCGTTCTGGGGGGCGGTACGAAAGGAAGAGACCAGTCAAGCTCTTGGTTGCAATATACGCAACGCTTGAGTGATAAAACGGGCACGTAACTGATAAGTTTGTGACAACGGGGGCAAAGATAGGCGTCAGAAGTCGATTCGTGAACCGAATTTTTCCTGAGCGCCCCGTATTTCATTCGCCTTCGAACGATTGTCGTTTTTATCAGATTCATATAATTTTCTCCATAACTATTGTATCATATACGGTTAAGCAGTTCTCCCGAACTAGCCTAAAAATGTTGCGCGAACGACGCCTTCATTTTTGTGATTGTTGACTGCAATTTCATACTCCATCGTGTATAATCAGTCCTTGTTTATTGGGAAACTCGGTTGTCCCGAACAGTCAAGGCGCTCAATTCAGCGATGCCACAATGCCAAACACAGCGCAAAAAAGAACAACCGCAGTGATACGCGGTTGTCTCGAGCCACGCTGCTTCCGTATATTAATTAATGAGCGACATAATTCCGGTGGCGATTCCGAAGTAGATGACGAGCGCCGTCGCATCGACAATGGTCGTAATCAATGGCGCTGCCATGAGTGCCGGGTCGATCTTTAACTTTTTCGCCACGAGGGGAAGCACACCGCCGATGATAGCAGCCATGACGACGGTGAAGATCATCGCGAGCGCGAGGATCGAGGCGGCGACGATGTCTTTATTGAAGATGATAATGCGCAAAAAGCTGAGTGCCGCGAGAACGACTCCAATAATCAGACTCGTTGCCGATTCCTTTATGATGACTTTGAAAATATCGCTGAATTTGATCTCGCCCAGTGTCATGCCGCGGATCATCAGGGTGCTTGACTGAGCGCCGACGTTGCCGCCCGTGCCTGTCAGCATCGGAACGAAGGAGACCAAGAGAGGCATGGTAGTCCACGCGACCTCATTTTTCTGCAGAATGAGACCGTTGAGCATCCCCGATCCCATCAGGATGAGCAACCACATAATGCGATTTTTCCCAAGCTCCAAAAAACTCGTTTTGAGATACGGTTTTTCCGAAGGAGAAATAGCCGCCATCTTCTCGAAGTCCTCGGTTGTCTCGTCTTGCAGGACGTCGACCGCGTCGTCTACGGTGACGATGCCGACGAGTCTGTTTTCCTGATCGACGATGGGAATTGACAGGAAGTCATAACGATGGAAGAGTTTGGCGACTTCTTCACGGTCGACATCGGTCGTCGCAAAAATAACATCGCGTTCCATGATCTGACCGATACGCTCATCGTCATTTGCGAGCAACAGGGTTCGGACTGAGGTTACGCCTTCCAGTTTGCGTTGTTCATCGGTTACATAGAGCGTATAAATCGTCTCGCGATCTTCACCGACGGCGCGTAAATGTGTGATCGCTTCCGCGACTGTCATATCTTTTTTGAGTCGCGTATACTCCGCCGTCATAATGCTGCCTGCGGAATCTTCAGGATATTGTAAGTAGCGGTTGATCAACTGGCGTTTCGCAGGAGAGACGAGGCGGAGAATGCGGTTGACCATATTAGCGGGCATTTCTTCGATAAAGTCGACCGCGTCGTCGATGAACAGCTGGTTGAGCATATTTGTCGTTTCTTCGTCTGTGAAAGCTTCGACGACTCGGAGTTGAGTTTCCGATTCTAAGTGAGCAAAGACTTCTGCGCTCATCTCTTTCGGCAGCATACGAAAGACAAATGCTGTCTCATCGTCCGGGAGCGTTTCCATGAAGCGGGCGACGTCTACTTCATGGTCGTGTCGAAATTCGTAGATGAGCTGTGCGTATTTTTTATTAGCTAGGAGGTCGGTTAAGTATTCTATTTGCTGCTCATCGTACATGATTTCTTCGATCATTTCTTATCTCCTCGCTTTCTCTTTCACTCTAAAAATGAGAAGGAACCGCCAACCTTATGATGATTCAAAATCTCATAAAAAGGGAGCCTGACGCGATTTACCGGTCAGGCTCCTGTATTAACAAGGGCTGTCAATCGGCCTAATCTCCAAGATAATTTTACCACAGCGATGCTTTGGTGCGACGCATTGAACGAGGATGGAGTATGTGAACTATTTGTAAGTTCGACAGGTAAAGAAACCCCTTTCTCCCGGAGTCTGCCGCGGTTGGCTCCGGGAGAAAGAGACTCGCTTTATTTCCACTCATTACACGAGAGCCATCAAACCGGTAGCGATGGCAAAGTAGATACCCAGAGCCGCAGCATCGACGAGTGTCGTGATGAGCGGCGCCGCCATGATCGCAGGGTCGATCTTCAACTTCTGCGCGATGAGCGGCAGGATGCCTCCTATAACAGCCGCCATGACAACGGTGACGAACATCGCCAGCGCGAGTATGGTGGCAGCGATGATGTCCTTGTCAAAGATCATGACACGGAGAAAACTGAGCACGGCGAGAACAATACCAATGAGAAAGCTCGTCGCTGATTCCTTGAGAACGACTTTGAAGAAGTCGCTGATTCGAATTTCACCGAGCGTCATACCGCGGATCATCAGTGTGCTCGACTGTGAGCCGACGTTTCCGCCCGTGTCCGTCAACATGGGGATAAAGGAGACAAGGAGAGGCATGGACGTCCATGCGGCTTCATTTTTCTGCAGAATGACTCCATTGATCATGCCCGACACCAGCAGGATGAGCAGCCATGTGATGCGCTGCTTTCCAAGCTCAAAAAAGCTCGTTTTGAGATACGGTCTTTCAGACGGAGAGATGGCAGCCATCTTCTCGAAGTCCTCAGTCGTTTCATCCTGCAGGACGTCGACCGCGTCGTCGATGGTAACGATGCCGACGAGTCTGTTTTCCTGATCGACAACAGGGATAGACAAGAAATCATAGCGTTGGATGAGTTTGGCTACTTTTTCACGGTCATCATCGGTTGTCACATAGATGACATCTCGTTCCATAATCTCCTCGATACGCTCATCATCTTTTGAAAGCAGGAGAGTCCTGATGGATGTGACGCCTTCCAGTTTGCGTTGAGCATCCGTTACGTAGAGAGTGTAAATTGTCTCGCGATCCTCGCCGACGGCGCGCAGATGGGCGATCGCCTCCGCGACTGTCATATCCTTCTTGAGTCGCGTGTATTCTGCTGTCATGATACTTCCGGCGGAGTCTTCCGGATATTGCAGGTAACGATTGATCAGCTGACGTTTCGCGGGAGTGACGAGGCGGAGTATGCGGTTGACCATATTGGCGGGCATCTCCTCGATAAAGTCGACGGCGTCATCGATGAACAGCTCATCAAGCATGCTCGTCGTTTCTTCGTCGGTGAAAGCTTCTACCACTCTGAGCTGAGTCTCCGGTTCCAAATGAGCAAAGACCTCTGCACTCATCTCTTTCGGCAGCATCCGAAAGACGAATGCCGTCTCATCGTCGGGAAGCGTTTCCATGAAGAGAGCGACATCGACTTCATGGTCGTGACGAAATTCATAGATGAGTCTCGTATAATCTTGATTCCGCAAAAGGCTCGTCAAGTATTCGATATGCTGTTTTTCATTCATTTTTTCGACGATCATTTCCTTATTCCTCTCTTTCATTTTTGTTTATTCATGTGAAGGAACTCGCTCCTCGTTCTTTCACACTATTTTTACAAATAAAAAGGAGCCTGACCGATTTATCCGGTCAAGCTCCTGTATGAGCAGCAGATGGTCAATCGGTCTTTATTCAAGTATGGCGATGCACTCAATTTCAACTTTCGCGTTTTTCGGCAATTGTTTCACGGCGAAACATGCGCGCGCGGGGTATGGTCTGACGAAATACTGACCATATAGTTCGTTGACGACGCCGAAGTTGCCCATGTCATCGAGAAGAACAGTTGTCTTCAATACGCATTCAGGTCCACAGCCTGCCTCTCGTAATATGGCGTCAAGATTCTTTAACGCCAGCTTTGTCTGTTCGACGACACTGTCGGGCATTTCACCCGTCGATGCGTCGATTCCGAGTTGCCCTGAAACGAACAGGAAACCGTTCGCGGCGACAGCCTGTGAATACGGACCGATCGCCGCCGGGGCTAAGTCAGATTCGATGGCTTCTTTTGACATTCAATTAACTCCTTAAATTACTATGTGCGAGCATGTTCTGCCCTACCGGGTGATAAGTTCGCTGTTGCCCCAACGCACGATGTTTGTTTACGTCAGTCAGGTCGGAGCCTCTGTTGCGAGGTCCAACACCCAACCATAAGTTTACCACGAGACTAGTTAATCTGGAAGAGCGCTTCGCGGACGATCTCGCAGACTGCAGGATGCGGGAATACCGTTCGCTTCATCTCTTCTATCGACATCTTCTGTTCAATCATGATGCCGAAGGCGAGGATCATCTCCGACGCGTACGGGGTGAGTAGATGACATCCGAGCATATGCTTGGTTTCTTTATCGAAAAGAACACGACATATGCCTGTTCCTCGTTCCGTTTCAGCTTGGTAGCGACCTGCCCAACCCATGGGAAGCTCAACCTCGATGAACGGGATGTTTTTCTCTTGCAGTTCTTCTTTTGTGAAGCCGACGGCAGCCACTTCAGGATCCGTGTAGATGACGGAGGGGATGGCGGCATACGACATCTTGTCATCGATTCCGAGTATATGGTTGACAGCCACTTCACCTTCGCGATTTGCCACGTGTGCGAGCATATGACCGCCGATGACGTCGCCGATAGCGTAGACGCCGGGAACGCTCGTCTCGAGTGTGTCATTGACCAGAATGCGTCCGCGCTCCATCTCGAGTGCAAGGTTCTCAAGTCCGAAACCCGCTGTCGCCGGTCTGCGACCGGTAGCGAGGAGAATGTAATCACCCTCGACCGTTTCAGTCACCCCATCTTTTACGAACGTGACGGTGTTGCCGGTCACTTCTGTCACTTGCGCCGACAGGTGGAACACCATACCCTGTTTCTCGTAGACGTTCTGGAGACGTTTTCCGATTTCAGGATCGACATTGCCGGCGATGTGGTCGAGCATCTCGACGACGACAACTTTTGAACCGACAGTCTGGTAATAGCACGCCATTTCGAGACCGATGACGCCGCCGCCGATGACGACGAGTTTATCGGGCACTTCTGTAAGGTCGAGAATCTCCGTATTCGTAATCGCCGTTTTGCCCATGGCGTCTGCCAGTCCCTTGATCGGCGGGACGATAGGAACGGAACCTGTCGCAATCATGAGGCGTTTGCCCTCGTAGACGGTATCCTCCGCTTGGACGCGGAACAATTCGCCCTCGCGAGGCAAGATCGTCGCTTTAGCCATGACGACCTCGACACCCGCTTCTTTCATTTGGTTTCTGACGCCCGCGACGAGCTTGCGAACGACTTTTTTCTTGCGTTTGACGACGGTGTCTTGGCTAAAAGACACATTCTCGGATGTGATGCCGAACGCCTTGCTGTCCATGGCATGACGATACAATTTTGCCGAGTTGAGCAATGCCTTTGAAGGGATACAGCCGACATTGAGGCAAACGCCTCCGAGGGAATCCTTTTCAAACAAGACAACTGACAATCCCGCGCGCCCTGCTCTCTCCGCCGCGACGTATCCACCAGGTCCTGCGCCTACTATCATGAGATCATACATGCATTAAAACCTCCTAGGTAAATGATTAGCTTCGTTCAGAGATAATCGGTTCTGATGTGTATCCATTGTATATGAGCGTCGAAGAAGCGCCAAATCATTGCCGAAATCAATCAGACCGGTGTGTGGCACCGGTCTGCATTGTTGAGTGTGATAAAAGCGCTTTGCTGTGCCGGGTCAGGTCAAACGGCTAGCGCTCCTCACGGTAGTAATTGAGTCCCGTACTTGCAGGCTGAGCGTGTTCTTTGATCTGCCTGATGCTCGTCAAGATGAGGACGATGATCGTGGCAATGTAGGGGAACATCATGTAGATATCGCGCGGCAAACCGGGAATTGGAACACGCATGTACATCACCGACAATCCACCGAAGATGATCGATGAATAAATGGCGCGGAGCGGACTCCATGTGGAAAAGATGACGAGCGCGATCGCCAGCCACCCGTAGCCGCTGACACAGTCAGTTACCCAGATGCCCTTCTGATTGACCATCGACATGTACATACCTGCCAAACCGCAGAGCCCGCCGCCGATCGTGGTAGCGGCATATTTGTAGCGTGTGACGTTGATGCCGGCGCTGTCGGCCGTAGCGGGGCTTTCGCCTACGGCGCGAAGCGACAAACCCTTGCGCGTCTTATTTAAGAACCAGCCCAAGATAACCGCGACGATGATTGAGAAATAGACAAGCCAGTTGTATCGGAAGAAAAGTGTTCCGATCACGGGGATTTCTGTCAAGTTGCCAAAATTTATGTTGCCGAATACGTGTTTTGTTTCTGCTCCCACGGTGACGTATCCGCCGGCCTCATTGCTGAGAACTTCACCGAAAAACTTTCCGAAACCTGTTCCAAAGATGGCGAGCGTCAGACCTGTGACGTTCTGGTTTGCACGCAATGTGACAGTCAGGACGGAATAGATCAGTCCGCTGATGCATCCCATCAGGAAAGCGAAGACGACTGCCGCGATGAGCGGGATGATGCCTCCGACTCCAAACCATCGTTCCGTAAGCCAAGCGGCGGCAAGTCCCGTGACGGCACCCATATACATCTGCCCCTCGACGCCGAGGTTGAGGTTGCCTGACTTTTCCGTCAGGATTTCTCCGTTCGTCGCGAGAAGGAGAGGCGTGCCCGCTAAGATGGCGGCATTGATCCAATTGATGATGATCGTCAATACGTTCATGCCGAGACCTCCTTTTGTTCGATGTGTGGAGCGTGATGCTTACTTCTAAAAACGAGTTTGTATTCAATAAAGAACTCACTGCCTAACATGAAGAATAGGATTAAGCCCGTCAAGAGATCGGCTGCGGCTGCCGGGATACGCATTGTCGACTGGATGAAGAGCGAGCCTTTTTGGAGCATTGCAATAAAAATGGCAATCGGAATCATGACGAACGGATTAAGTTTTGCCAGCCATGCGACTGTAATCGCGGTAAATCCTACGCCTCCCGCTGTCGTTGCCGTCAACGTATGATTTGCACCCGCTACCTGTAAGTATCCGGCAAATCCACAGAGCGCTCCTGAGATGAGGAGTGTGCGAATTTGGATCCAGCGCGTGTTCATGCCGGCGTATCGCGCTGTATTCAGCGAGTCGCCGACGACGGAGATTTCATATCCGTGTTTTGTCTTCGTCAAATAGAAGTAGGCGATAACGGCAATAATGATGGCGAAGATCCAGCCGATATGCACGCCAAACAGCCGAGGGAGCGCCACCTTTCCGTTCGTGAATGTGGCGAAATCGACAATTTTCGGATAAGTGCTATCCGGATGTTGCCACGAGCGAAGTGATTGCAAATAGGCGACATAATGAATGGCGACGTAATTGAGCATCAAGGTGAACAGCGTCTCGTTTGTTTCCCACTTGGTCTTGAAGTATGCGGGGAGGAATCCGAACAAAGCGCCGCCAACCATCGCGAGTATCACCATGATGAGATGGAGGGGCAGCCTGCCGATGTAGTTATTGTTGTTGATCGAGTGGATGACGATGTAGGAGCTGAAGATCGCACCGGCGAGAATCTGACCTTCCGCTCCGATGTTCCAGAACTTCATCTTAAAGGCGAAGCCAACGGCGACGCTGGCGATCAGCAAGGGAACCGCGATCCGAATTGTTTCAGCGGAGGCAATCGCGGTGCCAAATGATCCGACGACCATGTCGCGGTAGGCAAAGAACGGGTTTTTGCCGATGGCTAACAGCATCAGTGCGCCGACGACCAACGCCAAAATAAAACCGGCGACATAGACAATTACTTTCTGTCTCGTCGTGACAACGCCACGCTTCGTCATACGCACCAACGGTTCTTTCAGTTGATGGTGTATGTCTTGTGCGGGCGGACACGGCGTCTTGGGCTGCTCCTGCACGTTTACGTTGTTGATCTTTTGATCTGTCATACGGCGTCAGCTCCTTTCTCATTGTCGATCGACTGTCCGAGCATAAGGAGCCCGATGTCTTGTTTTGAGGTGCAGCGCGGGTCGACGATGCCGGTTACGCGACCGCCGCTCAGGACGAGCAGTCTGTCGGAAATCTCCATCAAGACATCGAGATCCTCTCCGATAAAGATGACTGCGACACCTTTTTCCTTTTGTTCATTCAAAAGATTGTAAATCGTGTAGGAAGAATTGATATCGAGTCCGCGAACTGGATAAGCGACCATCAGGAGACGCGGGTGTGTGTCGATTTCTCTTCCGACGAGCACTTTCTGAACGTTACCTCCGGACAGCTTCCGAATAGGCGTGAAGACGTCCGGTGTGACAATTTGCAACTCCTCTACGAGACGCTCGGCTATCTGGCGTGATGTTTTACGGTCGACGAAGAAGCCTTTCTTCTTTCGGTAGTGTTTCAACATAATGTTGTCGACCATGTTAAGAGAGGGGACAAGTCCCATGCCGAGACGATCTTCAGGGACAAAAGCGAGCGCGATGCCTTTTTTCACGATGTCGTTTGGATTGAGTCCAACGACATTCTCATCGACTTCATGACCGTCGACAACATTCCTATAAAGGATGGAGCCGCCCGTAACGGGATAGAGCCCGGCGATTGCTTCGCAGAGCTCACGCTGACCGCTTCCTGAAATGCCCGCAATGCCAAGTATTTCTCCTCCGTTTACACCGAAAGTCACATCATCGAGCGCCTTGGCGCCGTCCTGATTAAGTACGGTCAATGATTGAACTTTGAGGATCGGTTCGATGTTTTGCGGTTCCGGGCAATCGATCTCGAGCGAGACGGAGCGACCGACCATCATGTCGGTCAGCGACTGGATGGTTGCATCCTTTGTAAGAACAGTGTCGATGTATTCACCCTTGCGAAGGACGGTGACGCGGTCCGAGACGGCGAGCACTTCGTTTAACTTGTGAGTGATAAGGATAATCGACTTATTGTCCTTTTTCATGGCGCGCATGATATCGAACAGCTTGTCCGTCTCCTGAGGTGTCAACACGGCGGTTGGCTCATCGAGAATAAGAATGTCGGCACCTCGGTAAAGAGTCTTGATGATTTCAACCGTCTGTTTCTCCGAGACGGACATATCGTAGACCTTTTTATCAGGATCGATTTCAAATCCATACTGATCGGCAATTTCTCGGACGTGTCTTGCGAGAGCGCGCCGATTGATCGTTCTTCCCCCGGGGAGTCCCAAAACAATGTTTTCCGCCGCCGAGAACACATCGACAAGTTTAAAATGTTGGTGGACCATGCCGATCTTGAGGTCGAATGCATCTTTTGGTTGGCGAATGGTAACGTGATTGCCATTGACGTAAATTTCTCCGGCATCGGGGAAATAAATGCCGGACAATATATTCATGAGTGTCGTTTTACCGCTACCATTTTCACCGAGCAGCGAGAGGATCTCACCGCGTCTCAGTGCAAAATGGACATCCGAAAGAGCCTGGACCGTGCCGAAACTCTTGCAGATGTGACGCATCTCAACGACATTATCGACGGTTATCGGTTTCGTATCTAGCATGACATTCCTCCGACCGATCAGCATTTCCTTAATGCTTATTTGATATGAGAAGGCTGACCGGAGTTCAAAAAATCGCCGAAACGCGTGATCTAAAAAACTCGAATTGCGTTTCGGCGATGACGTGTTGGAGAGCACACCGCGTCAAACGGTGTGCTCATCACGTTGTTGATACATTAGCCAAGCGTTTCCGGTGGTACGGTGATGCCTTCAAGGATATGTGTCCATGAAGGAGCTGATGCCGGTTCGATAAAGGTTTCGCCAGCCTTAACAACCTCATTACCTTTGACATCGACGAGCGGACCTGTGAAGACATCCCAGTCGGTCTCAACCATTTTCTTGCGAGCTTCTTCAATCTTATCAGCTGTTCCGGGAGCGACAATGTCATCGTTCAACGGTGACACATCGCAGACGCCTTCCTTGAGACCCTCGCCCCAATCAACGGGGATTTCTTCGCCGGCGACGAGCTTGTTAACCGCCATAACAAGATAGCGCGACCAGTCCCAAATGGCAGAGGTCAGAGAAGCCTTGGGAGCCGCGCCGCGCATGTCGGAGTTGTATCCAACGTGGAACACGCCGGCGGCTTCAGCCGCTGTCGCAGGAGCCGTCGAGTCGCAGTGTTGTCCGATGACATCGCAGCCCTCATCGATGAGTGCCTGTGCCAACTGGGCCTCGACCGTCGGATCATGCCATTCTCCCGTGTATTTCACGACCATGGTGACGTCGGGGTTGACGCTCTTGGCGCCCAGATAAAATGCTGTGTATCCGGAGATAACTTCAGCGAAAGGTTTCGCAGCGACATAACCGAGCTTGTTCGTCTTGGTCTTCAGACCGGCAGCGATACCGGAGAGGTAACGTGCCTGGTAGATCTTGCCGAAGTAGTTGTGAACATTCTTCAATCCGCTGCCTGCAGCCTGGTAGCCTGTGGCGTGGCAGAACTGAATGTTGGGATAATCCTTGGCGACTTTGAGCACGTAATCTTCGAAGCCGAAGCTCGTCGCAAAGATGATGTGGCATCCTTGCTCGGCGAGTTCACGGAGTGCGTTCTCACACGCTTGGTCTTCATTTGTATTGAACTTATTGATGATCTGATCATCTTTCAGTCCAAGTTCTTTTTGCATCTTCTGTGTCCCGAGGTCATGGTTATACGTATAGCCCATGTCGTTCGGGTCTGTTACGTGGACGAAGCCAATCTTGATGTTCGCAAGAGAGAGCTTGCCAGGGTCGACCGGGTCTTCTGACTTTGATGGATCAGCCGGATCAGTCTTGCCCGGATCTTTTGGACCACACCCTACGACTGCAAAGACAAACAGTGCGCAGAGCAGAATGGCCAACAGTTTTTTGAAATGTTGCATAGTTTTTCCTCCATTTAGGCATTCTATACTATGAATGATACCATAAGTCACGCGTTAAGAACAAGTAAATCATTGTTAAAGTGAAACGATCATTAGTTCTTATTATGGTAAGCTGTACACAAATAATGGCGCTGTCCGCCACGAAGGAGATTATCTGATGACCACTATTCCGAAAAAGAAAAAAGCAAATATTCCTCATCTTATTGGATATACATGCACCATCTGTCATCGTCATTACCCGTACGAAGAAGAGTTGCTGACGTGTCCCGATTGCGGAGATACGGCGATCCTTGATATTGACTACGATTACGACGTCATTTCACAGCATGTGAGCCGTGAAAGCCTCCAAAAGGATCACACGAACAGCATGTGGCGATACAAGGCTTTTCTGCCGTTGGAAGAGAGAGACTATTCCTCGTCTCTTCGCGTCGGTTGGACGCCTCTTTACCGTTCGCTGAGGCTCGGCGATGAGCTCGGTCTGAAAGCACTCTATGTCAAGGACGACGGTCTCAATCCGACGGCGTCACTGAAGGATCGTGCGAGCGCGGTCGCTGTCGCCAAGGCGCTTGAACTCGGTTATGACACGATCTCCTGTTCGTCGACGGGGAATGCGGCATCCTCTTGTGCCGGCAACGCCGCGCGCGAGGGTCTTAAAACTGTCATTTTCGTTCCGGAGCGCGCTCCACAGGGCAAGCTGGCGCAGATGCTCGTGTTCGGAGCTCACGTTGTCTCCGTCATCGGCGATTATCGCGAGACGTTCAACTTGTCGAAAGCTGCGATCGACAAGTACGGATGGTACAACAGAAATGCCGGTATCAATCCCGTCATGGCTGAAGGCAAAAAGACCGTCTCATTCGAGATCGCTGAACAACTGAACTTCGAACCGACCGATTGGGTCGCCGTTTCCGTCGGTGACGGATGTACGATCGGAGGCGTCTATCTCGGATTCCGTGATTTGTTTGCGCTCGGCATGATTGACCGCATTCCGAAGATTCTCGGCGTTCAGTCGACGGGTTGCAGTCCCTTTGTCGATGCCGCGCGCGACGGTGTGCCGCTTAAACCGACTCCTGAAAACACTCTCGCCGACTCCATCTCCGTTGGTGTTCCAAGAAATCCTGTTAAGGCGCTACGCGCTGTCTCCGCCTCGAACGGCGCCTGGATTGCCGTCCCCGACGAGGATATCCTGGACGCGATGCGCGTGATGGGAACGGTTGAAGGTGTATTTGGCGAGCCGGCCGGCGTGACGTCCTTTGCCGGCGTCAAGCGCGCACTTGAGCAAGGAATCATCAAGCCCGGCGAATCGGTGACGTGTCTCGTGACTGGAAGCGGACTGAAAGATGTCGTCAACGCGCTTCGCGCGGCAGGTGAGCCGATCCGCTGTCATCCCGACCTAGAAGAGCTCGATCGCACCGACTTGATTGCAAGACTGAACAAAGCGTAAAGCAACCTCAAAACGGTAAAATGTAAAATAATATAAAATAATTAATATACAAGAGGGATTTTCTCACCGGCAGTGTGAGGGATCCCTCTCATTTCTCATCGTACAAAGACGGAAACGGGAGAGGCGCATATGGCTCATTATGAAAAACTCGGTGTCTTTTACTTAGGCACTGAGAGCGGAGAAGTCGGATCTGAAGAGCGTAACAACTACATGCTCTTGAACTCGCGCGACCTTGTTACACACGCGATGTGCGTCGGAATGACCGGCAGCGGCAAGACAGGGTTAGGCATTTGTCTCCTCGAAGAAGCCGCGATGGACGGAATTCCCGCGATCGTTGTCGATCCTAAGGGCGATATGGGCAATTTATTGCTCGCGTTCCCCGATCTTCTCGCATCCGATTTTGAGCCTTGGCTTCATCCGGATGAAGCGGAAGCGGAGGGGTTGAGTCTAGCTGAACTCGCCGAGAAAAAGGCGTCGATCTGGCGCAAAGGTCTCGCCGATTCGGATCAGGACGGCGAGCGTATCCGCGCGATGAAACAAAACGCGGATTTTGCACTGTATACGCCGGGCGGACAGTTCGGTCGTCCGCTTTCATTGGAAGGCTTGTTCCAACAGCCGTCGCCCGCCGTCATCGCCGATCCTGAATTGTTTCAGGAAGTTGTCTCCACAACGGCGACGAGCCTATTGCACCTTGTCGGTATTGCCGCCGATCCCGTTTCGAGCCGAGAACACGTTCTCCTGTCACTTCTCATCCGCAAGGCATGGCTTGAAGGTCAAGGTTTCTCGCTCGCTTCTCTTATTCACTGGATCAGCAAGCCGCCCATCGCGACTGTCGGTGTCATGGACATCGAAACGTATATCCCGGAGAAAGACCGGTTCGCTTTGGCGTTGCGTTTCAACAACTTGCTCGCATCTCCCGCGTTCGCCGCTTTCATGGAGGGCGAGCCGTTCGACATACAATCGCTTCTTTACACTCCACAGGGCAAACCTAGAATTTCGATTCTTACGCTGTCGCACCTTGCCGATGCGGAGAGGATGTTCTTCGTGGCATTGCTCCTCAATCGCATCGTCACATGGATGCGTTCACAGCAGGGGACGCAGTCGCTCCGCGCGCTTTTCTATATGGATGAAGTGTTCGGGTGTTTTCCGCCTGTCGCTGAGCCTCCGTCGAAAAGACCTCTTCTGACATTGTTGAAAACAGCGCGTGCCTATGGGCTCGGCATTGTTCTATCGACCCAGAATCCCGGAGATATCGATTACAAAGGGTTGTCGAACGTCGGCACGTGGTTTGTCGGGAGACTGACGACAGAACGTGATCGGATGAGACTCCTTGAGGGTATTGCGGACGAGGCGATTGAGGGCGCGTCAAAATCGGAACTCGGAAATCTCATTGCCGGGTTGAAACAGCGCCAGTTCGTGATGCGCCCCGCCAAGGGCGGACCTCCCGTGTTGTTCCGGACGCGATTTTGCATGTCGTATCTGGCGGGACCCTTAACGAGAGATCAGATCAGGCGACTCGTCGAAGAGCAGAGGAGTGCAGGCACTTACGACGAAGATATCGTGTCGTCGCCCGGTGCCATGCACGGTTATGATTCTTACGGCGGTGCCACAACTTCGCAGGTTACCCCTTCAGTCATTCGCCCTCGCGTTCCTTCACCCGGAGGCGTGTCAGCGACTGAAACGATGGCTGAAGTGATGCCGATGTCTCAAGAATCTGACAGCGGATCGGGTCTTGGTATGCTTACGGGACTCGAGGAAGGCGTCGTGAAGGTTGCGCCTCAAGTGCCCTCCGGCATTGCGATGAGCTACATACCGGGTTCGCCCGGTCAGTTCTACAAGCCTGTTCTCGCGGGATTCCTTACCGTCTATTACCACGACGACAAAAAAGGCATTTCGCATACGAAGCAAGTATCGCGCTTCACTCCTCTAGGCGGATCGGTCGTCCCGGTCGATTGGCGGGACGCGCTCGAGCTTGACGTCGAGCTCGACGACCTCGTGTCTGATCCGCCAGTCGGCGCTCGTTACGCCGCACTTCCGCCAGAAGCCAAGAACAAGACGAGCTTTACGGCGTGGCAGCGTGCGCTCGTCGATACCGTATGGCGCGATTCGGAGTTGACGTTGTGCCGACACAAGAAGCTCGGTCTTTTCGCGCAACCCGGTGAAAGTGAGCGCGATTTTGTTGCTCGTGTGCAATTGGCGGCGCGCGAACTTCGCGACAATGAACTCGACGACATAGAGGACAAGTACGAGAAGAAACGCCTTGTGATCGAAGAGAGACTTGCGAAAGCCGGAGAGCGCGTAGAGCGCGTCAAAGATCAGGCAAGAGACGCAAAACGCCAGACTGCCATTTCCTTCGGTTCCGCCGTTCTCGGTTCGCTTCTCGGAAGGTCGCTCATCAATCAGTCGACGATTTACCGTTCGACGACGGCTGCGAAAAGCGCATCGCGAGCACAAAAGGCGGAGAGTCAAGTCGGACGAGCCGAAGAGTCGTACGGACGTGTCGCACAACAGCTCGTCTTGCTTGAAGACGAAATGAAAAAGGAGCTCGAAGCAGTGAGTGAGCGTTACGAGAATGCCGTCAACGATATTGATACGACAACCGTTCGTCCCCTGAAACGCGATGTCGTCGTCAATGCTTTTCTCGTTGTGTGGTTGCCGGAATAACAGTCATATGCAATATCGCGGGAATTCCGCTCAGTGTCCTTTGACACGGAGTTGTTGCTCTGTTACGTGAGATAATCAGATAAACATCACGTTGCTTTTAGATATTTATTTATGAGGTAAATATGCCCACCATACTCATCGCAGACGATCATGCCGATATCACGAGGATTCTTGCCGATTACGCCAAGAACGAGGGTTATCATGTTCTTGTCGCGCATGACGGAGAAGAGGCTCTGCGTCTATTCGAAAAGCATCAGGTCGACCAAGTGTTGCTCGACGTCATGATGCCGAAGAAAGACGGCTTTGAAGTCTGCCGAACAATACGTCGCACTTCCACTGTTCCTATCATCATGATTACCGCGCGCGGCGATGATTTTGAGCGGATCATGGGGCTCGATTACGGAGCCGACGATTACATTGTCAAACCATTTTCTCCGAGCGAGGTGATGGCGCGCGTTCGAGCTGTTCAGCGACGTGTGAACAAGGTGCAAGAAGAGACTGACAAACGGTTGACAATCGAAAATCTCGAGATTATTCCCCTTGAGAATGTGGCCGTCATCGACGGCAATCGCATTGTGTTGACGAGAACCGAGGTCGATCTTCTCCACCTGCTCGCATCGAACCCTGAGCGCGTCTTTACGCGTGACCAGCTCCTTGATCTTCTCTGGGGATTCGATTACGTCGGCGACGCGCGGACGGTCGACTCGCACATCAAGCGCCTGCGCGCCAAACTGGTTTATCCGCATCCCACATGGGATATCAACACGGTGCGCGGGCGCGGCTACCAGTTCGTCGTGTTCGAGGAGTCGCCATGAGCTTTAATGTCATTCGCAGCCCACTTTCGCACGACGCGACCGATATGGAGGAATTGCTATGAGCCGTTCCATCACTCGTAGACTGATCGCATATTTCGTCGCAGTTCTTTTCATCTTTGCGTTGTTGACGGCAGGTATATATATTTTTATTTTTCGAAAGACCGTAATGTCGGCGGCGAGAGAAAATCTCTTTGAGCGCGGTGATCGGATCGCGCACCTGTTGGTGAATTGGTCGTTCGACGATCCCGATATCGATTTCTGTCCCGATGAGACGGATACGGCGACTGCCGGAGAGTCAAGCCCGGAACCTTCAAGAGGAAGATGGGGAGAAGGAACTGGAAAAGGCAATGCGTCCGCCTCACAAGGTCAAGGTCAAGGTCAGGGTCAAGGTAAGGGTAAGCAGGAAAGGCGCGGTGTTCGTGAATACCGTGTCAGAACAGATCGCTTCCTGACCTGGCTGAGTCAAATTGATGCTGGGGAGTTATGGCTGGTCGACAAGAAAACGGAAACTGTCTTGACCGCTACCGATAAGAGCGTTTCTACATCGGAACTCCCGGAGAGTATCGACACTTTGCTCGACAGGGTGCTTGCAGGCGAATCGGTCTACTCGGAAGATTTCGGCACATTGTTCGGGACGCCGTCTATGACCGTTGGGCTTCCGATCCGCGATGCGCAGGGAGATATCGCATCGGCATTGTTCCTGCATACATCGGTTGCGGAAGCGACGAGCGGATTGATGGCTGCGTGGCAAGGGTTACTCCTTTCTCTCGTGATTGCACTCATCGTCGTTGTACTCCTTGCGATCTTACTGTCGCGCCACTTCATTGATCCCTTAAAGAGACTGCAACGGACGACCGCGAAACTCGCGGATGGCGATTATCGCGCCAGAACGAATCTCGATATGCAAGACGAGATTGGTCAGCTTGGCAATGAAATCGATATGCTTGCGGAACGGCTAGAGGAGGCTGAAGGTGAACGCCATTTTACCGATGCGTCGAGGCGTAAATTTTTGTCGGAGATTTCACACGAACTCCGTACGCCGGTAACGGTTATTCGCGGGTCACTCGAGGCGTTGCGTGACGGCATCGTCAAGGAAGACGATGTGACGGAATACTATGCGACCATGAGTGCCTCTGCAGCATCACTCGATCGACTTATCGGCGATCTTTTGGAATTGACGAGACTGGATAATCCTGAGTTTACGCTCGACATGGAGGCGGTCAATCTGCGAGACGTCGTGGAAGACGCAGTCCGCCAGACCCGTCAAATCGCCTCACAAAAAGGCGTCGAGATCGACTACAAGGTTTCCGACGAACACGATGATTTTTACGGTGATTACGGTCGTCTCAGGCAGATGCTCGTCAACATACTCAATAACGCCGTTAAGTTTACGCCGTCGGGATCGCGCGTTTTCGTCGATTATCGTCTCCGTGATGCCGGATGCGGCTCTCAATTCACTGATGCTGTGATCAGTATTCGCGACGAGGGCATCGGCATGAGTGAAGAAACGATTCGCCATCTTTTCGATCGCTTTTACACGACCGGCAAGGCAGGTACCGACAGTACCGGTCTCGGGCTGTCCATCGCAAAGAGTATCGCGGATCGTCACAATGTCGAGATTGATGTCGTGTCGCGTGAAGGCGAAGGATCGACTTTCACCCTCAGTTTTCCGCTGGATGACCGCAATGTTTCAGCGCAGATCATAGTCTGATGCTGTGCGCGTCGTCACTTTTTCCTTCTCTATTGTTGGTATTCAAGAATTGATAAAGGTGATAAAGGGCGAAAATGCCTAAAAAACACACAAAAAACACATGACTGCCTCTGAACAAACAAACGACCTGTGTTTAATGTGATTAGGGAATGATGAACTTAGTCATACTGATTCCCTAGTAGGAGGTAATTTCTAATGAAATCGAAACGAATGAAGTCTATTCTGCTGATCGGTTTGGCGATCCTCGTGGTTGCCGGTGTGATCTGGGGCAGTTTCAATGCGGTGAGCGCTTCAGCCGCAGCGCAAGTAAGAGAATCGGTCGAACAGCCGGAGCGTATGGCGAAAGAGTCAAGTGATGTCGCGGAACCGGAAACTCCGGAGGATGAGACAGCCGCACAGTCAAACGGAATGGGTGTTCAAAAGCGCAATCGCTTCGCCAACGGCGAAGGAGCGGGAAAAGGTAATGCGGATGCAAGCGGCATGAGCGGCATGAGAATGCGCGCTCGTGACGGAAGCGGCGGAGAGAACTGCGATGGTACCTGCCCATACTACGAAACGAGAGAAGAGCGCCGCGAACGGAATCGAGTTGATGGCGAAGGTCGCGCTCGCAATAGAAACGGCGGAGAGAACTGCGATGGTACCTGCCCATATTACGAAACAAGGGAAGAGCGTCG
>JAAZMK010000163.1 GCA_012798865.1 Clostridiaceae bacterium | reverse complement strand
GTCCCGTAATCTCACGCACCGCTTTAATGACAGCGATTTTCGCCTGTCCTGCATTCTTGAGAACGACGTCGAATTCCGTCTTCTCTTCTTCTTCCGCTGCGCCTGCGGGACCGCCGGCTACAGGTGCGGCAACCGCCATCGCGGCAGCAGAAACACCAAACTCGTCTTCCATCATTTTTACGAGTTCATTCAGTTCAAGAATCGTCAAACTTTTTACGTCTTCAAGGATTCCGGCGAGTTTTTCGTTACTCATATTCAGTCTACCTCCTGATGTAGATCGAGGTCGCCTCATGCGAACCTCAGTTTGTTATTTTTTAGCATTACTCTTCTTCATATTCTATGAGAACAGAGTGAGGGTGCAGCTTTCATACGACTGCAGCTGCTTCATTGGTCCTAGAGCTACGAAGACACTTCTTCCGTATCTTTCTCGGCTTCTTCACTTGCTTCGGCGGACGTCTCTTCAGTGGCTTTCTCGGCGTCAGCTTTCACGTCTTTCTCAGCATCATCTGCTTCTTTCTGTCCATCCTCGGTAACGGTCTTGCCGTCCGTTGTCAATAAATCGGCAACCTTCTCGACACCTGCTTCAGCGCCTTTTTCCGCGATTTGACCGGCAACTTGAGCGAACGCCGTCAACGGATAGAGCATCATGAAGAGCAACTGACCATACAGATTCTCGCGCGACTCCACTCGGGACAGCGCCATAATGTAATCGATATCATGGACTTCTCCGCCGATCACGCCGCCCTTGATCTTGAGCCTTCTGAACTTCTCAGTAAACTCACGCACCATGCGCGGAGCGAGGACGACGTCTTCCGAACTGTAAGCGATAGCAGTCGGTCCCTTAAGCGTTTCTTCCAGCCCTTTGATGCCGAGCTGTTCAAATGCGCGTTCTGATATCGTGTTTTTGACGACACGATACGTGAGACCTTTGTTCCTGAAAGCGGCACGCATTTCAGTATCTTGCTTAACGGTTAGACCCTTGAAGTCCGCAAACACGATTGATTCCGCGTTTTTCAACTCATCGACGAGCGATGTGACTTGTTTTCTCTTTCTCTCCAGTACTTTTTCACTGGGCATGCGACACTTACCTCCTTCTAAATATTTAACACCCCTCCGCGAATGGCAGAGGGGCGCACAAAAAGTTTGTCCATCTACCTCGGCGGGACAGCTTGACCTGTTTATATCGAAAACGATTCCTGCTTTCTTCGGCGTTGAAGGTATTATTCTGTTTTGCGCCCATTATACGATGGGCGATCGTCTTACTTCGAGAGCTTCGGGTTCGTGCGAACACCGGGGCCCATCGTGCTCGCCAGCGTGCAGCGACGGATGTATTGTCCTTTCGCTGCGGCCGGTTTCGCTCTGATCACGGCATCGAGCAATGCGTCAAAGTTATCGCGCAACTTTTCCACGCCGAACGATACTTTGCCGATGACGCAGTGAATGATGTTCTGTCTCTCGAGTCTATACTCAATACGACCGGCTTTCGCCTCACTGACGGCTTGCGCCACGTCAGGCGTCACCGTGCCGGATTTCGGGTTCGGCATCAGTCCGCGAGGTCCGAGTATGCGACCGAGGCGACCGACGATACCCATCATATCCGGTGTCGCGATCGCAACGTCAAACTCGAGCCAACCTTCTTTTTGAATCTTTTCTGCGAGCTCTTCCGCGCCGACATAGTCGGCACCCGCTTCTTTTGCCTGGTCTGCCGCAGGACCTTTGGCAAACACGAGCACCCTCATCTCTTTGCCCGTTCCGTGAGGAAGGACAACTGTTCCGCGAATCTGCTGATCGGCTCGGCGCGAGTCAACGCCCATCCGAAGATGGATCTCGACCGTCTCGTCGAACTTAGCTGTCGCACTCTTGATCACAAGCTCAAGAGCTTCATCCGGTTCGTACGTCTTCTGGGGATCAACCAGTTTCGCCGCTTCGATATAACGTTTACCGCGTTTCATAACAGGTCCTCCCCTCTTATTTGTCGTAATCGACGACGATGCCCATGCTGCGGGCGGTTCCTGCCACCATGCGCGCGGCAGACTCCACGTCCGACGCATTCATGTCTTCCATCTTGATCTCGGCAATGCGGATGCATTCCGACCAAGGCACGGTCGCAACTTTTTTCGAATCGGGTTCGCCCGATCCCTTTTCCAAGTTACATGCTTTTTTGAGCAACACGGGGGCCGGCGGAGTTTTCGTAATGAATGAATACGTACGATCCTGATACACCGTAATCACGACGGGGATCACGAGACCGATGTCTTTTTGTGTCCGTTCATTAAATTCTCTGACAAACTGGGCAATGTTGAGCCCATGTTGTCCAAGAGCTGGTCCGACCGGCGGCGCCGGCGTCGCTTGTCCCGCCGGAATCTGAAGCTTCACATAGGCGGTAATCGGTTTAGCCATAGAGCCACCTCCCATTTCTTTTTAATCCTGTTAAGGATACTGACTTAATTATGATCAAGGCAGAAATCATCTGCCGTCTCATCTATATCTCAAACAGCACGCCTTCCGTGCTTGCGGCGAAGATGCGCTTACGGCTGGCGGATGACCTGCGTCAACTCCAACTCGACAGGAGTCTCGCGACCGAACATCGAGACGATGACGGTCACTTTCTTCTTATCGATGTTGATCTCGTCAACTTTTCCGTCGAAACCTTCCAAGGGTCCGTTGATGATACGCACTTCATCGCCTACGTCGTAATCCATGACGGGCTCCCAATCGGAATCAAGTCCCATCATGCCGAGCTCATCATCCGTCAGCGGTACGGGATTCGTGCTTGACGGACCGACAAAACCTGTGACGCCGCGCGTATTGCGGACGATATACCAGATATCGTCGGTCAGAATCATTTTGACGAGAACGTATCCCGGATAAATCTTCCGTTCAAATGTACGACGTTTCCCGTCTTTGATCTCGAGAACAGTCTCGACAGGGATGAGAACCTCCTGAATCATATCCTGAAGTCCGCGGTTCTCAATAATCATCTCAAGCGTCGCCTTGACGCGTTTCTCGTATCCGGAATACGTGTGGATGACGTACCAGAGCGCTTCTTGGCCGTTTTTGTCAGAAGTCTCCGCCATCGTTATGCTCCGATGTTCCGGGCAGACTCGCCGGGATTCAATGTATCGGAAATCGCGGGAGGTTCCGTTATTTCAGGAGTAGTCGCAGGCTTCGATGAATAGAATCCCGTAGTGCGCAGTATGAATCCGATCAAAGAATCAAAAACGAGAATCATAATGGTCGAAAGCGCGATGATCAATAAGACAGTCAAAGTGCTCTGCTTCAGTTTCTTTTTGTCGGGCCACATGACGCGCTTTAATTCCATGATGATATTGACAAACCATTTTTTCAGACGTGCAAAAATTGACGGCTTAGCGTCTTTTTTCGTTACTGCGCGCTTCGTTCCTTTTTTGCCGCGGTCTACCGCACTTTTCCCCTTTTTGCTCGCCATAAGATCACTCCCGTGAGTACACCGTTATTTCGTTTCGCGATGAATCGTATGCTTATTGCAGAACTTGCAAAACTTGCTCAGCTCCACCTTTTCAGGCGTATGCATCTTATTCTTCTTTGTATTGTAATTACGCTGTTTGCATTCCGAGCATGCAAGCGTAATTCTCTCTCGTGCACCCGGTTTTGCCATGGTGGTTTCCTCCACTTATT
>JAAZMK010000167.1 GCA_012798865.1 Clostridiaceae bacterium | reverse complement strand
GGCGGTGTGATGCGCGATATCTTCACACAGAAAAAACCATACATTTTCATGAGGCACATCTACGCTTTTGCTTCGTTAATCGGAGCCGTGCTGTATCTGCTGTTGCGACCTGTTATGAGCTCAGGTGCCGCTACGCTCATTGGCGCAGGTAGTGTGATGCTCACCCGGTATATTGCTGCCAAGTACAAGCTGGGGCTGCCTCGTTTTCACTTCCCTTCACAAATGCGCGGTGAAGAGAACGAGGATCAAGAAGTCGACTAAAGACCAATTCCAAAATATTCCTGAACATCGTCGATTATTCTTTGATTCTCTTCGGTATAAGGTTTAAATATGATTCCCATATGACCATCCGTCCCAACATCAAAGAGCTTATGGTCAACCTGATGACCATCTAAGACTCTCTTGAAATAATGTGTCATATCTCTAAGGTTATCTTTTTCATTTGTTAACAAGACAGTTTTCGGTAACGTGGATAATTGGCGATTGTTTTCAAAAACTAAATACTGATACTGATCCATCTTTCTATAGCCTTTGGGGAATATCATATTTCTCATTCCCCAATACGCTATATTTTTTCTGTAGAAATGCATGACACCGCAATCAAGAATGATTCCGCTGTACTCATAATCCCTTTCATCGATATCAAAATCATTTCTCATGTGTTTGTCATGACACAGCAATGATTCCGCAACTGCCAAAACGCCGCCTGCCGAATGACCTGCTATGTACATGTCATCAATATTAGCTTCGAATTTTCCTGCGTTTGAAACAATCCATTTCACTGCGTTCGATATATCTTCTATTTGGTCAAATACGTTGATGGTCGGATATGCCAACCTGTAATTTAAATTGAAAACAACAAAGCCTCTTTGAGCGAGATAATTAGCAAATAAAGAATTCATTTCTTTATAGCCGGATATAAATCCGCCGCCGTGTATATCAATGAGAATGGGTTTTAACTTTTGATTGCTTAGGTAATGAACATCTAATTTGTGTTCAATGGAATTGTCATCTACGTAGCTAATGTCTTTTACTGACTTGATATAATGATCGAGTTTAGATAAATCGATTCGTTCTAAATCTTTCAAGTAGGCGCTTTCACTGATCTTTTTCATGAGATTATTGATCATAAGCTATCTCCGGCTTGATGATTCTCTATCACTAGTATGTGGCAAAGTTACTGGATCATCACCTTTTCATTTAACATACATCGATAGCTCAATGCTATCCATAAATTCTCCGAGAGACATATTGAATTTTTGGTAATCTGCTTCCTTAAACTCTTCTGTCATGCATGCCACCGCTACATTGACGGTCTTGAGCTGATTGAAAAAAGTGATCATGAGCGGAACCTTAATGATTTTCGACATGCCTCGAATGGTCATGCTTCCGGCTTCCGCACAATTCAAAATGTCATCTTTTGAACCAACCTCTACTTTCATGTCATCTACCAGAATTTCTGTTTCTCCAAAATACTCGTAAGCCCTGCTTACAGCCTTGCAGATCATTTCCCATGAGGCCGGATACGTCAGGTTAAAGGTAGACGCAAGCCAACCGTTTTGTTCCCTTACTCCTAGTAAAAGCATTGTTTCGCCCTCCGTAAAAATCGGTACTATTACGTGTCATGCACATGGTGCTGACAGGGATTCTTTCCGTACTGTCAAAGTAAAAGATCCTATCTTCTTCATCGTTACGGTTTCAGCGCAGTGATTGGTACAACATAGACACCGTCTTCTCTCCGGCAAGCAAAATTGCTTAGACCGCAGAGAACCGCTAAAACGTCAGGAGTTTTTGCACCTTCTGCTTCTAACGCATCTTTGATTTTTATTAATGACTTTGCAGCGTCATCGACGGCATCTGCTCCTAATTTTATTTCAAAAGCTCACCGTCGTCCATCTTCCAATTGAACGATGGCGTCAATTTTTCTGTCTTTATAATCTTGATAATGGTATAGTTCTCCACCTAAGCTCTCCGCGTATAGTCGCAAATCTCTTTCGCAGAGGGCTTCAAACATAAAACCGAATGTCTGTAAATCATTGAACAAGTCATCGTAGCTTGCTCCTATTTCATTTGCTCGAGATTCATCATCGGATTCAGCTGTTGCCTTGTAGCTAGAAAAATCAAGCTATTATAATGACAATATGTTGACACTAAACGAATTTAGGCGCATAATGTGTCCACAAAGGAGATTAAGATTATGGCGACAACGAATTTAAATATCAGGACTGATAAAAGAGTTAAGGAGCAAGCGGAAGCAATCTTTTCCGAGTTGGGACTTAACATGACGACGGCTGTCAATATGTTTTTAAGGACGACAATTAGAGAAAATGGCATTCCTTTTGATTTGAAGCTGGATACTCCCAATACCCTTACTGCAGCCGCTATCGAAGAAGGCAGAAGAATTGCCTATGACGATGCTATCAAGGGATATTTAAGTATTGAGGACTTGAGGAATGCACTGGAAGAATGAAATACGAAGTAAAATTCACCAATCAATTTAAGAAGGATCTTAAACTTGCGAAAAAGCAAGGCAAAGACTTGAACAAACTCTACGACGTTATAGATTTACTAGCAAAAGGAGAGTACCTTGAAGCAAGGTACAGAGATCATGCTCTGACGGGAGACTATAAAGGAACAAGGGAATGTCATATAGAGCCTAACTGGCTTTTGGTCTATGAACATATAGATGACGTACTTGTACTCATGCTTTACAGGTTAGGCTCACGTTCAGAACTTTTCAAATAAATTAGGATCCACTAAACGATCTTCAAATGCCTGATATCAGTGTATTTCATGTGGTTATTGGATAGAATAAATGGCAAGGAAGCAGGCTAAAACACTGGCGGAACGTTATGGCGACAAATACCCTAAGGCGATTGAGGTGCTACCGGTACCGCTATGTAATATCCTTTTTGTGTTGGGATTGACGAACCTGTTAATAGAAACTGTCCCTTTTTCCTCTTCTATCCGCCTCATGTCTGACCGTATCCCAAACCGGTCATATTCTCAAATTCTATTCGGTGATATTTTTAATTTATAATCGGTCAGATTACTGTCGTGCTTGATTACAGTAGATTAATAATCTATTTTCTGTCCCATATAAAAAATCTGTCCTGGCGCACTCACTCGCTATTCATCGATACACTGATAGGTTTCTCCCGTGTTTTTCTCCGTCAACACGCCGTCTTCTGAAAACTCGAAAACATACGACGGATCCTCTTCATACATTTCGTAAAAGTGTAGTTCATAAGTCTCGCCATTCTCGCTGCCAACATTCGTTATACTGCCCATCCCGCCTTCACTAAGATACCAGTCACTGCCATCTAGTTTGAAATAACGCGAATCGGTGT
>JAAZMK010000130.1 GCA_012798865.1 Clostridiaceae bacterium | reverse complement strand
GATTGCCATAAACGGCGGATTCGACGGCAGCGTCGTCTGCGAAAAAGTGAAGTCCGGTAAAAAAGGCATCGGTTTCAATGTTTTGACGGGTGAGTATGTCGACATGGTTTCCGCGGGTATCGTGGATCCTGCCAAAGTGACAAGATCGGCGCTTCAGAATGCCGCCTCCATCGCCTCGATTCTTTTGACGACTGAGGCTGTCGTGGCGAACATCCCCGAGCCTGAGCCGATGATGCCCCCGCAGGGCGGCATGTATTAAGCCGACTAAACAAGCCGTTTGATATGCAGACGCTATTAATAAGCGTTGCAGATCTAGGTTAGGTTCAAAAAATCAAAGAGCTCTCTCAAACGTAGCGGTTTGTGAGAGCTCTTTCTTTAGACGTTGTTATCTGTTAGGAACGCCGGAAGTCTGTGGTATTACGAGAGTGACCTTACAGGTAAGTATCGGATCAGGAATTATGTTCGCTTGATGTTTTTATAATAAATAATCGAAGCGAAACTGTCGGCGTGTTATAGTGTTCTGTGTATCGAGGATCCGGAAATGGCGACTTTGAACAGAGAAAATATGCACATTGACGTTGTTGAATCGTCTGGCAGAACACGAACCTTCCAGCGTCCTGTCGTTGTGGCAGTTGTTGTTGCGTGGGCAGCCTTAATTATATTTATTATCGTCCTTACTCAAGTGTCGCAGGACCCCGATGTTTTACCGGATGATATGGATAGAAACATTTATCTCGGTGATACTTTCTCATTGCAACATGTCCCCGCGTCAACCATACGTGTTCACTCGAACGTGCCTTTGAGAGTCGAAGATAGCGGGCTCGCCGTTCTCGATGCCGTCGGACGTGAACAGTCTTTTATTCAGTACCCTTATCGCCATCCGAACCTTTACGATGCCGGGGAGGCGCTGATTATTGCTCCAAGAAACGAGACGGAGATTACGGTCTTACTGCCTGATTTAACGATGCATGAGATCAGTGTGGAGGCGATCATACATGGTGGAGACTATCGTGACGGATACGTCCTATTGCTCGGGCAGGCTGCCAACAATGTAAGCAGAGTGTCACTTCATAAGCTGAAACAGGCAAGCCCTCTTTTGACACTGGCGATTACTGAACACGGGAGACCGATTCGCGTCTCTTTTGCGAAGAGTGGCAGATCTTTCGACGTTTTACTCGTTGATTTTTCAGATGGTACGCCTGTGACGCGTGTTCGACGCTTTGATTTTCAAGGCGAGCTGATTGCAGACCGGCGATACCCCAATTTTGGTTTTTTGCCTGCTATCCTTCAGCTTCACGATGAAGAACAGGTTCTTTTCGGCGAGTGTGAAATAGTCGCCGTTAATCCTGAGACAGGTGAATTACGACTATCTCATTCGTTCGATCGAATCGAACAGATAGATTTGAGATCCGGATGTTTGGGTATACGTGCAATGGACGAGGGACGGATGTCCATATGGTTTCTCAAGGGAATGCCCGATCAGATCGATCAGGCGCTAGTCAAAGCGAAGAGTACAGAAGAGGTCATCGATTTTGCTCTTTCGAGCGATGGTGTTTATGCGCTGGGCGTGACAGCAGACAAGCTGATGCTGTTCAATACGGCGACGGGTGAACTCATTGCAGAAGGAGATGGCTTGAGCGGCATGGTAAGAGTCCTTGCGATTGCGAATCGTTATTTTCTCGTATTGACTGAGGAAGAAGGTGCCATTGTCACTATTCGATAAGAGTAGCGCAAAAAATTAGAGGTTTTTCGGTTGAACAAGAATCTTCATGCAGTCCAAGAAATCGATATGCTTATCATCGGGGGCGGCGCTTCCGGAATTCTTGCGGCGCTCGGCGCCGCGTATGGAAGCAATTTCACCGGTTCCATCGTAATCGTTGAAAAAGAGAGTCGTCCTCTCCGCAAGGTTCTTGCCAGCGGTAATGGTCGCTGCAATCTGGCAAATATGTCGGAGCTTGAAGGGCGTTATCACGGAACGGATCCTCTTTTCGTAAAAGGGGCACTCCGAAGATTGTCCGCATCCGATCTTATCGAGTTACTCGGGAGATGGGGACTGAAAACGCGTGTTGACCATGCTCAGCGTGTCTATCCGCGTTCGATGCAATCCAGTTCTGTCTCGCTTATTCTCTTGCGAGCACTTGCACGCTATGGGCTCTCGGTGCGAACGGAAACGGAAGTACTGTCTATCGAAAAAGCTGATGACTGTTTTCTGGTGTCACTATCCGACGGAACGTCTATACAAGCGCGCGCTGTTATTATGGCGGCGGGGAGTCCTGCTTCTCCTCAATTGGGCGGCTCATCTTCCGGACTCTCTATCTTGCAGTCACTCGGTCATACAATTCTCAAGCCCATACCTGCACTCGTTCCCCTGAACTTAACGAAAAGCGATATTCTGAAAGGGGCTGAAGGTGTGCGCTTTCTTGGCAACGCTTACTTCGAATCTAGCATTGGCGGCAGGTCGCCGACCGTGGAAGGTGAATTTCTCGTTACCTCTTACGGCTTGTCCGGTATCGCATCCATGGAACTTGCTCGCCACGTCTCGAAAGCGCAAGAGCGCGGTCACGCGGTTCATGGCAAACAGGGAGAGGGTGTCGGGAAAATCGTCATCGATTTTCTTCCCGAGATTGGCTTGAAGGAATTGGAGTCACATCTCGCGTCATCTCTGTGTGCCGTTTCTGTCAACCGATCAAGAAACCATGCCCGACATGACTCAAGACGACTTCGAACGGAGACATCACCGTCATCGTCAGACGACAAAGAAGACGCAGTCAATTTGAATGTATTGCTTGCCGGAGTTGTTCCGGAAAAACTTGGTCGCGCGATCATCGCCATGAACAAGCTTGATCGTTTGCACGGACCGAAACGATTCGCAAGGATCGCCGAAGCATTGAAAAAGTTTGAGCTCACGGTCGAGGGAACACGCGGATTTGAATTTGCTCAGATCTCAACAGGCGGAGCCGTGACAGCTGAATTTAATGCGGGCACCTTGATGTCTGAGAAAGTTCCGGGACTTTTCGCCTGTGGCGAAATTCTTGATATTGACGGGGATACGGGTGGCTACAATCTTCTGTGGGCGTTTTCATCGGGATATCAAGCGGGTATTAGTGCCGCTTGCTATTTAGCGGACGATTGAATCCGTGTCCCATGAAGTGATCCGAAATCGATCGATTGATAGCTGTCATCAGACGACGATAGCCGATTTACTGCTTTCGTGGTTTGATGTATATGCGCGCGACCTTCCGTGGAGAAAGGATGTCTCTTCCACTCTTCGTTCGTTTTATTCTGATCGATTGAGTGCGTTTGTGGGCAGCCTGCCGTATGCTGAGCGCTTGAAGCTAAGACGCGATCCGTACACGGTTATTGTGTCAGAATTGATGTTGCAACAGACGCAAGTGAGCGCAGTCATCCCTTATTACGAGCGATTCATGGAACGCTTTCCGACTGTTGAGAAGCTAGCGGATGCCGATGAGACGGAAGTGCTCAAGCTGTGGGAAGGACTCGGTTATTATCGAAGAGCCCGTTTCCTGAGCGCTCTTGCGAAGCGCGTCGTTGAAAACTATGACGGTATCATCCCGCCGAACAAAAGGCTTTTATTATCTCTCCCCGGTATCGGTCAGTATACTGCCGGAGCGATTCTCTCCTTTGCCTACGATTTGCCTGAACCTGCCGTTGACGGAAATGTCATTCGCGTCTTCTCAAGACTGGATGCTCAGCCCCATGTGCGAGGTGACGCAAAAGCCTTTCGCGCTGTACGTCATCAAGTGCGGGCATTGATGCCTGAAGATCGTGCCGGTGACTTCAACGAAGCGATCATGGATTTGGGCGCGACGATATGCACGCCGTCGTCTCCTGACTGTGCGATCTGCCCTTTGCATAGTCAATGTCAAGCCCATGCTCTTAATGTGGTCGACATATTTCCGTTGCGAAAGAACATTGAAGAAAAGCCGATTGACCGGTTTTCATATGTGCTGCTTCATCGCGATAATTTCGTCTACGTCAAACGTAGAGCGCAGGGACTGCTCGAGGGGATGTACGAATTTTATTCCTTGCCTCACCCTTTCGGATCGGAAGAGGAGATGTCATTTCGCGCATCGCTCACCGGTGATTGGAAGACTGCACGGTATGCTAGCTGTCCATTTGAGCATGGGCGAGTCCGCGAAGATGTGCGTGAATATGGAGATAAAAAAACTTTAGAGTTGGAAGATGAAGACCCATCAGATATAGGTGAACTTGCCGAGCAGATGAGAGTCAGTTTCATCGGTGACAAAAAGGCCGTATATTCTCACAGAATATGGGAAGTATCGTGTTGGGAAGTTGAATTGTTATCGGACATTAAAGAGTCTTCATACATCAGTATTGATCTTTCAGGGGAGTGGGTGACCATCGAAGAACTGTCAGAACTGCCTTTTCCTGCCGTTCTAGTTCCTTGGCGCGATGCGTTTATCTTGCGTTTCAATTCTGATTGCAAGGAGTCCTTAACATGACGACGACCAACGCTTCTTACTGTCCAAGTTACTTTGGCATTCAGCTCTCTTCACTTCTTTACCGATGGACGATTTTCCCTGCTTGTTTATTATGAGGCTCTGTGATACCATAGCGTACGTTATCGAATTTATTCATTGCCGATTAGTGTAACGGTAGCACACCTGACTCTGACTCAGTTTGTCCGGGTTCAAATCCTGGATCGGCAGCCATAAAAAAGCCCTGTGATTTTGAGGTTACAGGGCTTTTGTTCTGTTGTAAGGTTCCAATATTTTAACAGATGACTACCGAAATGGAATTGCAGGGGTTTTATTTATTTGCGGAAATGAAGGAGCTGTCATTGTACAATGAAAGCATAAAGCAAAGTAGAGAGACTGCTACCTGCTTGATGGATGTTTGAGGAGACAGATGAACTGTTTTTTTGAAGCCGATGATCACGATGCATATGCCATGGAACTAAAAAAACTTTTCAACGTGAAGGATGAAAGTTCGTGGGACACGTATGTTTTTCCTTTTAAGAAAGATTAGAGCGAGAGGCGAGTCGCCCCTCGCTCTTTACTGTTTGGATATTAAGAGGCAGTCAGGGTGAACGAACGATCGACGGCGATTCAACATTCGGCAAATAGGATTTGGCGACCGTTCTGCCCGAGGCGTCGTCCGCGGATATTTCGACGAAATAATGCCAACTCATCATGTCGCACGTCCCGGTTTCCGGGAATTGGAAGCGATACAGCACGGTCAGTAGTTTGTCGCTTTGGACAATATCTTCTATGCCGACTTTGATGGAGCCGGAACTTAGGCCGATGGCGCCGACAATGAGGACTTTCTTTATGAAGAACTCATCATCGTACGCCTCGAGCAGTTGATCCATATCGTCATCGAGGAACTGCCAGCCATAACAAGCTTCATCCAGATAATCGGACAACTGTTTACCGTTGGAAATAATAACGGGATCAGTTGAAATGCCGAAAGTGCTCGCGGTCGGAAGGGTGCGAAGAATACGCGCGGTAAACGGAATACTTTTGCCTGCTACATCAGGAATAATAAGCTTTGTTTTGAAATCGTGGATTATTTGTGACCATGGAATATCCGTGGTTGTCGTCGTTGTAGATTGCGGCTCGGTATTCGCGCTGTCAGATGGGTCGGGTGGGATGGGCGACGTTGTCAAGTCGCTTGTCGGATTCGATGTGTCAAACGGATGCGATTGATTGGATGTCTCGCAACTCGTAGCCAAAATGCCTGCCAATAGCAGAGATATTACGATCAAGATAGAAACAATCCGACGGACTGATTGTGATTTGAGACGAGAAATGCTCGTTTTCATATATTCCCTCCGATATTGTCAGTCTTCAATGTCTACACACATAATACTCTTTACTGCTATATTCTATCATGCGAGCGTATGGATGTGATTCGTGCGGCTTTGTATCCTTGACAAGCTTCTTTACGAGCTTCTTCACGTTGCCACAGTTGTCACTGATTAGTTTCTGTCTTACGATGATGTGATAAAATGAAAAAAATGTGACATTGCACGGAGGAGATCCAGCTTTTGATTTTGGCATCCAACCTGTTTTCAAAAATCGGTGCGTTTTTTGATGAGTTGCGTTACAGCCTTTCGGACGGACTGCTGTTTCTTGGCGGACCGCTCGATATTGCCATTGCCGTTTTTGATATCGCGATCACGGCATTGGTTGTTTACTTTATTTTGCTCCTTCTAAGGGATTCACGTGCGTGGCAATTGCTCCGCGGGATTATCCTAATCGTTGCGTTCGCGCTCGTCTCAAGCGCGATCGGGCTTAATACGATCGGGTTCATGTTGAATCGTACGATTTCCATTTTGGCGATAGCCATCATCGTTATTTTCCAGCCTGAACTTAGGCGCACGCTGGAGACGGTCGGGCGCAATCGTCTGATGTATGGAGTGGGAAACGGCTTTTCGACTGATCCCGCACTGCATAGGATGATCGAGAATATTGTCAAAGCCTGCGAGTGGATGTCCAATACGCGGACAGGTGCGCTGATTGTTATTGAGCGCAGTACGAGACTGGGTGAGCTGTATGAGCAGGAAAATGCGGTACGTGTCGATGCGATCGTTTCCTCCGCGCTTCTCCGGCAGATTTTCTACACGGGATCACCGCTTCATGACGGTGCGGTCGTTATACGTGATGGTCGAGTCGCGGCAGCCCGTGTCCATATCGCTCTCTCCGATAATTATCATTTGAGGCGTGATTTCGGTTTGAGACATCGTGCTGCTGTCGGGGCGAGTGAGATGGGCGATGCGATTGCTGTAGTCGTTTCGGAGGAGAGGGGAACGATCAGTATTGCTGTTGACGGCGTGCTCCATGTGCTCGGCAATGCCGACTCGCTCCGGACACACCTGCACCGTTTGCTCGGAATTGTTGAGGGAGATGATCGTCGATCAATTTTCGGATGGTTCAAGAGGCTTTTCCGCAAAGGCAAAGAGTCAGAGTCAGATGAGCAGGAGCAGGAAGTTAAACACACTGTTCCCCCTGTAGTAAAGTCTGAGGAAGATAAGCTTGATTACGACTCTATGGCTGCAGAAGGTGGTGCGATGGCTGAGAATCGTTCGCGCGGGAAAAAGCGAAAGCTTTTGCGCAGAAGAAGTACCGGTCTGTGGCTCTCGCGCAGACAGCGCATCAGCTTGGCAATTTTATCTGTCATTATCTCCTCTTTTATGTGGGTTTTCGTTCAAGTGAGCGTTAATCCCGTTACAACGAAAACGTTTAGCGTTCCTCTTGCGCATTACGGTTTGGAAAAGGCACACGAGCGAGGATTCGGTGTTCAGAATTTTCCGGTCGCGAATGTGCAAGTGACACTTCGCGGGAGGCAGCAGGTACTTGATGGCATTGCCCCCGGTAAGATTGCCGCCTATATTGATGTCAGTGAAGTGAGCAGGATCGGACTGGTGCGGCTTCCCGTCATCGTCGATACAGAGACTTTGCTTTATACGAGAACAGAATTACTTTTGCCGGATTCGGTAGCGGTCAATGTTTATGAGAGAGTTCCCAAAGCGTCAGATTGATGTTTCATTTTGATCGGTGCTGAGACCTGCAGGATTATTTTATAGTTAGTTTGAGACTGGAAAGACTAGAAAGATTTGAAATATGTCGAGATTATTCGGTACGGACGGAGTTCGCGGTATCGCGAATCGTGATTTGACTCCCCAGTTGGCATACCAACTGGGGTTTGCCGGTGCACACGTTTTGACGCAAGAGACGCATCACAAACCGACGATTGTTGTTGGTGAGGATACTCGCGTTTCGTGCGGTATGTTGGGGTCTGCATTGATTGCGGGTATCACCAGCGCAGGCGCTGATGTTCTATACGTCGGGGTGATTCCGACGCCTGGAGTCGCATGGCTGATACGGAGATACCGTGCGGATGCCGGTATTATGATTTCGGCGTCTCACAACACTTTTGAATACAACGGGATCAAGTTTTTCTCCGGAGGCGGTTTTAAGTTGCCCGACGAGACGGAGGATGCGATTGAAGCGTTCATCAATGATTCGGCTTTTTGGGAGACAGAGCGACTTGTAGGCGACAAAATAGGAAAGCTTATTCGTCATGAGCAGGGAGCCGACGAGTACAGAGAACACCTGCAGTCCATTGCCGGTCTTGACCTGACGGGTATGAGAATCGTTGTCGATTGCGCACATGGCGCATCTTATGTGATCGCTCCCAAGCTTTTCAAGGATTTGGGGGCGGAGGTAATCGCCATCGGCGTTGATCCGGACGGATACAACATCAATCACGACTGTGGCTCAACGCATGTTGACAAAATATCGGAAGTTGTACGTGAAAATTGTGCCGATATAGGTCTTGCCTTTGACGGTGACGCGGATCGATTGATTGCCGTCGATGATCGCGGGGATGTTTGTGACGGCGATGTTGTGCTTGCAATACTTGCCCGCGATCTTGATAACCGCGGAAAACTGGCTAAAAAAACTATTGTTGCCACGGTTATGAGCAATTTGGGGCTTGAGCACATGGCAATCAAAGCGGGCTATGAGTTGATCAGAACGCAGGTTGGCGACCGCTATGTCCTTGAACGAATGTTGGAAGATGAATTTGTGCTCGGTGGCGAGCAAAGCGGACACATCATTCTCTTGGAAGATTCGACAACGGGAGATGGCATCCTGACGGCTATCCGTTTGCTCGGCGCAGTTCGAAATGAGGGCAAAAACGCACGTCTTAGCGAAATAAGAAAGATAATGACGAAACTCCCACAGGTTATGGTTAACGCGCACGTTCCGGATGAGATGAAACAGTATGCGATGAATCATCGTGCTCTTGAGGAGGCGATTGCAAAAAGAGAGGCGATTCTCGGAAGTGACGGGAGAATCCTTGTGCGACCTTCGGGAACCGAGCCTCTCATTCGAGTTATGATCGAGGGTGTGGATCAGGCGCAGATTGACGGTTTGGTCCATGAACTTCGCGAGGTGATCGAGTGTATCTGCTCGGAAATCGGTGAATCTTAATCTTTTTCCCGAAGCGGGATATTATATTGATTAGTCCGTGGTTTAGAGGTGTAAAATTTGACGGCAAAGAAGAGCGCGCGAAACGTTTTTATTCTTCTCATCATCAGCGGTATTTTTCTCCTGCTGTCGTTTGTTGGCGTTCTACCTAGTCCCGTATGCGGTGCAAAACGTTTCCAAATCGATTCGACTTTGCCTGATGGTGTCAAAAGACCGGACGCACAATCTGACGAAAGTAAGCCTGATGACGGTCAAATATCCCAATCGACGCCTAGCGACGAGCCGTCAGATACGACACTTGTCGGGAAAATCGAGTTGCCTGTAGTCGATAATGATCCCGATCAATTACCGCCGGGAGTCGAAGCTCTGCGCACATGGCCAGCGACGCTGTCTGTACCCAAACTTCATGAAGCGAACTTGGATGAGTATAAGACACGCGCCGCATCAGCTCAGCCGCTAAAAGGTGTTACCGTAATTCTTGACGCTTCGCGCGGAGGCGAGGAGACAGGAGCTGTATGGGGTTCGGGGGAAGGCGCATTAACGGAGAAGGCGATTCTTCTCGGCATTGCAACGGAAGCAGAAAAAGCTTTGACTAAATTTGGTGCGACGGTCGTGTTAACGCGGACGACAGACGCGTTTCATTCTTTGTTTGCTCGCGTCGCAATTGCAGCTGATGTCGCCTTAATTCGATATCGCGAAGCGGCAGATGAGGCAGGTTATCTGACATCAGTTGTCGATAACTTGCGTCTTCTTATGGGTGATGTGATCCGTATCAATCAGAACAGTCCCGCATCGGGTGGGCGCGGTCTTTTCGGCTCGATCGGGACATCGCCGCAACTCCGAATTTTGTATGATATTGAAGCTCAATACAGTGACATCGTGCTGATTAATTTATCTCTCGGCAACGATAGCGACACTTCACGGAGAGGGTCTAACGTTTACTATATGTCAGCCGATTTTGTTGCAAGCACGAATAACGGATATGCTGTCGACTGCGATCCAAAGGATTTCTACCCTAATTACACGAACATCGACAGTACTGGTCGCGCCGCACTGGCGGAGTTATTGAAAACGAATTTGGCACGCATGGTACCATCGTTTAAACCTGAAAACGGACTCGATGCAGGAGAAGAAAAGGATCTTGCATTGTTGAGACTTACAAATTACGTATCGGCATCTCTTGTGCCTGGTTACCTTTCAAATGACTGGGATCGTACAATTCTCGGATCGGAACAAGGTCGCGCTGGGATTGGTCAAGCGATCGCAAATGCGGTTTTCCAATATTTTATCGCACCTTCTTCCTAAGGCTAGTCTCAAACCTTTTCTATTCGTTTCCGTATGAAAAGCGACTGAACGAGTGGATGCGCATCCATGTCAGCAAGATATGTTCATCGGCGTGTGTCGCAGCATATTGGCGTAACTGCCGCAAAATGGCGAGAGCAGTCTCTTTCGTTGCGACCATAATGACAGCTTCTTTGCCGATATCGCCGGTTTGACTCAGAAATCCGCGGCTTTCACGTTCCGTAAAGCGACCACGCATGATGGTAGCGCCGCGATTTCCTACTGTCTCCGCCAAACGGACAACATCGCCCGTATGACCGCGATCGACAAGTGCCAGAACGGCAATTTGATGAGTTTTATCTTGTTCCGCCGTCTCATTGGCGGTAGGCGCTGGCGGTAAATCAGAGCTTGTCGCGCACGACTCGCTGTTCATCAGCTTGTTGTAATTTTCCGTTATCACTTTTTCTGTTTCGCGATTCTTCTCGAAGATACCGGCTACCTTATCGATATTTGTTGAAAAGATTACTCCGCGTCCCGGCAATTCAGTGCGAAGTGAATCATGAATCTTTCGGTAAATAGCTTCACAGAGATTTTTTCTTGTGATGATCAGGACGATCTCTTTGCTTGGGACAATTTCGAAGTTGAAGGTCTTTTTACTGTGGTTTACCGAGCCTAGTGCATGCAGGATCGATGCTCCAATGGGATAGCTGCTGCGCACTTGTTCGACGACGTCTTCACCTTCACCTTCGTTGACGATCGTGGCGATCATTGAGTATGTATCTTCCGGTTCGTCATCGGACTCCGTTGAAGTTTTTTCCAAGCTAATAAGATAGGCGATGCCACCCAGTTTTTCCGCGAGATTGAATTGACGATTAATGTTGTCGAGAAGTGATGAAGCCATACTGCTTGGTACGGCTAACACTGCAATTTCGCGCTTAACGTTGGCAAGCCCGAGTATGGAGAGAATATGATTCGGGAGGGTGCCTCGTGCGTAGCTGAAAAAGGCGCCGACCGCTCCATTTGCAAGCGCGTAATTCGCCATTTCTTCCACTTTCTTCGGCGTGGAAATCATGATGAGAAGTGAGTACAGTTCATGTGTTGATTGATTGCGATCGTTTTGAATATTCGCAGGTCTGTCCATGTCCATATAGCTTGACTCCTTATATCCGGTTCATAATCGTTATCTATGCCGATCATGTTCATCGACTTCAAATGAAGCGAGCTTCTCTTCGTGACCCAATGAGCGAACTAATTCACTTCCTTCGACATCCGCGCTTAAATCATTTGATTCGAGCGTGTCGATTGCTTGTTGTCTTTCAGGGGCGAACCCTTCGTGCAATGCGAGATGACTCTTTTTACGCTTTTTCGCTTGGATAATGGAGATTAGACCGAGCAATTGAAGCGTGATTAAAGGTGCCAGGGCGACTAAGGCGATGACGCCGAATCCGTCAAGCAGGGGATCGGCACCGGGGACACCTGCCGCTATTCCCTGCGTAAAGGCGAGGATGAATGTCGCCGTCATCGGTCCCGAAGCGACGCCGCCCGCATCGAATGCGATTCCGATAAAGATGTCGGGTGTGAAATAACTCATGATCATGACAAGAATATAGCCGGGGAGGAGAATGTGCCAGAGATGTAGACCGGGCGTGTAGATTCGGATTGCTGCCAACATAACGGCAAAGGCGACTCCGATTGACAGAAAGGCAAGGACGACTTTGCGGCGAATGGCGCCTTCCGTCACTTCTTCGATTGATTGCGTTAAAACGTGTACGGCAGGTTCGGCAATGACAGTCACCATCCCGAGAAAAAAACCGGCGATAGCGGTCAGCCAGCGCTTGTCGATAGCGACCAGCTTTGCGCCGAGGATGTGACCTGTCGACATAAAGCCTCCCATGACACCTATCATGAATATGGTCAAGCCGATGTAACAAAACAACATACCCAGATAAATACGTATTGTGTCGCGTTTTCGAATCTTGATGACACTGATCTGCAATAGGAAAAACACGATAACGAGCGGGGCGACGCTCAAAAGGGAATCGCGCAACGATGAGGGAGCTGCGAGTCGGAAGGATTCAAATATATTTGAGTAAACGGGGGTGGAAGATTCCGGCGGCGTACCGATAGCACTTGCACGCTGTATCGCTCCCATTGCTAGGACCGCGACAATAGCACCTGCTGAAGCAAAACCGACAAGTCCGAACTGATCACGTGCGTCTTCATGTTTGGACGTTGTCAGTTTGGAGACGCCGGCAGCAAGTGCGAGGATAAAGGGTGTGGTAATCGCCCCTGTCGTCGCGCCTGACGCATCAAAAGCGAAATCATGAAAAACTAATGGACTGAGACACGCGAGAATCAAGATGATACCGTAGACAAACCAGAGGACGTAGCGGATTCTGATCTGCTTGACAATCCGCCAAAACCCTACCATTACGAGAAACCCGACTCCCACGGAGACGACGATCACCATCGTCCACTTTGCAAGGCTGCCACCTGTCAATTGCTCTATCTGTGTTGCCAAGATATGCAGATCAGGTTCGGCAATAGAGATGAGAAAACCGAGTATGAGCCCGCCCATAAGTAAAATAGGCATTTTCCCCGATCGGACAATCGCATGTCCGCTGTGTATCCCAATTGGTGTCGCTCCGAGATCGACGCCGACGAGGAAGATCGAAAGCCCCATGAGTAGAAGGAAAGCTCCAAACAGGAATTGACCGAGTTGAAGCGATGTGAGCGGCGCAATAGTAAAATGCAAGACGAGTACGAAGATTGTGACAGGCGCGAGTGACTGTAAAACTTCCCTAATTTTTTCGTTCAGTAAACCCATAGATTTCCTCTCGTAATGAAGGACAAGAAGCGCCGTCATGTGTGTTTCATTAGGGAAATGATTTGCACCGATTCAACAGTCTCCCTGACGTCAACAGTCGTATAAGTTATTTTATCATACGCGTTTTTTGTCGGTAAAGATTGATTTCAGCCATAGGCATCCGATGGGATGCCCATCATTAACCCCGGGAGTACGCTCATTCTGAGCACGCACTTGATCGGCGATGTCGAAATGCTTTTTGATCGGGTCATTTTTATGGATGAAGGTTACATTAGGTTGGATCGTTCGGTTGAAGATCTGAGAGCGAATGAAGGCAAGAGTGTCGATGAGTATT
>JAAZMK010000171.1 GCA_012798865.1 Clostridiaceae bacterium | reverse complement strand
AGTAATGACCGATTTGTCAAAACATCGATTTTACGGTTTGTTTTGTTGTTAAAGGGTCGGAACAAACACCCGTTTTATGGCAAAATACATGCAGTTATGTAATTTTCTCTTGTTGTTTATATTATATTTGTATATAATGAATGTCGTCTGTTAAATGTTAGCGAGCTATGAAGTCGACAGTTCAGTGGGAGGGTAGTTAAAGCACGGATTGTCGGCTTCACAGTGTTCGTTATCAAAAAACTATATAACCATAGGAGGAAATTCATGAAAAAAGTATTACCAATCATTTTTGCGTTGATTGTCGTACTTGCGCTTCTCGTCGGTTGTGGACCGCCGGCAGTTCCGGATCCGCCCGCATCGGAGTCCGCCAAGGATCCGGGCGTCTCCGATCCCGGTACGGAGCCTGGCGGTGATGAGCCGACCGGTGGCCTGAATGCCGCGGAAATTACTGTCCAAGTTGAAGAAGGATGGTTGGAGTATTACGAGGCGGCGATTAAACGCGTGACGGACGCGAATCCTGACGTGACGATTAACCTGAAAGAAGTTGCTTCGTTTACCCATCTCGACACTCTCAGCAGCACAGATGCGGCAAACCCGGATGTAGCGGATCTTTTCGCACTCCCTGCCGACCGTCTGACGGGACTCGTCAGCAGTGATTTGCTCGGCGCCATTGATGCTAAAGCGATCGCGGATAAGCTTGGTGGATGGGACGATTTTGACGCCGGTCTCGGCGGTCTGTTCAATGTGGACGGCGAATATTTCGCGTTTCCTTACAACATTGAGACACTCGTGACATTTGCCAACGTGAAGAACGCTGAAGCGGAGGGTATCGATCTCTCTAAGCCGGTCGAACTCGCAGACGTGGCGGATCCCGCACACGCACTGTTGCCTGTTTTTGACACATGGTTCGGTGTCGCGCTGACCAACTCAGCCGATATCGCGCTCCTCAAGGAAGACGGCGATGCGTTCGTCACTGACTTGACAGCAGAGTGGGCCGATCTCGCACCCGAGAAGCAAGCTGCCATTAACGTTCTCTATGAGTATTGGAAGCTCAACCGCGACGCGAATACAACGCTGTTTGACGCGGAAGCAGGCTGGGGCTACATCGACGAGCAGTTTACGACCGGCGGCAAGGGCGTTCTGCGCATCGGCGGCCCATGGGAAGTCGGTGCCATGCTTGAGAAGACGAACAACGGTGAAGACCTCGAGATCTATCCGATCGGTCAGATCACTGTTGCCGGCAAGCCCATGAAGCACTGGCAAGGCGGCTGGGGGCTGGCGATCAATCCTCGTATCGAAGAGAACCCGGATCAAGTGGCACTCGCAGAAGCTGTGATTGCGGAGCTCGTCAATCCCGAGTATTTCGTTGAGCTGTTCAGAGCTACAGGCAAGATTCTTGAAAACGTTCCCGCGGAGACATATGAGGCTTCAGACCTTGATGAAATCGAGAAGAAGCTCGTCGTCGCCGTCATCGATTCCTTTAAGATCTCGCCCGGAAGACCTCTCTTCCAGCAATTCGGGCCTGTCTGGGATACGTGGAAGAATGCCGTTCTGTCATGGAATAGTGTTGCACCTGCAAATGTCGAAGCGGCATACGCAGAGATCAAGGCATCCTTTGATGCCATGATGGTCGATCTGAAGTAATCGACTTTCATCTACAACGGAAAGCAGGAGAGCTCACGCAGTTCTCCTGCTTTTTCTTAAGTACTGTATGTGATGTGGGCAGGAAAGTTAACTGCCGGCAATATCGGCAAGATCAAGACAGAGGATTCGTATGAGGGGTGAACGACTTCCTCGCCAAAAAGCGAAGGAAAAGCGTCATAATCGTCAACTGACAGTTTTAATATCACTTTGCGCAGCGCTGATTCTGGTTGCAACGGTGGAGACGGTGTTGTTCGCAAATCCAGAGGGCTATCGCGTTTGGCTCGAGCTTAATCCTGAGTCAACGACGGCAGAGTATTCGGCTTTTATTCTTACGCGTTATCTGCTCGACATCTTTGTGCCTGTCGCACTCGCTCTTTACACATATTTCAGTATTTCGCGTCTCGGAACACCGTTGACTTACCGTTTGATCTGGGGAGCGATCATTGCGGTAACGACCGGATATAAATTTCTTACGTATCAAACAGCGTCTGCCTTCTGGTATTTGACGCTTGTTTTATTGGTGGCACTTTTTCTTGTCGTGATCAATATTCATCGATTTGAATTGGTGCCAATGGACAGATGACACATCTTACTGCCCGGGCTTGCGAAATATTTACAGGTTTGTCCGGGGATAGAAAGTAGGAGGGCATGAGGTACGGAACGACGATCATAGATGATATCGGTAACGAACATCCACGCCGAAACCTCAGACTCGCCGAAATGGGAGTGCTGGAGGAGAGACTGGAGTCGGAGCCGAAAGAGAAGGTCGCGCAAATTAAGAGTGAGCTCAAGTCGCTGGCTCGAGGGGAGCACGAATACGAAAAGAGTCTCGCCGATATGCGCGCAGAGGAAAAAGCTTTTCTTGCGAAAGCGCCCGAGCGCAAAACAGCCTTTGAGAAAACGTTGACCGATTCTGACGCCAAGATTCGTAAATGGAGCCTTGAGGCGATGGAGAGTGCGGCGCGTGTAGAGTTCTATGAACAGCATGTTGAGCTTTCATACGATTACGAGCTGCTCGCAAGGACGCATCGGATGATGGCGGAGCAATTGCCGGAAATAGCGAGCAAACGGCGGCAGATACTTGATGAACTTAACGAAGTAACTGACGAGCTCGAACGTGCGAAGAAGGAAGACCAATCGCAGGTGATGGCAGATTTCCGGCAGTACCGCGAAGAGCGTTTAAAAAAGCGCAACGATGAGAAGGCCTATCTGAAAAAACTCTACAAGGAAGGTCAAATCTCATCTAAAGCTTTTGCAAACGAAAAGCGTGAAAAAGATCTCGCTGCCTCGGAAGATATCCGCTCAAGAAAGCAGCTTTTACCCATTGAGATGCTGACAGATCGTGTGCGTTATCTGAAGCATCGGTTGCGCCAAGATGAGAAGCAGGCACTTACCGTCTTGCATTCCGATATCGCTGACTTGAGGCGGAAAACACCAATTGAAATTTCAAAACGTTTCCCGTGGGTTTCGTATTTGACGATCCCCATCCCGGGGCTCGGGCAGTTGATACTCGGACAGTCGGTCAAATCAATCTTCTTCTTTATCGGAACACTTTACGCTTATCTGATAGCGATTCCATACGCGCTCGGTCGAGGTAATTACCGTGGACAAGGACTTTTCGGGCTTATTTCGCTTGCAAAAGATGCGTCGCGACTCGATCGATCCGTTATTTTTATGATTGAGGGCGTGATCGCGATTATTCTGTTGATGATCGCATTTTTGATCTTCTATCAATCATATCGAGATGTCCACAAAAATGAACAACGAATGATCAAGGGGATTCGGATCAATAATTGGTTCGAGACGCGCACAACAGCCAGTCGCAGCGGATTCCCGTACTTTGCGTCGGCGCCGGCTGCGCTTGTGACGCTTTTCATCGTCCTGCTGCCGATCGCTGTCACCGTCTTGATCTCTTTTACGAACTACGATCCGTCCCACCAGTCGAAATTCAGCTGGATCGGTCTCGCCAACTACAAACAGATCTTCCTTGGACAAGGTATCGCGGGCGGTCCTTTCTGGTTGATCACGGGCTGGACAGTGATCTGGACGCTGTTGGCGACTTCGCTTGCTATTTTTATCGGGTTTGTTCTCGCGCTTCTCGTCAATCAGGACAGAATATACGGCAAGCGCTTCTTCAGAACAATCTACCTGTTGCCGTGGGCGGTTCCCGCTTTTATCACGATCATGTTCTTTTCCATCATGTTTTCGCCTGATGGACCGCTGACAAATCTTTTACACCAATTGACGGGTCAGATCATCAATATCAAAGATTCACCTTGGGGGACGCGAATCGTGTTGATCCTGCTTCAAGGTTGGCTGGGGAGCTCATACGTCTTTCTCTTGTGTACCGGGATTCTACAGAGCATCCCGGGTGACTTGTATGAGGCGGCCAAAATTGACGGGGCTACAGGCTTTCAACAGACGAGACATATCACGATTCCGATTCTGTTGTTCCAGACGGCACCTTTGATGATCGGACAGTATACGTTTAACTTCAACAATTTCTCGATTATCTATCTGTTTAATGGCGGAGGACCGTTCGAGCCGAGTAAATACGGCAACTTGGCCGGTTCTTCCGACCTGTTGATCTCGTACATCTATAAGCTGACGATTGAAAAACAGTTCCAGGGAATCGGCGCCGCCATCACGATGATCGTGTCATTAGTGTTGATCTTTTTCACATGGATCGGATTCAGCCGCTCCAAATCGTTTAGGGAGGAGAAGCTATGAGGAAGAAAAAAGAAAAAGGGCTGTACTTATCGGATCGTCCGCCGTTGACGCCGCTCAAGGCTGTTCTGTTGACCATCAGCTATATTCTTCTCTTTATCTATGTATTTGTCATTCTCTGGCCGCTCGCGCAGATTGTGTTTTCGAGTTTCAACGGCAGTCAAGATCAGTACATCCGGATCGGCGGCACATACGAGTTCTCGCTGAAGCATTTTAAGTATCTGTTTGAAGAGACGTACTTTCTGAACTGGGTCGTCAATACGATCGTTATCGCTGTGGCGACCGCGCTGTTGACGCTTCTGTTCGTGTCGTTTACCGGGTACGCTTACTCGCGGTACAGATTCAAGGGAAGAAAAGCGTCGCTGATGGCGATTATGCTGATTCAGACAATTCCGTCGTTTGTCGGTATCGTCGCCTACTACACGATGCATTCGATCATCGCCGCTGTCATACCGGGCTTCAGTCGCCAAATGTTTTTAGTTTTGATTTACGCGGGCGGCGGTATCGCCAGCAATACGTTTATTCTCAAGGGATATATCGATTCGATCTCTACGGAATTGGACGACGCGGCGCGCATTGACGGGTGCGGGAACTTGCAGGTTTACCGACTGATCATCATGCCGATCGTTCGTCCTATGCTTGCCATCATCGCGTTGTGGTCTTTTATCGGACCGTTTCTCGATTACATGTTGCCGAGCATCTTACTTAGTGACCCGAAACAATATACGCTTGCGACCGGCCTGTACACGCTGATCACCGATGTCCGCAATATGCATCAGCCGGTGTTCGCGGCGGGCGGCCTGTTGACGGCGCTGCCGATTATTATCCTATTCATCGCTTTGCAGAACCAGCTCGTCTCAGGACTTGCCAGCGGTGCTGTTAAAGGCTAGGAGGACACCATGAAAATTGAACTGAATAACATTGGAAAAAAATATGAAGGAAGGGAAAACTTCACGATTCGAAACATCGATCTCGAAATCGACGACAAGGATTTCTGTGTCATTCTCGGCCCCTCGGGCTGCGGCAAGAGCACATTGCTCCGGATGATCGCGGGTTTGACCTCCATCACGGAGGGCGATCTGTACTTTGGCGGAAAGCGCATGAACAGTGTCGAGCCTAAGGACAGAGACATCGCGATGGTCTTCCAGTCGTACGCACTCTATCCGCACATGACGGTCTATGAGAATATGGCGTTTTCTCTCAAAATGAGAAAAGAACGCAAGTCAGTCATTCATGAGCGCGTTCTCGAGGCGGCGGAGCTTCTGAAAATCACAGATTATCTCTATTCGAAACCGTCGGAGATCTCAGGAGGTCAGCGTCAGCGTGTGGCGCTCGGTCGCGCCATCGTGCGAAAAGCCGGCGTATTCCTGATGGACGAGCCCTTGTCGAACCTTGACGCCAAGCTGCGTGAACATATGCGTGTCGAGCTCGTGCGCCTGCACCAATCGCTTGACACGACGTCGATCTACGTCACGCACGACCAGACTGAGGCGATGACGATGGCGACAAAAATCGTTCTGCTCGATCAAGGCAAGGTTCAGCAAGTCGGGCCGCCGACGCTCTTCTATGAAAAGCCGGCTAACTTGTTCGTCGCGGGCTTTATCGGGTCTCCGACGATGAATATCTTTAATGGCGAGATCAAAGAAGGCAACTTCCACTCGCTGGAGGAGGACTTCGTCATTGAGCCTAAAGAGAGCGATCGCGAGCTGTTGAAGCCTTTTGAAGGCAAAAAAGTTGCCATGGGTATACGCTCGGAGCGCTTTATTGCAGGAGAGGCGGAGAAGAACGCGATCAACGTCAAAGTCGATGTCATTGAAATGCTCGGAAAGGAACAGCTGCTGTACTGCCAGTTCCCGAACGGCAAGGAATGCGTCATTTCCGAACCCGGATACTTTGAGTACGCGGTCGATGAAGATCACAACTTCCATTTGGACTTGGACGGTCTGCATTTCTTTGACGCGGAGACGACGGAGAGGATCAACTGATCTGCTGCCAATATAGGCTTATTACCGGATAACAGAAGAGAGCCGCGCAGATGTGTGGCTCTCTTAATGTCACGGGATCCATGATTAATGTCACCTGATTACTTTGCCCAAGAGCGGACTAGTTCTTGACCTTCGGGTGACTTGAAATACTGAAATGTCGTCGACGGGACGAGGGGCGCAATTTCATCCAACTTCCCCTCTAGGAGCAGTTGCCTGACTCGCGAAGCAGAGATTGATTTGCCGTCTTCCGCTTGAACGCGCGGCATCACGGTCAAGTTTAGCGAATCTTTAAATTCGCGTGCGAGGCAATCGTTATAGAGTGCCGTCACCGGATCATCTGTCTCATCGCCTACGGTACGATGCGTTATACCGAGCGCGGGCGCTATTCTGTCGCGGAACAGGACGGCGTCGAGGCGGGCTTGTGTCTCTGTCGTTTCAGACTCCTTTTTTAGAAAGTAGGACGGAAAACTTGCGCGCGATATTATGTACGAGTCGGTCGGGTGGTAGATGATTCCAGCAAGATCGGCCGTCCCCTCCATTACTAAGGTGCGTCGAGTGTCCGCCGGCAAAGATGAAGCATCTTCACTGAGTATGAAGAGATGGAGACGCCCAGACCTTGAAAGTGCGTCTTCGATGAGGGCGCGGTGTCCTTTCGTGAAGGGGTTTGCGTTCATGACGATCGACTCGACGGGATCGGAGGTAACGCCGTTTTTTTCCTGATAGCGATCAAGCTGTTCTCTGAGCCGGCGAGTGTAGTCATCGATTGTCGGTGTGCCTCGCTCCATAAAGCTGATGCCGTTATCGATTCGTGCTAGCACCCGAAAGCCGAGCTGTTCGAACGCCTGAACGGCATCGGGCGTCGTATACAGGAAGAGCCTGTTGATGCCTTCGTCCAGCGCCTCCATGATCATGCCGGATAACAATTCGTGAAAGACGGTACCGCCGCGGTAATCGTGCCGAACGGCGACACATTTGATACGTGCGCCGTCGCGCGCGCCTGTCGCTACAAGCTGATCGTCCCTAAAGACGCCGTAAACGGCGGTGTACGGAGGATCCGGGCGAAGGCCGGAGGCTGAAAGAAGATTTTCCCACGCCACGCGGTTTATCTCGCTCTTTGTATAGTCTAACCGTTCAAGCATTCGCGTCTCCCGTCGTATGAAAGCTGACACCTCGCGCCGTGTGCGAAGTGTTGTCTCATTCTCATTTTCCATTGTACTCTACGGCGAGTTGGAAATCTCGATCGCCGAAGGCCACCTCTTGAACCTTAAACGTCGCGTCTTGGACTTGTGAGAATGCGATTTTCGGAGAGTCCGTTTATCGGCGCCCGGTATGCTAATATCTTCGATAGAACATATGAGGGGGAAGCGTGATGACCACCGTAGACCAAAAGAGGGATTCTGAGGATCAATACAACTACAAAGTATGTCGTACGGGGAGGAACAGCGGCATATTGATGCATATTACGAGCTTACCTTCTCCTTACGGCATCGGTACGATGGGAGCTGAGGCGCTTGAGTTTATCGATTTTCTCGTGCTCTCTGGGCAATCGTATTGGCAGATTTTGCCCTTAGGTTCGACAGGATTCGGTGATTCTCCTTATCAGAGCTTTTCCACACGGGCAGGCAACCCTTATCTCATCGATCCGGACGAGTTGGTTCGCAAAGGTCTTCTCCCTGAGGATACGCCGAAACAATTCGATTTCGGAGATGATCCCGAACGCGTCGATTACGGACGTCTCTGGGAAAATAGGAAAGAGCTGCTTTACATCGCATGGCAGACTTTTCAAGAGAAGCCGAGGGAATCGCTAAAACAGGCTTTCGAGACGTTTCGCAAAAATGAAGGACCAGACTGGCTGCAAGACTACGCCCTCTTTATGACGATCAAGGCAGCCATGAAAGGAGTCTCGTGGCGTTCATGGCCCGAACCGCTTAAATGGCGCGACCCTGTGGCGCTCGTTGAATTTGCCGAATCACACCGTGATGAAGTGTTGTTTGAACAGTTCATCCAGTTTCTGTTTTTCCGCCAATGGCAACGCGTCAGAGAATACGCCTCGCGCGAGGGCATCGCCATCATCGGCGATCTTCCGATTTATGTCGCGGAAGACTCCGTTGAAGTTTGGAAAAATCCTTTTCTCTTTCAGCTTGATGAAACGTTGACACCGAAGTATGTGGCGGGCTGTCCTCCCGATGCTTTTTCCGATGACGGACAATTGTGGGGCAACCCGCTCTACGATTGGGATGAACACAAAAAACAGAACTTTGAATGGTGGATCGAACGTTTCCGTTTCCAGATGCGCCTGTTTGATATCGTCAGGATCGATCACTTCAGGGGATTAGAATCGTATTGGTCCGTCCCGTATGGCGACAAAACGGCTCGCCGCGGTCAGTGGATCGACGGGCCTGGCGATTCTCTCATTAACGCTCTTGAGGACGCTCTCGGTTCCTTGCCCGTCATCGCTGAAGATTTAGGTTATATGACACAGGAAGTGTATGAATTTCGTGAGAGAACGGGCTTTCCCGGTATGAAGGTCATGCAATTCGCATTCAACCCGGACGCTTCGAGCGATTACCTTCCTCACAACCTTACGGAAAATGCCGTGCTGTATACGGGAACTCATGACAATGATACGATCGCCTCATGGATCGAAAATGCCGATCCTCGTGAGCTTACATTCGCAAAACAGTATCTTGGACTTAGCAAAGAAGAGGGTTACATACGAGGGATGCTTCGCGGTGCCGCGACGACTGTCTGCCGGACGGTGATCTTCCAAATGCAGGATTTGCTCGCTTTGGGGGATGAGAGCAGAATGAATCATCCGGGTAAAGCGGAAGGTAACTGGCAGTGGCGTATGTTGCCGGGCAAATTGACCCTTGAATTGGCGTCAGGTCTCAGAGAACTCACGCGGATGAGCGGCCGTTTGCCCTCTAATTTAAACTGCTTACCTTAAGAAGTTCTTATCACATTTATAAGCGTGCTTTATAACCGAAAAGTGAGTCGCTTGGCGAGCTTGACTTTGCGATGTGCTTGCGCACATTCATCGCATGGACGAGCGCGAGATGTGCTCTCTACAAGTCATCATGACGACTAAGCAGGTGTCCGCTGCATGTGGACATTAATATATATGCGCGGTAATGAAACCTCTAAAATGCTTGCTTTGCAAGGGTTACAGAGATTTGACTGCATATATTATGTTTTCGTTCAGAAGATGTAAAAAACGTGATAAGCCTGTTTTCAGGGGGGTTTGATAGCCTCGAATCCCCAAATGCCTGTCACGCAAGTTATACACAGAGTTATTAACATTATCAACATAAATGTGCATAGAATAATAAAAATGTGAACAAGAAATAGAGAATGTTAAGCTGAAAACATCGTGAAAAACGTGATATTCACAAGACGGTCTTCTCGCTACATGCCGTTGTGAAGATTATTCGCTCAGCTCATGAAAGGTGATGGCGGTAAGGTTTACT
>JAAZMK010000129.1 GCA_012798865.1 Clostridiaceae bacterium | reverse complement strand
GCCCCACGCGACCGCGCAACTGGTGCAGCTGCGACAAGCCAAATCGCTCGGCATTCTCGACAATGAGAAGCGTGGCATTCGGCTGATCAATGCCTACTTCAATCACAGTCGTCGACACGAGGATATCGATATCTCCTTGGTCGAAATCGCGCATCACTTTAGACTTCTCCGAAGCCTTCAATTTACCGTGCATCAGCGCAATGCGCCGATCAGGGAAAACGAGTCTCGACAAGCGCTCATGCACAGAAGCCGCTGATTGGATATCGAGCTCAGGCGATTCCTCGATCATCGGACAGACAACAAACACTTGATGACCTAGATTGATCTCGCGCTCCATTAGCCGGTCGATACGCGAGCGATCTTCACTTCTTGCTGTATACGTCTTGACAGCTTGTCGTCCTGACGGCATATCTTTCATTTCCGTGATGTCGAGATCTCCATAGAGAATCAGCGCTAACGTGCGCGGGATCGGCGTTGCGGACATAACGAGCGTGTGAGGAATGACATCGCCCTCTCCTGACAGTTTCACGCGCTGGCGTACTCCGAAGCGATGTTGTTCATCGGTCACGCAACATCCCAACTTCGCAAACCGGATGTCTTGTTCGATGACGGCATGCGTTCCGATTAGAATATCGATCTCCCCGTCAGCTAATGAATCAGTCAACAGCCGCTTACGCGAAGGCGCCATACCACCCGTCAAGAGAGCAATCCTCAGTCCACTCCCCTCAAGAATCGATGTGACACTCTCGGCATGTTGAGTAGCGAGGATTGTTGTTGGCGCCATCATGACGGACTGAAAGCCGCTCCACGCGGCTACCGCCATCGCCATCGCGGCAACGACGGTCTTTCCCGACCCCACGTCGCCTTGAAGCAATCTATTGCCCGGATATGGTTGTCGGAAATCATTGAGTATCGATGCGATCGCTGTCTCTTGCGAAGGAGTCAATTTATAGGGTAAACGTTCCATTCGCTTTTTAAGAAGCTCAAGAACTTCCTCTGTCAGCTTCATAGCGGGACCATGTTCTTCTCGGCGCCCCAATTTCATATACCGCAACCCTGCCATGAGCAGAAAGAGCTCCTCGAATGCCAAGCGACGGCGTGCGACTTCTATGTCGTGCTCACTTTCGGGAGCGTGAATCCTACGCAATGCATAATCTGCCGTTGACAGACGGTAATCAATGCGAATCTTGGCGGGCAGACTTTCCGTCAGCGCAATATCGTGATTGGAGAATACGGTACTGATCGCTTGTCTGACGGTCGCTTGGTTGAGTCCTGCCGTCAACGGATACACCGGTATGAAAGCTGGACTCTCGTCGTCGATCGCACGAATTTCCGGCGTATTGACGGAACGTGAACGTCCGCTACCCTCAATCTTCCCACGAAAAATATAGCGGTCTCCCCGCCTAAGCTGATCGCCTAACCAAGGCTGGTTAAACCATACGGCTCGTATCGAACCCGTGTCGTCGCCAAGCCGCGCGCGGATATACGACAGCTTCCCGCGTCGCGTCAGAGAGGGTACATTCTCGATAACGGCTTCAAAAGTCGCAACATCTCCCTCGACGAGGCGACCAACGGGTACACGCCGACTCCAGTCGTTATACGATCTCGGCATGAGCCAGATGAGATCACCCACCGTCTCGATACCGAGTTTGGCGAATAGTCTCCCCCTTTTATCTGAAATACGCGGTAACGTCGTGATGCTTTGACGGAACAGATGACCGGAAGTGTCTTCACTGTAATTCAACTCAGACACAATCGCCCTCCTCAGGATCGGGAGACGGTTGCAATGCCGCGCCGTACCGACAGTACAGGCGAACGGGACAGGAATAACACATGCGGCAACGTGCCTTACAAAGCTCACGCCCGTGTGCGACCATCAGATGACCCCAGAGCGTGCGCGAATCCTCAGGCACAACCTCCAGCAAATCCCGTTCAATCTTGACGGGATTGTCGGAATCCGTAAAACCGAGCAGACGGCTGATTCTAGCGCAGTGTGTATCGACGACAATTTCCTGAAAACCGAATGCATCACTCAATATAAGATTGGCGATTTTTCGTCCGACGCCCGGCAGCTCCATCAATTCTTCTCTTGTCTGTGGCACTTGCCCGTCGAAACGGTCGAGAATCATCGCGGAGGTACTCACAAGCGCGTTGGCTTTTGTTTTATAAAGACCACAGCTTCTCACGATCTCCTCGACATCGCGTCGATTCGCTGAGGCGAGAGTATGCATATCGGGATAACGTTCAAATAAGACCGGCGTCACTTTATTCACGCGCTCATCCGTACACTGGGACGCGAGAATACCGCCGACTAGAAGCTCCCAAGGAGAACCGTATGTCAGTGTACACTCTGCTTGCGGATATTGCTCCAAGAGGAGTGAAACGATTTTGCGCGCACGTTTACGCTTCTTCTCGCTACCGTTGCTCACGGTTTTTCCTCCAAAAGATAGGTCGTCAGCGTTAACGTCTTGTCCTCCGACGGTCGATAGATAACGATTTCCACCAATGTACCGATAGCCTGTTCTTCGAGAAAAAGCATTAGGTCCTTTACAAGCTCCATTGACTCGCCGTTGAGTGTCAGCAAAATATCTCCCTGATTAAGACCCGCGGTATAGGCAGCACTTTCGGGCACAACGGTAGAAATATACAGCCCGTTCGGATAACCGTACAATTCCATCATCGCGAGCGTATCATCATCATTGAGTACTGTAATGCCGAGAGCAGCCTTTCTCATCATCGACCCGTTTTCATTGTTCTGTATACGGTTGACAACATTGGCGACAATTGTTGAAGGCACAGCGTAACCTTGATTCTGCACATAAATGCGCTTTAGATAACCGCTCACGATCGCAACGACCTCTCCTTTCGCATTGACGAGCGGAGAACCGGCGTATATCGGCATCGTAGAAATGCTCGTTTCGATCAGACCGAGCGGCGCCCCATCCTCTTCAAACGTCTTCCGATAGATCGACGTCACGTAACCCATTGTCAAACCGCCTGTCGACACCGTCATCGGAGGATAACCGATACTTGCGACTTGCGTTCCGACGTAGAGCGCAGGATCTTTTGCCAGAGGTGCGGCACGAAAGACGAGCTTATCGGGGTTCACAATTTTCAGGAGTGCGAGGTCGGTTGAGGAATGGTAACCGACAAGTGTAGCGGAAAATGCTTTCGGCATGCCTTTCACGAAAATGCTGATGGATGCATTTCTCATAAGATTGCCGCGATAATCGATGGCGCGCTCCATAAGGCTATACGTTGTGATAATGAGCCCGGACTCATCGATAATCAGCCCGGAAAAGATTTCATCGCGCTTGTTGTAAAGCGATGTAGCGGGAATGGATACGCGCACGGAAACAACGGCAGGTGAAATGTCATTGTAGATTTCTCCGACGGGAAACACCGGAGTCACGTACGTACTGGAGGGTTCTGTCGTCACGTCCGATCCGCTCGTAGCGGCTGTCGATGGCGTTGACGTAGGTACGGTGGTATTCGATGAGCTAGGCTGAGTGGTCGTCGTCGTTGTCGTTGTTATTGTCGTTGTCGTCGTTGTGGATGTAATCGTCTCATCCCCGTTGGGAACATAGTCATCACAAGAAAGCGGAATAACCGTAAAGAAAACTATAAACAGCGCCAAGAAAATAACGACATATCTCTCTCTTCTTGTCATGCGCTCACCTCACTCATATAACGTGAATTAATCTCATCGCCTCAAAGAGGCGGAATCCTGAATCGTTCTTATCATTGTAATCTCTGTATTTTACGAATGTATGAACAACCTTACGGACGCGCCACGGTAAAGGTAATTTTCGCACCGCCAAGCTCCGCGGAAGTACCCGCTTCAATGGTCTGTCCATGACGATTGATCAGTGCGCGAGCGATATAGAGACCGAGTCCCGATCCTTCCTGACCGCGCGATTTGTCGGCTTTATAAAAGCGATCAAAAACATAAGGAATATCCTTCTCGCTGATTCCGGGACCATTGTCCTCGACAATGACACAGACGTAGCGCTCTTCCGCTTTCGTACTAATCGTCACAAGACCCCCTCGAGGAGCAAAACGGATCGCATTCGATACGACGTTGTTAAAAACGCGCGTCAGTTGTCCCACATCTCCGATCGTTTTAAGTTCTCCCTTGACGCTTTTGTCGAGATTGAGCAGCAGATGAATTTTCTTATCGCGGAGCATTGGCTCGAATGAGATTTGAACACGGTTTATCCATTCATGCAAATTAAAAACCGTCTGCTTCAATTCCTGAGATTCCATCTTGTCAGTCTGTTCAAACAAAGTGTTGATCAATTCCTCCAAGCGATCCGCCTCGGCTTTTATGATATCGAGATAATGCTCGAATTTGTCTTGAGAAATTGTCCCATCGCGCATACCTTCAATGAATCCGGCAATCGAAGTCACAGGTGTGCGCAAATCATGCGACACATTACCGAGAAACTCCCGGTGTTCGTTCTCACGCATCTCAAATTTGGCGATGAGCGTGTTGAACGTCCTGACAAGTCTTGTCAAGTCATCCTCGTGCATAATCGATTCCGCACTCCGATCATTGTAATGATCAGGCAATGTGAGCGTTTTCCGATCCTTTCCGAGTTGAACGCGTGCCGTCAAGTCACCTCGGTAGACTGAATCCGCAGTCTTTGCGAGCACCGAGATCGGATTCGTGATGTTTCGTGAAAGCCAGATGATAATTGCAAGCGAAACAATATACGCGAGAGCAAACGATATATGGACGTTATTATCGACGAGCCAAGCGCTAAATGTATCGGGTGAATGACGTCTGAGCAGGATAACTTCGCCCGTGTAAAGATCACCACGCGTTCCAATGGGAGCGCTTGCGACAAGCCATATAGTCGGGTTAGGCAGCAAATGATAAAAACCCGTCTGACTTCCCCTATGGCAATATGCGACGTGTCCCGTATTTCTTGCCACTTCCGGCAAAATGAAATCGGCTTGTACTCCGTCCCCGCTTCTTTCGAGTTTTCCGATGGTATCTGCCGGAATTCCCGTGTTATAAATAATTTCATTCTCAGAATTGACAACCCATATGTATGCGCCTGTAGAACGTGTCGCAAAAGAGATATAGCCTGTAATATCGGCAGCTACAAACGTTGTATGAGCAACATCCATGCGCCGTTCCGTCAGAATAGCGAGTTCCTGCGCATAGCGCCTTAATTCCTCTTGTCTTTGGTTTGAAGTCGACACGTTGTAGACTGTGCCATACACAAGCGCAAGAATCAGGAAGACAGCAAAAATCGCGGCTGAAATAGTCAGCAGTGTGCGTGCATAGATGGAGAGACCGCGGCGTTTCACGATATTTCGTCGTCCTTTACCTCGAACTTGTAACCGACGCTCCAAACTGTTTTTATCTGCCACAGCGGATGATCGATCACATCGAGTTTCTCGCGAATGCGCTTGATATGCACATCGACTGTGCGCTGCTCACCATAG